>NZ_WUQY01000012.1 GCF_009829085.1 Sphingobacterium bovisgrunnientis
TTTCACAAAAAGCTTTCCTAATTAATAGAAGAGGGCAGATTTTTTTACACCCTAAATTTATTTAGGACAGCTGTGATATTAATATTATTTAGTATTACTTACTTAACTCTATCATGTAGTAAGCAAACAAATGAAGAAAATACTACATCAATTGATATACCAGATGGCTATGTAGCGCTTAACATTGAAATGGATGGAATACAAATTCAAGAAGAAAAGCTTGCAGACATTAAAAAGCCAACAGTAAAGATTAATGAATCTGTTGCGGGATTGTCAAACATTTCCAATACACCAAATAGTGGTTTTAATTGTACTGTTTCTTTAGAACCTGTATCAAACGAAAGTAACAATGTCAAATCATCATTGAAGGAAAAAGGTAAGCTTGCTGAATTAAAAACAAAAGAAGTCGAATTAAATACGCACTATAGAGTATATGCATACGATAAAGCTACTGGTGCATTGGCCACTTCGAAAAGCTACATTCGCGGTCAATAAAGTCAGACAGGCCCCTTATTAGTTTTTGGTGGAAAAGAATACACGATTGTTGCCTACTCTATAGACTCCCAAACACAGTATCCTGCTGAAATTGAAAATGCATCTAATATTAACACTGCAGTGATTACTAATCAGCAAGTATCTTTTATGTTTCAAAAGCAAGATGTCACAGTAGCTCATAATAGTAATACAACGATTAAAATAAAATTCAAACATCAATTTGCTCAGATTACTACCATTATAAAATTGGATAATAGCACTTCTGTCTATACACAAATCAGAGGTGTTGGAGGTGCATCATATTTTAAACCAAGTTATTCAAAAACGAAATTTAAAGTTAGTAATAGTACGATTACTGCCGCAGCAACAGATGAGAACTTATTAGGGTCCCCTGTTGTTTTTCCCTTTATACCTTTCAGTGATTTAACTGTAAAAAGCACTACCTCTATAAATCCGACAATATTAAATACCCCATCAACCATCTACCGAGGGTGAATTTACAATTGAAGCTTTAACTATCGGAGATGTATCAAGACGTGTGGATATTGAGAATTTAAACCTTACACCAGGTGTTAAATACAATTTAGTACTCACGTTTAATGTACCTGAAACAACATTGATTGGCGCCAATCCACATTTCCATTTCGTTGATACAGTAACAACAGATGTCCCATTTACTCATACGGTAGAATTTGAAAACCCTACTTTTGGAGCGCAAATCGATATTTGGTATTTAGATAACTCGTTTAATTTAAATATTAATGGACAAAATTTATTTAGTAGAGAACTTAACTTTGAAGGATTCCCATTCCATGATGTTTATTTTAGTGATTTGACATATTATGGAAGTGCGGATATTCCTAGCAGCAGACCAGGAATACCTGTAATTTATCATATTAACCACGGCTCCGCAAGTAGTCCCCGTCAAGAAATTCCTGTAGTTAGATTAACATTTGATCAAAATGGTAATGTAAGATTATTTGGCAGAAAACGTATGTCTGAGAATTTGAGAGAACTGTTTATAAGACCTAATGTAACGATTAACCCATTAGCTAGATTAATACCTAATGGCAAAAATACTTTAACCCAGATTACGCAATAGAAAAAAATAGTTAATTTAGAGATTTAAAATCCAACTGCGTAGCAGTAGAAAAAAGTGCGCTATGAAATTCGAGTTATCATTTACTAATCAAGAGATTACACCCTGGGGCGGAATGGTTTTTTTGAAGCAAATGTTAGACAAAATTGGCTTTCGGGAGGAGATAGAAAACTGTACTTCTTTACCTGTATCCCAATCCAATAATGCCTACAAAAAGGAAGTTCTTCTGGAGTCCTTTATTACAAGTATTTGGTGTGGAGCAAACCGTTTTCTGCATACGGAGATTACACGTTCAGACAGGGCTCTTGGTCAAATTTTCGATTGGAAAAAAACACCCGGTCAAGATGCGTATAAACGTTATTTCGGCAAGTTCACACAAAAGACGAATCAAGAGGTAGGTCATCATTTTTTTAGTTGGTTTTTTCAAAATATTAATATCAACTATTTCACTTTGGACATTGATTCCTCAGTTGTTACCCGCTATGGCGCACAAGATGGAGCCAAGAAAGGGTATAATCCGAAGAAAAAGGGAAGAAACAGCCTCCATCCCATTATAGCTTTCGTAAATGAGGTAAAAATGGTTGCTAACTTTTGGCTCAGGAGCGGAAACACGAGTTCAGCGAATAATTTTATTGGCTTTTTAGAAGAAACTTTATCGGTTTTTGGTACTAAAAAAGTGGGTATGGTTCGATTAGACAGTGGCTTTTGTCAAAAAGATATTTTTGAACATTTGGAACACAAAGCGCTGAAATATATTGTTGCTGCAAAGTTTACCCACCCTGTACAGCATTTAATCAACAAGCAAGACACCTGGTTGATGGTGGATGAGGGAATTGAGATCTGCGAGAAGCACTATCAGGGGAAAACCTGGGACAAGCAACGCAGACTAGTAATCGTCCGACAGAAGATAGCCAATAGACCCAATGCAACGGGCAGAACCTTAAGTTTATTTCCCGACGATGAAATCCACAGAAATTATCGCTATTCTGCATACTTTACCAATAATGAATTTGCTGCAACTGATGTATGGCGGATGTATCGCCAACGTGGGGATGCGGAGAACAGAATCAAAGAATTGAAGGCTGATTTTGGAGCAGAAAGCTTTAACCTGAAAGGATTTTATGCAACAGAAGCTGCATGAATATTCTCCATGATAGCCTATAATCTAATGTCGATATTCAGAATATTCGTCTTGCAGGAAAAAACGCAAAAAACATTATCAACACTACGTTATAGAACTTTTGCAATTGGAGCTTACTTTGAAAAGGTAGGTGATACACTCAAGCTCAAAATTGCACTAACAAAAAAACGTAGAAAATGGTTCAGGGGACTTTGGGATTACCCGATAGATCTTCAAATGAAAATATCTACTGCGTAATCTGGGTTAAATGTTTGCGCATTCAATTGCATACAAAAAGCAGGAAAAATAGTATTCGTGTGATCATACCGAGGAAATTGGCTACCTAAATTTAACAAACAAAACCTTGATAAGGAAAAACAATTAACACAAAAGAAATTGCGTGGAGGTAAAAAAGACCGATAATCTCTTATCGGTCTTAATATCCTGTTTATATTGCTTAGACGTCAATCTTGGCATATTTTGCATTTTTCTCAATAAACTCACGACGTGGAGCTACCTCATCGCCCATCAACATGGAGAATACGCGGTCACATTCCGCTGCATTTTCTATCGTTACTTGTCTTAAAGTGCGGTGCTCTGGATTCATTGTAGTATCCCACAATTGATCTGCATTCATCTCACCAAGACCTTTGTAACGTTGTACGTTCACAGAATCTTCTTTACCAGCACCTTTCAAACGTTGAATTGCTGCTAAACGCTGATCTTCAGTCCATGCATATTCGAAATCCTTGCCCTTTTTCACTAAGTAAAGAGGAGGAGTTGCAATATAGATATATCCTCTTTCGATTAATTCGCGCATGTAGCGGAAATAGAATGTCAATATTAATGTAGCAATGTGACTACCATCGACATCAGCATCCGTCATGATTATAATTTTATGGTAACGAAGTTTAGCCGTATTCAACGCTTTAGGATCTTCATCTGTACCTACAGAAACCCCCAAAGCGGTAAACATATTTTTGATCTCTTCGTTCTCATAGATTTTATGCTCCATCGCTTTCTCTACGTTCAAGATCTTACCACGTAATGGCATAATTGCTTGATAATTACGATCACGCCCTTGTTTTGCAGTACCACCCGCTGAATCTCCCTCGACAAAGAATATTTCACATAAAGCAGGATCGTTGCTCGCACAGTCAGCCAATTTACCAGGCAAACCCGAACCGCTCATCACTGTTTTACGCTGTACAAGCTCACGCGCTTTACGCGCTGCTGCTCTCGCTTGCGCTGCAATGATTACTTTTTGTACGATGGTTTTAGCTTCTCTTGGATTTTCTTCTAGATATTGACCTAGAATCTCACCCACAGCAACATCTACCGCACCCGAAACCTCCGTGTTACCTAACTTCGTTTTCGTCTGACCTTCGAATTGAGGTTCCGCAACTTTTACAGAAATAACAGCAGTTAATCCCTCACGGAAATCATCACCCGTAACTTCTACCTTAGAATTCTTAAGCAATCCTGACTCATCGGCGTATTTTTTCAAAATACGAGTCAATCCTCTACGGAAACCAGCTACGTGTGTACCCCCCTCGATTGTATTGATATTATTCACATAAGAATGCACATTCTCTGAATACGTATCATTGTATTGGAAAGACAATTCTACAGGAATACCTTGTTTGATACCTTCCAAATAAATAGGATTTGGAATCAAAGCCGAACGTGTACCATCTAAGAATTTGACAAACTCTTGAAGTCCACCTTCTGACAAGAAAACATCCTTTTTATCTGTACCATCTTCATTTTGCTCACGCTTGTCAATCAATGTAAGCGTGATTCCCTTATTTAAGAAAGACAATTCGCGAAGACGATTCGCTAATGTATCGTAATTGTATATTGTAGTCTGTGTAAAAATTTCTGGATCTGGCTTGAACGTAACGATAGTTCCATTTTTATCTGAAACACCGACTTCCTTCACCTCGTACATCGGTTTACCACGTTCGTATTCTTGATTGAATATTTTGCCTTCGCGGTGTACTTCAGCTTTCAAATGTGTAGATAAAGCATTCACACAAGATACACCAACACCGTGCAAACCACCGGAAACCTTATATGTATCTTTGTCAAACTTACCACCTGCGTGAAGAATCGTCATAACCAACTCCAAGGCTGATTTATTTTCCTTTTTGTTGATTCCTGTCGGGATACCACGACCATTATCAGCTACGGAAATAGAATTATCCTCATGTATAGTAACAAGTATATCATCACAATATCCAGCAACAGCCTCATCAATAGAGTTGTCCACTACCTCATACACCAAGTGATGTAGACCTTTAGGTCCAGTATCACCGATATACATTGAAGGGCGCTTACGTACCGCTTCTAAACCCTCTAAAACCTGAATATTATCCGCTGAATACGCTGTAGGATTGTTTTTTTCTTCGCTCATGAATTAAAAAAAATCTGATTAAATTAACATTCAAAGTTAATAAAAATTAAGGACTTAAACAACAGATTCACGAGGTAAAAACCATGGAAAATGACGATAATAATTCGAAAAAAATAACAAAAAATGGAATTTTAATTTTTTTATAGTAGGTTTGTTCTTTAAACTGAAAATAGACAACAAATGAATAAATTTTTATCAAACTTATCTAAAGTTACTTTGGGAATCGCAATCGTAGCAGGTGCTGCTTCTTGTGGTCAAAACACATCAAATACATCTTCTGCAAAAAATGATAGTACATCATCAAATACTGGTGAAACAAAAGTAGCTGATAAAATAGTTTATGTAAATGCAGATACTTTATCTGCTCAATACGAATACTTCAAAGACGCGAAAGCGAAACTAGAAGGTAAAGCTAAAAAAGCACAAGAAAACTTACAATCAAAAGGTCAAGCTTTCCAAAGAGAATTGGCTGAAGCAGAGCAAAAAGCGGCTACAATGAGTGCCTCTGAGCGTCAAGCAACTGAAGAAAGATTAGCGCGTAAACAACAAGAATTAGCACAATTGAACCAAAATGCATCATCATCATTGGCTCAAGACGAGCAATCAGAAATGACTGCTGTTTACAATTCTATCACGGAGTACTTAACAAAGCATGCAAAAGAAAATGGTTACCAATATGTTTTAACGTATTCTAAAACTAACCCTGCTGTAATCTATGCAGATGAAAAATTAGACATTACGAAAGAAGTTGTTGCAGCTTTGAACAAAGAATATACAAGCAAAAAAGGCGCTGAGAAGAAATAGTCTTTCTTTACAGCCTATAAAAAACAAAAAGGGATTTAATCTTGCAGATTAAATCCCTTTTTGTTTTAAATTTAAAGTATAAACGACGCTTATGATTGTTCATATTCTAACACCAGAGAATCATCCCTTTGAATGGATTGACATCACCAACCCAACATTGGAAGATTTCAAAGAATTGAAAGAAAAATTCAACCTTCGAGACGAGTCCATAAGAGATTGTCTGGAAGTAGGGCACTTGCCCAAAATTGAAGAATTTGACAATTATCATTTTTTAATTATTCGTTCTACACGTTCGAAACTCGAAGAAGATTCAGATTCATTGACAGAAATAACCGATAGAATTTCGATTTTTTATGGGAACAATTTTGTCATTACTACGCATCGTAATAACATAACATTTCTTGAAAACATCAAAAAACTTGACTCAAAAAGTCGCGTACTTGCATCCAGTAAATCTTTGGTCAATACTTTACTTTCAGAAGCCTTAAAATCATTTGAAACATTGGTATTGGGTGATATGTCGACTAAATTAGATGAATACGAAGAGATCGTTTTCTTGCATCAAAAACGCAAGCCATTCTTAAAGAAATTATATTATATCAAACGCCAAATTGATGTAATCCGGTCAATCTTAGTGTTATATAAAGATATTGTGGATTATTTTCACTTGCCAGAATATAAAAACGTATATACACAAGATTTGAGGGATTTGTTTTCTAGAACCAGCACCTTATATCGTAATACTTCAGAGAATACAGCACAGCTCCTCTCTATTTATTTCAATATTGAATCCAATCATACCAACGAGATTATGCGAATTTTAACTATAATCTCCGTATTTTTTATGCCCTTAACGTTTATAGTTGGAGTTTATGGTATGAACTTCGATAATATGCCTGAGCTACATTGGAAATATGGCTATCCCATTGTACTTGGGGCTATGTTGGTATTGAGTCTAATTATTTACCTCTGGTTCAAAAGAAAGAAATGGTTATAATTTAATTGTTTTCGGTGTCGTAGCAATAAATTCTTTCAAATAATAAGGTTCGAAATAGATAAGATCTTCAAAATCTTGTTTGTTGAATTTCTCGAAAGCTAATTTCGCTAAATATTCAGAAGAATGTTTATAACTGCTATCAATGGTAATATTAGATGA
Source organism: Sphingobacterium bovisgrunnientis (assembly GCF_009829085.1). Taxonomy (GTDB): domain Bacteria; phylum Bacteroidota; class Bacteroidia; order Sphingobacteriales; family Sphingobacteriaceae; genus Sphingobacterium; species Sphingobacterium bovisgrunnientis. The sequence goes on from NZ_WUQY01000012.1 coordinate 7,091, forward strand.
TTCCTCAAAAGTAGCTTTTAATTTTTCTGCGCCCGAACCAAATAAACAAATTTGCTTATCAGCGTAAGCTGAAAATGTTTCCGAATCAATAATCACAGCTTCGGTTTCTTTCAGTATATTTCCTTGTGCATCCAGAGTCATCATATACACTTCCATACGACGCGCATCCAACATCGGGATATACAGGTCAAACTTATCTAGCGGCTGCGAAGTATAACCCATATACATGCTTTCTAAAGTATTCACAGCTAACAATGGAATATCCAATGCATAACACAACCCCTTGGCTGTAGAAACTCCAATACGCAGACCTGTGTAAGATCCAGGACCTTTACTTACCGCTATTGCGGAAAGGTCTTGGTAAGTCAGATTTGTGTTTTGCAACAATTGGTCAATAAAAACAGTCAATTTTGAAGCATGCAAATTTGGTTCTGCTGCATCAACCTTATCTATAATCTGACCATTAAGACTGAGCGAAACAGAACAAACTTCAGTCGCCGTATCAATTTGCAAAATATATGTACTCATCTTCAACCAATAATATTAAGGAATAGGATCGTGTCCATGACCGCCCCAAGGATTGCATCTTGCGATACGTTTTACTGTTAGCCAACCACCTTTAAAAGGACCATACTTCAATATCGCTTCTTTGCCGAATTGTGAGCAAGTAGGTGTATACCTACAATTGGCACCCAGCAAAGGCGAAATGAAAAGCTGATATATTTTTATGAGAAATAAAAATAGGTGCTTCAAACACCATAATATCAAATTCCAAATGTTAAGCAGAAATTGCATCGACCAACTGTTTAAGTGTTTTGTTCATCTTAGTAAACAACAACTCAAAACCCAACTCTTCCTTGCCCACATATTGAATTGCCATATCCAAATTTAACGAGAGTTTATTTACTTCTTCGTACAGTAACTCATTTTTTTGTAAACGATACACTTCGCGTATTAATCGCTTAATACGATTGCGGTCATGTGCATGCTTAAATCTACGCTTCGAAACAGATAAAATTACCTGAACAGGATATAGGTTCTCTTGAGCTGGACTAACTAAATAAACAACTCGAAAGGGGTAAACAACAAAAGAAGAACCCCTATGAAAAAGAGAATCAATTTTTCTCTTACTACACAGTCGTTCTTCTTTGGTAAATGTTTTTCTCATCAGATGACTAGTTTGGCCGGAATATAGCCACAGTAAAAGTCACTGGCGCTAAAAAAAGAATTAGCCTTTATGACGGTATTCGTCAGAAACTGTTAGACGTTTTCTACCTTTTGCTCTACGAGACGCTAATACTCTTCTACCATTAGCTGTGCTCATACGCTCTCTAAAACCGTGCTTATTTCTTCTTTTTCTTTGCGAAGGCTGAAATGTTCTTTTCATGACGCTCTATTATCTTTATTATTTTTTTCTATTAACCAAATATTACCCCCTAAGAGGAATGCAAAAGTACTGTATAATTTCAATATATACAAGTATATGAAAGAAAAAAGTTCACAATACACTTATGAACTTTCTTCCTTTTTTGGAACAGAAAAAACTATTTATTTCTCAACAAATCTCTTATTTCTGTAAGTAACACTTCTTCATTAGAAGGCCCTGCAGGCGCAGCAGCTGGTTCTTCTTCTTTTTTCTTCAAGGAATTTAAAGCTTTTATTACCACAAAAATACAGAATGCAATTATCAAGAACTGAATAACAACATTTATAAAATTGCCATAATTTAATGTTACAGCTGGAGTCAAAATAGAACCATCTGCATTCAAAACAGCCTCTTTCAACGTTAATACCTTCTCAGAGAAATCAACGCCTCCTGTAATGACACCAATAATTGGCATAATCAAATCATCCACTAAAGAAGTGACAATTTTGCCAAATGCTCCGCCGATAACAACACCGACCGCTAGGTCAATTACGTTACCACGCATAGCGAATTCCTTAAATTCTTTTATAAATCCCATAATAATTTTATTTTAATGAAACAAAAATAAGATAAAAGTTCTAATTTAGATAGCACAATTATATACATCAGATTTTTAAAATTAAAAGATTATCTTTGATAGAATAATTAGTTTAAAATAATAAAAATATTCTTATATTAATTATCGAAAAATAACACACCAAATCACCATGAATAGTATCCTTATAGCAGATGACCACAGCATTGTACGATTTGGTACTGCTGTAGCCATTAATGAAACATTCAAGGAGGCACAGATAACGCATGCATCCACTATTAAAGAGGTGTACTCTCACCTGAATTTCAAACGTTTTGATCTGCTCCTTTTGGACATTAACATGCCTGGCGGAAATAATATCAGCGTCATTAAAGAGGTATTGGATTTACAACCGGATTTAAAAATATTAGTATTTTCATCTTATGACGAAAATATTTATGCGTTACGCTACATAGAAGCGGGCGCTGCAGGGTATTTAAATAAGAATACAGCGATGGAAGAACTGAATAACGCTATCACAAGTATTCAAGAACGGGGGAAATACATGTCTCCTGCTGTAAGAGATTTATATATTCAAAAGTTGACAAGCACCAAATCAAGTATAGATAAGGTTAATCTCCTTAATAAATTGTCTAACCGTGAAATGGACGTCGCTAAGCACCTCATAGAGGGTCATGGCATCCTTGAAGTATCAAATCTATTGGATTTAAGCTCTTCAACAGTAAGCACCTACAAGAGCCGTATTTTTGAAAAATTAGGGGTAACGAATATTCCCGAGTTGATCGAACTATTTAAGTTACATGCGCAAAACACCTAGTAAATAGAATGTATTTCGCTAAGACATAAAAAAGGCTCAACAATTGTTGAGCCTTTACTATATAACTTTACTTTCTTTTAATCGACATTGTCGTGTAAGAATGAATTATTCGAACGAATCTCCGTAACACCATCATCGAATGATAACGTAAAACGTGAGACTTGTGAATCCGAAGAATGAGGCACATCGTCTAAAGATTTTTGTTTTCTCTTGTATGCAGGCTCATTTTCTAATTCTTGTAAACCGTTTGAAGATTTCAACTTCATACTCAATTCTTTCAAACGTAAGATACGCTCTTTAGTTTTTAGTAATTGATCTTCAAAATTTACTTCCTCTTCTACTTTTACAGTAGTATGTGCAATATTCGAAACATGATTAGTTTCTACAATATTATTTACTTCTTCCTCTACTTGCTCATCTACTTTTTCTTCGTAAGCATCAAAAACAGTAGGTAACTTGAATTCAAAAACAGAAGGTGAAGTTTTTAACTCAAAACCACCGTTATCCTCAACAGTTTCTTCTGCCGTAAAATCATCTTGAACGTCTAAAGTATGACGTACTACATTTGATTCTTGTTGCACCGCAATATTCGACACATTTGTTTTCAACGGATTGAAAAGATCAGCTTGAGGCGTTGTTGCAGGTTGAACTACATTAGTTGGTGTAACCACAGGAGTTACATATGCTGGAGTAGATTGCGCTACTGGTTTTTCAGCAAATTGATTTTGTGATACAGGTTTAATAAATGAGTGAACTGTATCTGGCGTTAAAGGCAAAGCAACTTTTTCGTTTTCCTTTTCTTTCATGCGCTCTTCAGCCGTTTGGAATCCTGTAGCAATAATTGTTACAGACAAATCATCTTCCAATGCCTCATCAATACAGTTACCCCAAATTAAGTCAGCTGTTAAACCTGCCTTTTCTTGGATGTAATCCGTCACAATTGCCACCTCATCCATCGTTACTTCTTTTTTACCAGAAGTAATATTCAATAAGATATAACGAGCGCCTTCGATTTCATTATCTTTCAATAATGGAGAAGCCAATGCTCCAGTTACAGCCTCAATAGCACGATTCTCTCCAGAAGCAATATGGTTACCCATAATAGCGACACCACTATCATTCATTACAGTGCGCACATCTTTAAAATCGACGTTTACATAACCTGGAATAGTAATGATTTCGGCGATACCTTTTGCAGCCGTAGTCAATATATCATCTGCTTTAGCAAAAGCAGCTGTCATTGTCAAGTTTCCGAAGATCTCACGTAATCTATCGTTAGAAATTACAAGGTAAGAATCTACATATTTACGCAATTCATTTAAGCCTTCTTCCGCTTGTGAACGACGTTTTTTACCTTCGAATGTAAAAGGAGTTGTGATTATAGCTACAGTCAAGATTCCCATTTCCTTAGCCGCTTTAGCCAAGACAGGACTTGCACCAGTACCAGTACCACCCCCCATTCCGGCAGTGATAAAAAGCATCTTAGTGTTAGTACCTAACATTCTTTTGATATCATCAATACTTTCGATAGCAGAATTTTCGCCTACATCAGGATCAGCGCCAGCACCCATACCTTCAGTTAGACTCGTTCCCAATTGTACTTTGTTAGGAATAGGACTTAATTCCAATGCTTGCGCATCTGTATTACACACTATAAAATCAACTCCGCTAATCCCTTGCTTGTACATGTGATTAACGGCATTGCCACCGCCACCACCAACACCTATAACCTTGATTATAGATGATTGTTCCTTTAACATTTCAAATTGTATCGACATAATAATATCCTATTTATAAGAGAACTGCCAAGCTTAACATTTAACCCAAACTCAACAATTCGAATGTAATAATACCAAAATCTTAACAAGAGTTTTCCACATTTGTTAAATTGTGGAAAACTCCATCCAGTGTGGAAAAGTTATTTTTTTCCGATATAAGTTTCGTCGTCTATTTCTTGATTATCCTTGATAAATTCTGAGATAATTTTAGTAAACCAACTCTCTTTTTTACTTTGCTTTTCTGCGATTTCGCCAACTTTCTCTTTGCGCGGTTTTTTAAGCTCACGCTCCTCTGAAGCCATATTTTGTTCGTCTTCGACCGTTTGAATTCCTTTGATCAACAAACCAATACTTGTTGCATACATTGGGGATTTCATTTCCTCTAATGTTTGTTTATTTAGCATGTCAGTTTTTGCCAAATATTCATTTGGATATCCAATACGACAATCGATTCCAGTGATGTATTCCACCAATTGTACCAAATGTTTCAATTGTGCACCACCACCAGTGATAACGATGCCCGCGATTAATTTATCTTCGTAACCCGAAGCTTTGATTTCATAATACACGTGCTCAATAATTTCTTCCATTCTCGCTTGAATAATATAAGCAAGATTTTTAACAGAAATCTCTTTAGAGTCACGACCACGGATACCTGGAACGCAGATAACTTCGTTTTCTTTATTTTCGTCAGCCAAAGCCGAACCGTATCTAACTTTTAATTGCTCAGCTTGATTTCGAAGGACAGCACAACCTTGACGAATATCTTCTGTTACAATATTACCACCTAAAGGAATTACAGCAGTATGACGGATAATACCTTCGTGGAAAATAGCCACATCGGTAGTACCACCACCTATATCAACAAGAACTACACCAGCCATTTTTTCTTCTTCATCCAATACAGCTTCGGATGATGCAAGAGGCTCAAGTACCAATGAAGACACTTCTAAATCAGAATTATCTACACATTTCTTGATATTTTTGATATCAGTAACACGACCTGAAATGATATGGAAATTAGCTTCCATACGACGACCAGCCATACCTATTGGTTCTTTGATACCTGGTTCATTGTCAATCGTAAACTCCTGAGGCAACACATGAATAATTTCTTCCCCTGGAGGCAAAACCAATTTGTACATATCCGAAATCAATCGTTCTACATCAAGACGGTTGATTTCATCATCATCGCTTTTGGTTAATATTCCGCGATGTTGAATACTTTTGATATGCTGACCCGCGATACCTACATTGACTACTTTAATATCTACATTGGACTGTCCCTCTGCTGAAGAAACGGCCTCACGAATACTAAATACAGTCTTTTGAATATTAGCTACCACACCACGATTCACACCGGCAGACTCTGCCTTACCCACGCCTAATAATTCAATTTTGTTTGTACCACTGCGTCGTCCTACAGTAACACAAATCTTTGTAGTACCGATATCTAAACCAACGATGATCGGATTTTCTTTTTCAATGTCTGTAATTCTTGGTTTCATATGCTGTATTTTTTAATTTTTCATGTTAATTTTCATCTGCAAGCTGTCCATGTACCACCCCTCTCTTCGCTCACAGATAATTTGACCGCCGTACTTCACATTTACTTTAGCGTACGCTTCTGATCCTACTTTTGGCAATATATTTTTGTAATACATTTCCAATCTTCTGAGTTTGTATTCCAAAGAATCCGCTGATCCAATTACCAACAATTCTTTGCCTACACGTGGAATAAGTTCAATATCATCTTGTTCATTGACATAAATCTGAACAATTTGATTTTCCCACAAATCATTTCCTTTTACGTGCTCCACAATCTGAACCAAATCCTTTACCATTTTAGTTTCAATCGGTTCCAAAGGCTTATTATAACTCTCCTTAATCTTGCCATTAGCAACCAAAACATGCGGCACGTATTTCAATGTTACAGGAATTTTATGTCCTTTAGTATCCACATAAAATTCGCGTCCATCTTTGTTTATAACACGGAGAATCACTTCTCGCTGCTGAACATTGACGTTGATTGTACCATCCATATCCGTATGAATCTCAGCATTGGACACATAAGGTAACTTCTCAATGGCACGCTCTATATCTTCATATTTTATAGTTTGCAATTCTTTACCGATTACAGCACCGAATTGATTATTTACCATCTTTGAAATATCATGTTGATCGATAAAAGTTTCCTTACCTTCTACATTTACTTTCAACGCTGTGCAAACCTGCGCGTTATCCTTATTACTAATCATTCCCATGAGCACTACCAATCCCACCAAGGCGCAAACGCCTAGGAAAGTGTAGAATACGAGTCCCCATTTGATGTTCTTCATAATTATTTCGCAATAATTGCTTTAAGTGGTTTTACCAATCTATCAATATCACCAGCTCCTACCGTCACTACAAGCTCTGGCTTCTCATTTTCAACGTACTCCAAAACTTGCTCAGGAGTTACTACACGTTTGTTTTCTAAATCAATTTTCTCTAACAACCACGAAGAAGTCACGCCTTCGATTGGCAATTCACGTGCTGGATAAATTTCCATCAGCAATAAATCATCCGCCATACCCAACACTTCTGCAAATCCTTCTACAAAATCTCGTGTACGCGAGAACAAATGCGGTTGGAAAACTACCGTAATCTTTTTCGCAGGATAAAGCTTCTTCAACGAAGAAAGAAATGCTCTTAACTCCTCTGGGTGATGTGCATAATCATCAATATATATAGCATTTTGCTGACGCACGATGTATTCAAAACGTCTTTTAGCTCCGCTGAAATTTGCTAATGCAGCAACAATTTTATCTTGATCAATTTCCAACAATAATGCAACTGTAACTGCCGCAACAGCATTTTCAATATTATGTAGCCCCGCAATACCCATCTTGATATTCGCGATACGCAAATCACCTTTTACATAATCAAAATGAAATTCACCTTCTATTACTTCAATATGCTCTGCATGTGCGTCCGCTTGCTCGTCTTTCGAATAAGAAATATCACCCGAAAACGGCAAACCCTTTTTCACAATACGATGACCACCTTCTACCACTCTATCCAAGTACATTTTGAACGAATCGATCAAATGCGATTCATCTCCGTAAATATCCAAGTGATCCGCATCCGCAGAAGTCACTACCGCGATATTAGGATGTAACGTCAAGAAAGAACGATCGTACTCATCCGCTTCTACCACCACAACATTGTTGTCACCATACAACACATTCGTATTGTAATTGGAACTAATACCGCCTAAGAAAGCTGAACAGTCATAGCCCGAATCTTTTAATATATGCGCGATCATCGTCGACGTCGTAGTTTTACCATGCGTACCTGCCACACCAATGGTGAAACGACTAGCACTAATAAATCCTAGAACTTGAGAACGTTTAAAAATTTCGAAACCTTTATCAATAAAATAGTTTTTGATTTTCAAATCCTTCGGAACAGCTGGCGTAAAAATCACCAAAGTCTCAGCTGAAGGTTGATCAAATTCAGCTGGAATTAAAGCGATATCATCTTGATAAACGACATCAATTCCTTCCTGTACAAGTGCAAGCGTCAAATCAGTTTCTGTACGGTCGTAGCCGACAACCTTACAACCCAAATGCTGGAAGTAACGCGCCAAACCACTCATACCAATTCCACCGATACCGATAAGATAAACTTGCTTTATTTGATCAATATTTATCATTTGTCTATTTTATTATTTTCAACACTTCATTAGCAATTACATCGTCCGCATCCAACAAGGCAAGCTTCTTAATGTTCTCCGCTAAGTCGTTCATTTTATGTTCATCTTGTAATAAAGCCAAAGCTTCATTCACTAATTTCTCTCTTGCTTCCACATCTCTCACCATCAAAGCAGCGTTTTTATTAACCAATGCCATTGCATTTTTAGTTTGATGATCTTCTGCAACATTTGGTGATGGAACTAAAATCACTGGCTTACCCACTACACATAATTCCGAAATCGTCCCTGCGCCAGCTCTAGCGATAATTAAATTTGCTGCGGCGTAGGCATAATCCATACGTTGTAAGAATGGCATCATTTTCACATTGTAAGGTAAATCTTGAATTTCCTTATTCAATGCTTCATGATAATAGCTTCCACATTGCCATATCACTTGTACATCAGCTTCTTTGATTTTTTCAAAAGCTTGTTTCACACAATCATTCAATGTACCAGCGCCTAGACTTCCACCCGTTACTAATATTGTTTTCTTACCAGCTTCCAGACCGAAAGAAACCAAAGCCTCTCCTTTTTTTCCTTCGATATCCACCGAAGTACGACGAATAGGATTTCCAGTCAACAAGACTTTTTCTGCAGGAAAGAATTGCTCCATTCCTTCGTAGGCTACACAAACTTTATTCGCTTTACTACCCAAACTTTTATTAGTCTTACCCGCAAAAGAGTTTTGTTCTTGAATTAATGTTGGCAAGCCCATCATGTTTGCCATCATCAACAATGGACCCGAAGCATAACCTCCCACACCGACCGCTACATCTGCTTTGAAATCCTTGATAATTCTTCTTGCTTTCAACAGACTGCTAATCATCTTGAAAGGCAAGCATATATTTTTAAGAAGTGATGAACGATTGAATCCCTGAATATCTAATCCCACAATTGTATAACCTGCCGCGGGCACTTTCTCCATCTCCATCTTGCCATTCGCTCCTACAAACAATATTTCAATATTCGGCTCTACACGACGCAATGCATTCGCAATCGCAATTGCCGGGAAAATATGTCCCCCAGTTCCACCTCCGCTTATGATTACTTTATGCGCCATATTCTCTAAACTAAACTGTTCCTACAACTACTTTTCTAGCGGTTTTTGGACCAGTAATCGTTCCTTCTTCTAATTCTTCTTTATTTTTTAATTCTTCGATACTTCTACTTACCGAAAGAATAATACCTAATGCAACACTTGTGAATAATATCGAGGTACCTCCCATACTTACCAATGGCAATGGAACACCTGTTACTGGCCCCAATCCTACTGCTACTGCCATATTTGCTAATGCCTGGATAGTCAAACTGAAGCCTAGTCCTGCGGCTAGAAAAGCACCAAAAGCACGTGGACTCATCGTCACAATACGAATCACCCGATACATCAGTGCCAAGTACAAGAACAACAATACAAAACCTCCTAACGCTCCATACTCTTCAATGATTATAGCGAAAATAAAATCCGAATATGGATGTGGTAATACGTTACGTTGAATACTATTACCAGGACCTTTTCCAAATAATCCGCCTGTCGCTATCGCTATTTTTGCATTGTTAGCTTGGAAATTTTTATCCTCTTGAAAGGGAATACTTGTATTTCTACCGTCTACTTGTTCTGTTTTGAAGAATCCTTCTATACGGCTTATATAAGTAGCACGACGAGGTCCTAATAGAATAACCAATGTCAAAAGAACGCCACCACCAAGACAAACAAGACCAATTTGTTTTATGTCAATACGACCAATTACTAACAAAAGAATACTTGTTCCAAACAACATCAGTGCTGTCGATAAATTCGCAATCGCAATTAATACAAACACCGCACATACTGTTCCCATAATTGGGATAAACGACTTTTTCAAATCCTTAATTTCATGTGCCTTACGCGACAACATGCGTGCTAAGAATGTAATCAAAGCCAACTTCGCTAAATCGGACGTCTGAAATGTTTGGTTGATAACCGGAATGGTCACCCAACGCGATGCTTCATTCACCGAACTACCGAATATCAATGTATATAGTAGTAAGGGTATGGTAATGACCATTAATATTTTCGAAATTCCAGCGTACCATCTGTAATCCAATTTGTGAGACAAATACATAAAAACTAAACCGATAGCAATAATGGAGAAGTGCTTAACCAGATACAATTCTGTTCCTTTGCCTTCTTTATAAGCCAAAGTACCCACCGAACTATACACCGCAAGCAAAGACCATCCTGATAAGATTATCACGATAATCCAAATCCATTTATCACCTTTTAGTTTTGAAAAGATTTTCTCCATAACTAGATTTACAATGCCATCACAGCTTCTTTGAATTTATCGCCTCTTTCTTCGTAATTTTTAAACCAATCAAAGCTTGCACATGCAGGAGACAATAATACTGTATCACCTTTAGATGCGATATGCGAAGCAATCATGACAGCATCTTCCATCGAAGAACTATTTACAATCACGTCCACTTCATCTTCAAAAGCATCGTGAATACGTGAAGTATCTTTACCAATACAGATTATTGCTTTTACTTTTTGCTTTACTAAATCACGAAGCATATCGTAATCATTTCCTTTATCTACACCTCCCAATAACAAGACGATGTCTGTCGAGAAACTTTCCAATGCATACCAAACAGAGTTCACATTCGTTGCTTTCGAATCATTGATGTAGTTAACTCCACCGATCAACGCTACATGCTCCAATCTATGTGAAATGTTCACATACGACCCCATGCTCTCTTTCATGCTTTGGTTGCGTAACTCTTGCACTTTAGCGATTAAGCCAGATGCCATATTATTATAGACATTGTGCTTTCCTTGTAATGATAACTCTTCAATATTCATCTCGAACTCGTCTCTATTAGGTAAGTTAATTTTCAAATTTTTATTCTCGTCCAAATACGCTCCCACGGCTACTATTTGCTCTTGTGTCATCGGCAATTGCTGTGCTGTGATTTCAAATCTTGGCAATGCTTTTACCGTTTCCTCATCATCTAAGCAATAGATGAAATAGTCTTCTGGACGTTGATTTTGAATCATTCTGAATTTTGAATTCGAATAATTCTCCATCTTATAATCATACCGATCCAAATGATCGGGTGTAATATTTAATATCACAGCAATATCTGCACGGAAATGATACATGTCATCCAACATAAAGCTGGAAATTTCCAATACATAAGTATCAAATGTTTCACGCGCAACCTGCAAAGCGAAGCTTTTACCAATATTGCCAGCCAAGCCTACATTTAAGCCTGCCTTTTGCAACATATAATGTGTTAGCAATGTCGTTGTTGATTTGCCATTTGATCCCGTAATACAAATTAATTTTGCATCCGTATACTGCGCTGCAAATTCAATTTCTGAGATTATAGGAATATTCAAAGAACGAAGCTTTTGAATCAATGGTGCTTTCTCAGGAATACCAGGACTTTTGACAACAACAGCTGCATTCAAAATCAAATCTTCCGTATGTTGTCCCGATTCGAACGCTATCCCTTCCTTGACCAAACTTGATTGGTACGAATCAGCTATCGTTCCCATATCCGACACAAAGACATCAAAACCTTTTTCCTTACCTAGAATAGCTGCTCCCACGCCACTTTCACCAGCTCCAAGTACAACTAAACGTCCCGATTGTGGATAATATGTATTGGCAATATTTCCCATATTATCTTGTTTTTAAAGTTACGATGGTCAAAATCGCTAATATCACGCCCACGATCACAAAACGTGTTACTATTTTGGCCTCATGGTAACCTTTCTTTTGGTAGTGATGATGCAATGGTGACATCAAAAATATACGTCGGCCTTCACCAAATCTTTTCTTCGTGTATTTGAAGTAAGAAACTTGCATTATGACAGATAAATTTTCAATCAAAAACACACCACATAATACAGGAATCAACAATTCTTTACGAATCAAAATCGCAAAAGCCGCTATAATACCACCGATTGCTAACGATCCTGTATCGCCCATAAACACTTGTGCTGGATACGCATTATACCACAAAAACCCTGTACACGCGCCCACAAAAGCTCCAGCAAAAATCACGAGTTCTCCCGAATTTGGTATATACATGATATTCAAGTAATCCGAGAAAATAATATTACCCGATACATAAGCCAAAATCGCCAACGTAATACCGATAATAGCTGAAGTACCAGTAGCCAGACCATCTATTCCGTCAGTAATATTTGCTCCATTTGATACTGCTGTAACAATAAATACCACAACAACCAAAAATAACCCAAACGTAGCCCAAGGACTATCGATACCAATCACTGGCAACACTTTCGAATAATCGAACTCATTATCCTTATAAAACGGAATATTGGTCATTGTAGACTTCACATTTTCCGTGTAGGTAGTTTCCCCTGTAGTAGGATTAATTACCACTTCTACTGGCGTTTCTGAAGTAGGATTAATCACCTGCTCGCGGACAACAATATCAGGATGGAAATACATGGTAATAGCGATTAAAATCCCCAAACCCACTTGCCCAATTACTTTAAAACGACCTGCTAAACCTTCCTTATTTTTCTTAAATACTTTGATGTAATCATCCAAAAAGCCAATTGCACCCATCCAAAGTGTTGTCACCACCATGATGATGATGTAAATATTATTTAGTTTGGCAAATAGCAATGTTGGAATCAAAATACCCGCGATGATAATTAAACCACCCATTGTAGGTGTACCTTGTTTCTTTTTCTCGCCATCTAAACCCAAATCACGAATAGTCTCACCTACTTGTTTTTTGTGCAACAAATTGATCAATCGACTACCAAAAACCGTCGTAATGATAAGCGACACAATAACCGCTATCGCCGTACGAAACGAAATGTATTGAAACAATCCCGATCCAGGAATCTTCCAGTTTTCTTGTAGCCAATCAAATAAATAATATAACATCGATTCTCTTATTGCTCGTTAAAGGTATTTTCTAACTCTTCTCTATCATCAAAATGATGACGTACACCGTTTATTTCTTGATATTTTTCGTGTCCCTTACCCGCCACAAGTACAATATCACCTGGATTTGCCAAATGAACTGCTGCGCGGATAGCTTCACGACGATCAGCTATGCTGAATGTATTTTTCTTTTTTTCTGGTGAAACACCTGCTTCAATTTCCTTTATGATTTGAAATGGATCTTCTGTACGTGGATTGTCCGAAGTGATAATCAACTTATCACTGTATTTTAATGCCACTTTTGCCATTTCTGGTCTCTTAGTTTTGTCACGATCTCCACCACAACCTAATACTGTAATGATTTGTTGACCTACTGTACGCAAGTCTTTAATCGTTTCTAACACATTTTCTACTGCATCTGGTGTATGCGCATAATCCACAATCCCAACTACACCATTTGTCGAACGCATGGTCTCAAATCTTCCTTCCGCTCCCGAAATTTCGCTTAGCGCCACCAAAACTTTTGAGGTTTCTTGTTCCAAAAGAATTGCAGCAGCATAGACAGCTAATAAATTGTATGCGTTGAATCCGCCAACTAACTTCACCCACAAATCATGGGAGTCAATCTGCAACAACATCCCATCAAAGTGCGATTCCAAGACTTTAGCTTTGAAATCAGCCATATTTTGCAACCCGTAGGATTTACGATGTGCAAACGTATTTTGAAGCATGATATTACCGTTTCTATCATCGACATTGGTCAATGCAAAAGCATAACCATCCAAATCATCAAAGAATTTTTTCTTCGCTTTGATGTAATTGTCAAATGTGCCATGGAAATCCAAATGATCGTGCGTAATGTTGGTGAATATTCCACCAGCGAAACGCAATCCCACAATACGTTGCTGAATCACCGCATGCGAACTCACTTCCATGAAACAATAATCACAACCATCGTCCACCATTTGGCGTAGAAGCTTATTTAAAGCCACCGGATCCGGAGTCGTATGTGTTGCTGGAATTATAGCCGAACCAATTCTATTTTCAACCGTTGAAAGCAGCCCTACATGATAGCCCAATTGATTGAATAAGTTGAATAACAATGTCGCAACAGTAGTTTTACCATTTGTACCTGTAACACCTACCAATTTTAAATCTTGGGACGGATTTCCATAAAAATTACCCGCGATAATTCCTAAAGCATACGCACTATCACTAACCTGAATGTAAGTTACTTCCTCATTAATATCTTCTGGCAATTCCTCTACTACCAAAACAGCAGCATTATTTTCTACGACTTTGGGTATATACAAATGTCCATCAGTATGCACACCTTTCACCGCAACGAAAAGAGTTCCATGCTGCGCTTGTCTGGAATCAAAAGCAATAGCCTCCACATCTACATCCAGTGAACCAAAAACCTGCAATACAGGAATAGCATGTAACAACTCTTTTAACTTCATATCAATTCAACTCTAATGAGACATTTGAACCCATTTTTAAGCGCTGCCCAGCGGCCAACGACTGTGCAATAACTTTACCCTTCCCTACTACCTTGGTCTTAAAACCCGCATTTTCCATTGTAAAAATCGCATCCACTAATCCCATTCCTTTTACATTCGGAACAATACCTTCTTTTATATTTACCTCCACAAATGGAAAACCGCGTTGTGTTACAGCCGAATCGCCTTGACTAATTGTATTCCAATTTTGAGGATTAAATCCCAATGACTCATATACTTTTGTTGACGCTTCTTTCGAACCATTCAACGTTAAAGGTGTGCGCATTCCCGCTGTATTCACACTTTTAGTAGCAAAAGTGCCATGCAAATTCAAGTCGTTTGCATAAACCATATCCGCCAATTCCTTGAAAACTGGACCAGCTACTGACCCACCATAATAACCGTTGCGTGGGTTGCGAATAACTACGATCATTGAATACCTTGGATTATCTGCCGGAAAATAACCTGCGAACGACGATTGATAACGTCTTTGCCCATAGCCACGAGAATTATCAGCCATTTGCGCAGTTCCTGTTTTACCAGCAGCTGAATACAATGGACTCGCCAATCTCTTGCCTGTTCCGTCAATCATAACCCCCTCTAGCATACCCTTCATTTTAGCTATCGCATCTGAAGAAGCCATTTGTTTGTTGATCACACGAGCTTCAAATCTTTCTACGGTATTTCCTAAATGACGAATCTCACGTACAAACAACGGAGCTATTAACTTTCCATTATTCGCTACACCATTGTATAATGTCAAAGTTTGCAATGGTGTCAACAACAATTCATATCCATAAGCCATTTGTATCAATGACAATTTACTCCAAGATCTATTTTTTGGTGTCTTTACCACTGGTTTGCCTTCTCCAGGAATTTGCAATTGCAATGGCTCATGCAAACCCCAGCTATGCAATTTTGATGTATATTGCGCTGGATTATCTCCGTAATGCGTGTTAATCAATTTCGTTATAGCCACATTCGAGGATTCCTCAAAAGCAGTTTTCACGCTGATATTAGATTTTTTAGGCGCATGCGAATCGCGAATCGTATGCGAAGGAACCTTGTACGTTCCATTTCCAATATCTATACGCGTAGCTGTATCAATATAGCCGTCATCCAAAGCAGCCAAATAGGACGCTAGCTTAAACGTCGAACCTGGATCAGCAGTTTGCGCAATAGCGTAATTAAATTTTTCCCGATATTCACCATCTTTATCCTTCGTAAAATTCGCTATCGCACGAATTTCACCAGTCTGCACTTCCATCAATATCACACATCCCTCATCAGCATTGCTGATTTTCATCTGCTTGCCCAATGCGCGTTGCGCCATATCCTGCATATTCACATCGATAGTCGAAATAATATCCGAACCATCCACAGGCGCGACTTCCAATTCTCTATTTACCGGAACCCACACACCACCTGCAATACGTTGCATCATTTGGGCACCACTTCTACCTTCGATATAATCTCCGTAAGCACCTTCTAACCCAACTCTGAATTCATCATTCTTGTAACCGATAGTACGTGCAGCAAGATTCGTAAATGGTAAAATCCTTTTATTCTGTCTTACCGCAACCAGACTACTCGAATATCTTCTTTTACCTTCACGGAAAGTCTTGAACAACGGAAAAGTCTTCAATACTTTCAAATCTTGATGTGAAACCGCACGTTTCAACAAGACATAACGTTGCTTTTTACTTCTCGCTTGCTTCAGAATAACTAAATACTGACGCGAAGATTTATCTTTAAAAAATCCAGCCAATTTAGAAGCCAAGGAATCCACCTTGTTATTAAACACGTCATTGTACTCTTCAGGAATTGACATCGCGTCAAACCTAATTTCATATTCCGGAACAGAAGTGGCTAACAAACTTCCATCCACCGAAAAAATATTTCCTCTAGCCGCCTCGACCACACGCTCTTGAATAGTTAAACTATCCGCGATAGAACGCCATTTTTCTCCATCCACATATTGCAGGTGCAAAAGCTTAGCAAAAACCGCTAAAGCTCCGAATACCATAAGCCCGAAAGCCAGGTACACACGCATTAATATGGACTTCCTTATATTCATACTAAGTATTTACTACTTATTTTTTCTCTTTTACTACCTCAAGTTTAATTGGCGGCTCCGTCCGCTCCTTCAACCCCAATGTATCAGCCCTTTTTGCGATCTCCGATTGCGTTGTTAATTTCATCAACTCCGCAGACAAAGACTTATAATCCCAACTCAATTCCTTTACCTCACGACCCAAACGATCAATTTGCCTAACTGTACGCTCCGCCAAGTGACGATTAGAAATATACAACAGCGCCAAAAAAGCTAAGAAAGCCCCAAAAGGCAAATTTCTTGTCACCAAATACGTTGACAACCTTGCTGGTGAAAACAAATCACGAAGAAAACTACGAGTCTCCTCTACTTTTTCTTCTACCGATTCCGAGATCTCCTCTTGGACATCTTCACTCAGCTCTTGGTTACGCAACGTATTTCTTCTCGACACAACCGTGATTGTTAATTAGCTATCTTTTCCGCTACGCGTAATTTTGCACTACGCGAACGATTATTTAATTGCAATTCTTCTTCAGAAGCTGTAATCGCTTTTCGTGTAATTACTCGAAAAGGCTTAATTTCATTGCCGAAAAAGTCTTTTTCCACCTCTCCTCTAAATTTTCCTTTCAGCATGAAATTTTTCACCAAACGATCTTCCAAAGAGTGATATGACATAATGACCAAACGACCATTTTCTTTCAGAACAGAGATACTTTGCATCAAAAACTCTTGCAAGGCCTCCAATTCTTTATTTACCTCAATACGCAATGCCTGAAAAACCTGAGCATGATATTTATGTTCTTTTCCTTTTGGAACCAACTTCTTAATCACCTCTTTCAATTCAGCTACCGTATTAATTTCTTTTGTCAAGCGCGCCGTAACAATTGTTTTAGCCAATGACTTGGCATTTTGAACCTCACCATACATCCCAAAGATGCGATGCAAATCTTCTTCCGAATAGGTATTCAAAACTTTGCGCGCATCCAAATCCGAAACCTGATCCATACGCATATCCAAATCCGCATCAAAGCGTATAGAGAAGCCGCGCTCTGCATCATCAAACTGATGAGAAGAAACACCCAGATCACCCAAAATACCATCCACCTCTTTCACCCCCTCAAGTCTTAGGTAGTTTTTCAGAAAACGAAAATTCTGATGAACCAACACAAATCGGTCATCAGCAATTATATTGTTTATAGCATCAGGATCCTGATCAAATGCGATCAATTTCCCCGATGGACCTAATCTTTTTAATATTTCACGCGAATGACCACCACCACCAAAAGTCACATCCACATACACACCATCTGGCTTAATATCCAAAGCTTCCATGCATTCATGAAGCATTACAGGCACGTGATACACTTGTTCATTAGACATTAAAACCTCCTTCTAAATCAAAATCTCCCATTACTGACTCCGCCAAATCTGAAAAATCCTCTTCCGAAATAGCATTCATTCGCTCCTCATGCTTAGCTTTAGACCACAATTCTACTTTACTCAAATTACACACCAGCACCAATTCTGAACCCACCTGTGCGTAATCCAACAAACTTTTAGGCAACAACACACGACCCGCAGAATCCAATGTCAATTCCGTAGCGCCGCTCGTAAACTTTCGCACGAAATCACGATTCTTCGCTTGAAATTGATTTAACCTCGACAATTGAGATAAAATTTTATTCCACTCTGTACGTGTATAAATCACCAAATTTCCATCGAAGCCACGATTCACAACAAGCCCTTCACGCTCCACATCAGGCAACTGACGTTTGAGCGCTACAGGAACCACCATTCTACCTTTGGCGTCCAGCTTGCATTCGTATTCTCCGATTAAAAAATTCATCTGTAGTCTATATCGCTAATCAAATTTAATGTAAAAGTATACACTTTCCCCCACATACTCCCACAATCCCCCACAAAAAAGTTTTCCACATCACAATTTATGTTAAAATCATTAACAAAAAACACCACCAAAAGCATCATTAAGCACTTTTTTTATTGAAAATCAACATGTTAATTTCACCAACCTATTATGTCATTTTTAAGCCACAAAACAGAAATTATTAACAGAAAAACACATTGATTTCGCATAAAAAATCAAAAAAGTGGGGCAAAGTGGTAGGACATTATTCACAGTAGAAAATCAGTATTTTGAGTAGTCATTTAGTCAATTTTATTTCTACGAATGCATTCGTTATTCTCCTTCAAAACCGATAATTTTGCAGGATATATTTTCTACTTAATACTATGTATAGAAGTCAAAATTGCGGCGAACTTCGAATCGCTGATGTAAATAAGGAAGTAACACTTGCTGGTTGGGTACAAAAATCACGTGACAAAGGTTTTATGATTTGGGTGGATCTACGAGATCGTTATGGTATCACACAATTAATCTTTGATGAGGCACGTACAGAAGCTGCTGTAATGCAATTAGCTAAATCTTTAGGTCGTGAGTTTGTAATCCAAGTAAAAGGGACAGTAATCGAACGCGAATCTAAAAACAATAATATTCCGACAGGTGAAATTGAGGTTTTAGTTACAGAATTAACTATTCTTAACGAAGCTCAGCTTCCTCCATTCACAATTGAAGACGAAACTGATGGTGGTGAAGATATTCGTATGAAATATCGTTACCTAGACATCCGTCGTAATCCTGTAAAAAATAGCTTATTGTTCCGTCACAAAGTGGCTCAAGAAGTTCGTAACTACTTATCAAATCTTGATTTCTGTGAAGTAGAAACACCTTACTTAATTAAATCTACTCCTGAAGGTGCTCGTGATTTTGTGGTTCCTTCACGTATGAATCCAGGTCAATTTTATGCGTTGCCACAATCTCCGCAAACATTTAAACAATTGCTAATGGTAGCGGGTATGGACCGTTATTTCCAAATTGTAAAATGTTTCCGTGATGAAGATTTACGTGCAGATCGTCAACCTGAATTCACGCAAATCGACTGCGAGATGTCTTTCATCGAACAAGAAGACATTTTGAATGTATTTGAAGGCTTGACACGTCACCTATTAAAGAAAATCCACAATATCGATATTGAAAAATTCCCACGCATGACTTTTGATGAGGCAATGCGTACATATGGGAACGACAAACCAGATATTCGTTTTGGTATGAAATTCGGCGAATTAAATGCTATTGCTCAACACAAAGATTTTCCAGTATTTAATTCAGCAGAATTAGTAGTAGGTATTGCTGTACCAGGCGCAGCTACTTATACGCGTAAAGAAATCGATGCTTTAATTGATTGGGTAAAACGCCCACAAGTAGGCGCATCAGGTATGGTTTACGTAAAATGCGAAGCAAATGGCCAATACAAATCTTCAGTAGACAAATTCTACGATCAAGATGATTTAGCAAAATGGGCTGAAGCTACTGGCGCTCAGGAAGGCGATTTAATTTTAGTATTATCTGGCCCTGCTAACAAAACTAGAGCACAACTTTCTGCTTTGCGTATGGAATTGGGTAATCGTATGGGTTTACGTAAATCAGATGAATTCGCTCCACTTTGGGTGGTAGACTTCCCATTATTAGAGTGGGATGAGGATTCTGAAAGATTCCACGCAATGCACCATCCATTCACTTCTCCAAAACCTGAAGATATGCACCTATTGGATACAGATCCAGGAAAAGTACGCGCAAACGCGTATGATTTAGTATTGAATGGCAATGAAATTGGTGGTGGTTCTATCCGTATCCACGATAAAGAAATGCAAGCTTTGATGTTCAAAAATTTAGGTTTTACTCCTGAGCAAGCGCAAGATCAATTTGGTTTCTTGATGAATGCTTTCCAATATGGGGCACCTCCACATGGTGGATTAGCTTTTGGTTTAGACCGTTTAGTAGCTATCTTAGGTGGTCAAGAGACTATTCGTGATTTCATAGCTTTCCCGAAAAACAATTCAGGACGCGATGTAATGATTGACGCTCCAGCCCCAGTTGATCAGGCGCAATTAGAAGAATTAAGTTTAGCGCTAGCTTTAAAAGGCTAATAGCCTAAATCAAATAATATGAAACGGGTGAACTCAAATAGTTCACCCGTTTTTTGTTGCTGGCACTTATTTATTAAATTTCAAAAAACAGGATTTTCACCCTTTTTCATACCCCTATATATCACTAATTTTAAATCACTAACCCTAATATTTTATTATTATGAAAAAGAAAAACCTAAGTAAGAACATAAATATTATTTGTGTTTTACTATTTGGAATTATGTGTTTCCCAAGTTGCACCCCCAGAGAAGAGGAGAGTAAACTATCAGGCAGCTATGAGAAAAATTTATCTCATACAAAGAAGGTACTCTCCTGTATAATGAATATTCCAAGACAAATAATGAGATACTTACTAAATTCAGAAATGGCGAACCAGATTCGCGGTGCAAGAAATGCTTATCCATAAAAAATATAGTGCGAAATCAAACCTTCAAGAGTTTCCATTTTATTAAATATAAATACAATAATTAAATTTTTTAGGGCTATATTTAAAAGTTGGTTAGCATATAACCAGCTTTTATTTTTGTAGGAGAATTAGTAGAGTTAGCATGGCGCAAAATATCGAAAATAAGTTTTTAAAAGACAGTTCAGCCAAATCATTTGATCTTAAACACCGAGAGATTATATCTAATAATATTGATAAATATAACGTGGCTTTCGAAAAGGGAAAGAGTAAGTTTTTCGATTTAGAAAACTCTAAAAAGAAAGCGAATCTAATTAAATGGCGTACTATTGAGAACTTAGATAAATATTTGGTTGACTTTGAAGCTAATTTTACGGCAAATGGCGGAAAAGTAATTTGGGCTGATAATGCGGAAGAAGCGCAACAAGAGATTTGGAAAATTTTCGAAAAGCACAATGCCAAATCGGTAATTAAATCCAAATCTATGGCTACCGAAGAAATTGAATTGAATCATTTCTTAGGAAAAAAAGGCATTGAACCAATAGAAAGTGACTTAGGTGAATATATCATTCAACAATTGGATCATAAGCCCTATCACTTCGTGACGCCCGCCATGCACCTCAGCTTAGAAGAAATAGCCAAACTTTTCCATGAGAAATTCGAAACCCCGTTAGATGCTACTGCTGAACAATTAACGATGAAAGCGCGCGAGCTGCTACGTGAAAAATATACAACAGCTGAAATTGGAATTTCTGGGGCAAATTTCCTCGTAGCGGATACAGGTAGTATTGCCATTACTGAAAATGAAGGAAACGCGCGCTTGACAACCACATTTCCAAAAGTCCATATTGCCGTAGTGGGTATAGAAAAGGTAATTCCAACCATGATGGATTTGGATTTGTTTTGGCCATTATTGGCTTCCCATGGAACAGGTCAAAACCTTACAGTTTATAATACTTTGCTGTGTGGCCCAAGACAAGAAGGAGAAACAGATGGCCCGGAAGAAATGTATGTCGTACTTTTAAACAATGGTCGCACAAATGTCTTAGAGAAAAAAGATCAGCGACAAGGATTATATTGCATACGCTGTGGCGCTTGTCTTAATGCCTGCCCTATTTACCAAAATATAGGAGGTCACACGTATGAAACGACTTACCAAGGACCTATAGGCTCTTTAATATCGCCTCACCTTAACGGAATGAAAGAATTTAAACACCTTTCATATGCTTCTAGTCTATGTGGAAAGTGTACAGAAGTTTGCCCTGTAAATATTGATATCCAAAAAATGCTTTTGCTAAATAGACGCGATTCTGTACAAGAGAACCTATCTCCTGCTTCCGAACAACGCCTGTGGAAAGGTTTTACTTTTGGTGTGAAGAAGAGAAAATGGATTGATTTCTTTGGCGGAAAGTTTAAAAATTTCTTAATGCGTAATTTCTTCAAGAAAGCTTGGGGCGAAAACCGTGATTTACCTCAATTTCCAGATAAATCTTTCTCGAAACAATATAAAGAGCAACAAAAGAATAAGGATAAATAAAAGGCAATGGCTTGTCATTTTGAAGATTGGAGAAATCTAAAAAGTTTCACGAGATGCTCATTCCATCTAAGATGATATAAAAAAATGGCTACAGAATTATGTAGCCATTTTCAATATATCTAACATTGATTTTAGTCAATATATTCAAAACCTGTGTAAGGCACCAATGCGGTAGGAATTTTGATTCCCTTATCAGATTGGTTGTTTTCTAAAATAGAAGCTACAATACGTGGCAATGCCAAAGCAGAACCATTCAACGTATGTGCTAATTGCATCTTACCATCCGCATTTTTGAAACGTACTTTCAAGCGATTTGATTGGAATGTCTCAAAGTTAGATACCGAAGACACTTCTAACCAACGTTCTTGTGCTGCTGAATACACTTCCATATCGTACGTTAGCGCTGAAGTGAAACTCATATCACCACCACACAAACGCAATACACGGTATGGCAATTCTAATTTTTGCAACAAACCTTGTACGTACTGGCTCATTTCTTCCAATACTTCGTACGATTTATCTGGGTGTACGATTTGCACCGCTTCTACCTTATCGAATTGGTGAAGACGATTCAACCCACGTACGTGCGCACCATATGAACCCGCCTCACGACGGAAACATGGCGTATATGCACAATGTCTGATTGGGAATTGTTCCTCTTTCACAATCACATCACGATACAAGTTTGTCACTGGTACTTCTGCAGTAGGAATCAAATACAAATCATCATTCGTTACATGGTACATCTGCCCCTCTTTATCGGGCAATTGTCCCGTCGCAAAAGCTGAAGCTTCATTTACCATTATCGGGACCTGCACCTCAGTATATCCTGCTTCGGCAGCTTGATCCAGGAAAAAGTTAATCAACGCACGTTGTAAACGCGCACCTTTTCCTTTATAAACCGGGAAACCAGCACCTGTAACTTTTACCCCCAATTCTAAATCAACTATATCATATTTTGTCAACAATTCCCAATGTGGTACTTTACTATCTGCTAGAGTGGGAATTTCACCATGTGTCAACACGACTTCATTATCCTCAGCAGAAACCCCTAGAGGAACTGATGTATGTGGCAAATTTGGCAATTGCACAATTTTCTCCTGCAATGCAGATTCTACTTCAGCCAATTTGTCTAAGAATTGTTTTTGTTGCTCTTTATATCCGGACGATTTTGCTTTGATCGCTTCAGCTTCTTCTTTCTTACCTTGACGCATCAAATCACCGATTTGCTTAGCGGATGAATTTGCTTCTGCAGCAATAGCGTCAGATTCACTTTGAATCTTGCGGCGCTGTTCATCCAAGCTAATGATTTCGTCAACCAAAGCTACATCTTTGAAATTCTTAACGGCTAATCTCTCAACAACCGTATCCCTGTTATCACGGATATAATTTAACTGCAACATATTATTTTGAGTTTATGGGCACAAAGATAAGAAACTGAGGCAGACAATCCATTAAAATTTGCCACAAAACAATTCTAAACAGCTTGTAGCAAATCACAGTAATAGACCGTTCTTATAACAGAATAAATTTTTCCATTACAGCTTTCCTAAAGACTTAGACGCCCTGTTTAAGTCTTTTTTTATCACATCGTTTTGCAACTATCTTATATTACGTACCTTTGATGTATGCTATATTTAGTCCCTACGCCAATCGGCAATTTGGAAGATATGACTTTCCGTGCGATACGCATTTTAAAAGAATCAGATTTGATTTTGGCAGAAGATACGCGTACAAGTGCGCCTATGCTTAAGCATTTTGGCATCGAGAAGAAAGTATTTGCGCATCACCAGCATAATGAACACAAGGCTGTCTCTGAGATCATCAAATTTTTGAAAGAAGGACAAACTATTTCCTTGATTTCGGATGCAGGTACACCTGCAATATCAGATCCTGGTTTTCTATTGGTGCGTGAAGCCATTAAAGAAGGACTAGAAGTACAATGTTTGCCTGGCGCAACCGCTTTTGTTCCTGCGTTAGTTAATTCTGGATTACCGAATGATAGGTTTTGTTTTGAAGGTTTTCTTCCTGTGAAAAAAGGTCGTCAAACCCGAATGAAACAACTTGCTGATGAAAAAAGAACAATGATTTTTTATGAATCCCCGCATCGAATCTTAAAAACCATTGAAGAATTCATAACCTACTTTGGGGAAGAACGACAAGCTTCTATTTCCAGAGAATTGAGTAAATTGTACGAAGAAAATGTAAGGGGAACTTTAGCGGATCTAAAATTACATTTTGAAAACAATGCGATTAAGGGAGAATTTGTATTTTGTGTAGCAGGGTCAGAATAAATAAACAAGAATTTAACTTATCACTTTACTATGAGCTTAGATAAATTTGTACAAGATGGTCAAGATCCAAAAGTGATCGAGAAAATATACACTAAGATTTCAACGATGTTGAATCAAGATGAAGTGGTTAGCTATATTGCTTTACAGAAAAAACCAGCTGTAACTTTATTGCCGGACAGTATTGCGATTAGTAACAAACGTATATTCTTGTGTGAATTCACAAAATTGGGTTTGGCAACAAATTTTGAAATATTTGATTGGAAAGATATTAAAGATATCGCTTTCAAAGAAGAAATATTTGGTTCAAAAGTAACTGTTATCCCATTTACGAGTGAAAATCTGAGCATAGATTATATCCCCAAAACGCAAGCGCGACGTTTGTATCAGCTTATCAAAGAAGTTTTGGAAGAAATAAAATCAAGTCCAAAGAAGACTGAGCCAAAGCCAGTTGTTGAAACACAGCCATCAATTTCAAAACCAGTCGTTCCAGTTCGTGATATTTATGGCGAAAAAGTTGAAGAAACTACACTTCCAAAATTCGAAGAACAGCCAAAAATTATCGAAATCGAGCAGCCTCCTGTTGTGATACAAGACCACACGTATACTGCGCCTGTGAATCAAACTTATCAAACTCCAATTTACACTCCGCCAGCTGCTGAGGTAGAAGAAGTCGAAGATGAATTGACGTTAAAACTAAAGAAACTGAAAAATCTTTACGATAAGCAGTTGATTTCGCAAGCGGAATACGAAAATAAAAAAGCAGAAATTCTAGCACAGTTATAATATAGCACGTGAAACAAAATTATTTACTGGCACTTTTAAGTGCCTTTATTCTTTGGTTAGGATGGCCTCCTATCCCCTATAGTAGCCTACTTCTTTTGGTGGGTTTTGTTCCTTTATTGGTAGCAGTTGAAAATATTATTCGTGGCGATCTTGCGAAAAAAGGAACTAAAATATTCTGGACATCGTTTCTGACAGGATTTGTATGGAACACAGCTTCAATATATTGGGTATTTAATTCATTGAATGCCGTATTGCCATCTTGGGTATCACTTCTAATATCCCTCATCCCATTCGGACTGGCACCATTACTTATGGCAACTGTATTTCGAATGTATTACGAACTTCGTAAAAAACAATCTGTTTTAATATCTTTTGTAGGCCTAGTATCACTATGGATTGGCTACGAATACTTACACCAGACATGGGATTTAGCATTTCCATGGATGACGCTAGGAAACGGATTCGCAAATTTTCATCAAATTATTCAATGGTACAGCGTGACGGGAGTTTATGGCGGTACATTATGGATATGGATTGTGAATATTTTGGCTTTCTTATTTTATTGGCAATACAAACACAAGGTACAAGCATATTCGCAGAAGATTATTCTTTCATTAGGAATTGGTTACATCGCCTTGCCGATTTTAATTTCGGCAATTCAATATTACAGCTACGAAGAACCTATTAATCCTTCGGAAATAGTCGTTGTACAGCCTAATATTGATCCTTACCAAAAGTTTGGATCCATTTCTCCAGCCGAACAATTGGAAAATTTGATTACGCTTTCGAAAAGTGTCGCGAAGCCCAATACCGAGTTTTTTGTTTGGCCAGAAACAGCCATTTCCGAACGCGGAGGTATTAACGAAGAAGATTTTAGACAATACCCGTCTTATACAAGAATTGTGAATTTCTTAGGCGAATACCATAACGGAAATGTATTATCAGGAATCGAAAGTTACAGAATTTATCAAGATAAACAGACCAACACTTCACGACCATTTGGGGCGAGTTATGTAGATAGCTTCAATGGTTCGACCTTAATAGATGGCTCAAGTATTTTACAATATTACCATAAATCAAAACTTGTTCCTGGTGTAGAACAATTGCCATTTGGCGATTGGTTGGCTTTTATGACACCATTGTTCGATCATTTTGGTGGCACAACAGGAGGTTATGGTAAAGATGCAGAGCCGAAAGTGTTATATTCTCAAAGTGGAATAGGTGCAGCACCAACAATTTGTTACGAGTCCATTTGGGGTGATTATGTTGCAGAATATGTAAAAAATGGTGCGCAATTTATCGCTGTAATGACTAACGATGGTTGGTGGAAAAATACTTCGGGCAAAGACCAACACATGGCTTATGCAAAACTTCGCGCTATAGAAAATAGACGTTGGGTAGCACGCTCCGCAAATACAGGAATTTCTGGCTTTATAAATCAAAAAGGTGATATCGTACAGCATACGGAATGGTGGGTACCCACTGCGTTGTCGCAAGAAATTAATTTAAACGACGAAAAGACATTTTATACAAAAAATGGAGATTTGATTGTATATTTCGGGTTATTTGGTAGTTTATTGTCATTTCTTCTGTTGATTATTTCGAAATACAAAAAATAATTCGAAAACTTTTTTCAAATGCCTAATTTTGCCGAATGCACATATATCTAGATAACGCCGCTACCACTCCTTTAGACCCAGAAGTAATTGAAGTAATGGTAGAAACCATGAAAAATGAATATGGAAACCCTTCATCAATTCATGCTCATGGTCGTCAGGCTAAAACTATAGTTGAAAAAGCAAGAAAGACTATTGCCAATCTTCTACATGCTTCACCAGCAGAAATTTTCTTTACTTCAGGTGGTACAGAAGCAGATAATATGGCTATCGTTCGTTCGATTGAGGCATACGGCATTACTCACGCGATTACCACTCCTATAGAACACCATGCGGTTTTGCATACACTGGAAGAATTAGCAAAGAATGACAAGATTCAGTTGGATTTGTTACGCTTAGATGAACAAGGAAATATTGACTTAAATCAGCTGGAGGAATTGTTGGCGAAAAATCCACGCAGTTTAGTCTCCATAATGCATGCTAATAACGAACTCGGCAATCTTACAGACATCAAAAGAGTTTCTGAAATCTGCCAGCAATACAATGCTATTTTCCATTCGGATACGGTACAAACAATGGGACACTATAAGCATGATTTGTCTGAGCTCAAAATTGATTTTATCACCGGAGCTGGTCATAAATTCCACGGTCCAAAAGGCGTAGGATTTTTATATATTAATGGCAATAACAAAATAAGACCACTAATTTTCGGTGGTGCACAAGAACGCAATATGCGTGGTGGCACGGAGAATGTGTATGGAATTGTCGGACTCGCAAAAGCTCTGGAAATTGCTTACCGCGAAATGGATGAGCATCATGCCTATATTCAAGGATTGAAAAGCTATATGATTGACGCACTAAAAACAGCAATTCCGACAATACAATTTAATGGAAATCTTGATCCAGCTAATTCCTTGTATACTGTACTAAATGTTTCCTTACCTTGTACAGATATGAGCGATATGTTGTTATTCAATCTGGATATTTTTGGTATTTCCGCTTCTGGCGGTAGCGCTTGTAGCTCGGGTTCAGACATCGGATCCCATGTTTTACGTGGAATTAATGCCAATCCAGATAGACCATCGGTCAGATTCTCATTTAGTAAGAATAATACAAAAGAAGAAATTGATACCGTAGTCGCGAAGTTGAAAGAAATTTGCGAACACAATTAACAACACAGGGCTGAAAAATTTCAACCCTGTGTTGTTATATACTTAAATTTATCGGATTCGTAACAATTGATACTTCTCAGCTAGATCTCCTTTGATTTCGTTGCCAGCAAGATCAAGTTGAATCAAATAGTCCGGATTTATTTTATACTGATAATCAACACCTTCCAGGGTCAGCATATTTTTTTTGATCGACCACTCCCCTTCTTTTATAAATTGATCTTCGGATTTGCCTTCATACATGTAACGTAAAACATAGGAGTTATCCTTATGCAATTCGAGCATTGTATTTATCGCCTCACAATCAACGCAAGGTAAATCACCACTGTAATATCCAGCCAAATTAGCTGATAAAACCTCCATGCTTTCAGTTTTATCCTTTGCCGCGACAGACTTCTGATTGTTGACACAGCTAAGAGCAACAGCTATCAGAATAAGCAAAAACGATATAGATAACAACCAACGCATAATGTTTTAAGCTATTCAAAAAGAATACCAAAACACTGGTTATTAATTTTTTTTCTTAAAATTTAACAATCTTCGTCGTCATCCATCCCAAGTAACATATTCAAAGCCCCCATCAATTCTCCTTTAGCATGGTTATTGCGCATTTTTGTAGCCACTAAAATACCCTTTTTATAAACTTCTTCTGCTTTTTCCGATTCCCCTAATTTTTCCAAGAATTTTCCAAAATGATAATAGCTACCAACATAGTCAGGAAAATTAGTTAGCATATTCTCAAAGCCCGCACGTGTTCTGGCAGTATCATCACCTTTTAGGAATTCCATGGTCAAAGCATAATGTAAGAACGGATCTTGTGGGCTTTCACGCAAAAACTCTTCTAACTGTTCAATTCGATTCATACTACAAAAATAAACTATATCAACACAAAAGAACATATTCTACAAAATAATTTCCTATGCTTGCATAGTAAATTAAAATTATTTGTCTATATTTGATAAGCAAGCATAACTACATAAACTTAATTCAAAACCTTATAAACATGAAAATATTAGTTTGTATAAGTAATGTTCCAGATACTACATCTAAAATTACATTTACGAATAACAATTCTGAATTTAATTCAGCGGGAGTCCAATATATCATAAACCCTTACGATGAAATTGCTTTGGCAAAAGCAATAGAACTTACAAACTCAGGTGCAAACGGGACTGTAACGGTGATCACTGTGGGCGAAGTCTCTACCGAACCAACGATTCGTAAAGCATTGGCTATTGGCGCGGATAATGCAGTTCGAATAAATACAAATCCAGCTGACGCGTGGTTTGTGGCTAATCAAATTGCCGATTATGCCAAAAAGCATTCTTTTGATTTGATATTAACAGGACGTGAATCCATAGATTACAATGGTTCTCAAGTTGCCGCAATGGTTGCTGAACTTTTGAGTTTACCCTCGGTATCTATTGCTAAAGGATTAAACATTGAAGGAAGTCAAGCTAGTATAGAACGTGAGATTGAGGGGGGGAAAGAAGTTGTCTCTGCATCATTACCCTTAGTAGTGGGTACGGCAGAAGGGGTTGCTGAACCGAAAATTCCAAATATGCGTGGTATTATGGCAGCACGAACAAAACCTTTGGAAGTCGTTGAACCTATTGAAGTCAAACCATTGACTAAAATCAATAATTACAGCACACCGATAGCGCGAGGAAACGTAAAATTGATCGACGAAAACAACATTAATGAGTTAGTGAATCTATTACACAGCGAAGCTAAAGTTATCTAACATAGAATAAAGAAAAGATTATGTCAGTTTTAGTATACATAGAAAATACAGAAGGGCAACTAAAGAAGTCTGCTTTTGAAGTGGCAACATACGGGAAAGACATTGCTACACAATTAGGCACAGAAGCTATAGGTATCACAATTGGGGATATTCCTCAAGAGGAATTGAGCAAATTGGGCGCTTATGGTATTTCTAAAATATTACATGTATCCAATGACGATTTAAAATCATTTGTTAATCAAGCCTACGCGGCTATCATTGCATCCGCAGCGAAGCAACAAAATGCTAATGTGGTAGTACTTTCCAACACTTTTAGTGGGAAAGGATTGGCACCGCGTATAGCGACCAAACTGGAAGCAGGTTTAGTATCTGGAGCAGCGACTATTCCGACGATTTCGGGTGATACATTTGAAATTAAGAAAACTGCATTTTCAAATAAAGCTATTGCAAACATCATTGTAGAGTCAGCCGTAAAAGTGATAACGGTAAATCCAAATGGCTATGCAGCAAAAGAGATTGGCGGCTCTGCACAGGTTGAGAATTTTTCTGCACCTGTAGAAGCATCGGATTTTGGAACAATTGTAAAAGATATTGTTCGTGCAACAGATAAGATATCACTTCCCGAAGCAGAAATCGTTGTGTCAGCAGGCCGTGGAATGAAAGGACCAGAAAATTGGGCAATGGTTGAAGAATTAGCGGAAGTATTAGGGGCAGCTACAGCTTGTTCAAAACCCGTTTCTGATGCAGGTTGGCGACCACATTCGGAGCATGTCGGTCAGACAGGAATCGTCGTAAGTCCAAATTTATACATTGCAATAGGCATTTCAGGCGCTATTCAACATTTGGCTGGTGTTAGTTCATCGAAAACTATTGTGGTCATCAACAAAGATCCGGAAGCACCATTCTTTAAGGTCGCTGATTACGGAATCGTAGGCGATGCTTTCGTCATAGTTCCGAAATTGATAGAAGCGTTAAAAGCATATAAAGGAAACTAAACAAAATCATATCTATAATTAAGGTAGTACGTACAAAAAATGCGCGTGCTACTTTTTTTTTGGCATTAATATTCACATCTTTGTATCATTGAAGGTGTTCGGATGAAGAAACTTAAGTTAGATATTGTTGGCTTATCGTATAGCCAAACACAATCAGGAGCATACGCACTTGTCTTGGGCGAAATAAATGGCAACAGACGCCTTCCTATCATCATTGGTAGTTTTGAGGCGCAGGCTATCGCGGTGGAAATCGAAAAGATGACACCTAGTCGTCCACTTACGCACGACCTTTTCAAATCATTTTCTGAAACTTTTAATATTAGCATTGACGAAGTTTTGATTTACAACTTAGTAGATGGAATTTTCTTTGCGAAATTAATTTGTAGCCAAGGGAATGAAACACATGAAATCGACGCACGCACTTCCGATGCTGTGGCTTTGGCAGTTAGATTTGAGTGTCCAATCTACACGTATGATTTCATCATGTCGTCTGCAGGAATCGTTATCGAAAGTAATGATTTCGCTTTTTTAGAAAATTTGAGTTCCGCTAACACTTCAGAAGTAACAACACCATCTCCAAAAAAAGAGTTCGAAAAGCCAAAAGAGGTTTCTCCTTATGCCTCGTTGACATTAGAACAACTGGAAAGTACACTAGAAAAAGCAATTGCAAACGAGCAATACGAAGTCGCAGCAAAGATCCGCGACGAAATAGAAAAAAGAAAATCATAAAATAACACTATGTCTATCAAGTTAAGACTCACCATCATGAACTTCCTACAGTTCTTTGTTTGGGGAGCATGGTTAATTACAATAGCCAACTATTGGTTTGGGACTAAAAATTGGGATGGTACCCAGTTTGGAACCATATTCGCAACAATGGGGATTGCATCACTCTTTATGCCGACTATCATTGGTATAATAGCCGACCGCTGGATCAATGCGGAAAAACTTTATTCCTGTTTACATTTTCTATATGCCCTGTGCTTGATTTATTTGGCTAGAGTCGAAGATCCAAACACATTTTTCTATGTTATGCTTGCAGCCATGTGTTGCTACATGCCGACATTAGCACTTTCCAACTCCATCGCTTACTCTTCCCTCACAGCAGCAAAATATGATTTAATTAAAGCCTTTCCTCCAGTTCGTGTTTGGGGTACTGTCGGTTTCATAGCTGCTATGTGGATTACGAATCTTTCTGGAAATAAAGCGACAGAGTTTCAATTTTACATTGCCGCAGCAGGATCTATCACGCTGGCATTATACTCACTATTTGTGATTCCAAAATGTCCACCGCAGCGTTTAATAAAGGAAAATTCTAAATGGACAGAACTTTTAGGTTTGGAAGCTTTCAAATTATTCGCCAATTACAAAATGGCGTTATTCTTTATCTTCTCCATGTTTTTAGGTGCAGCATTGCAATTGACGAATGCATATGGAGATGTATTTTTAAGTGAATTTTCTTTTTACCCGAAATATGCCAACTCACTTGTAGTAGAAGGTTCAACAATTATTATGTCGATTTCTCAAATATCCGAAACCTTATTTATTCTGGCTATCCCATTTTTCTTGAAAAGATTTGGAATTCGTAATGTAATGTTATTTGCGATGGTGGCTTGGGTATTGCGATTTGGATTATTTGCCTTCGGCAATCCTTCTGACGGACTTTGGATGATTATTTTATCTTGCGTAGTCTATGGTTTAGCATTTGATTTCTTTAATATCTCTGGCTCACTTTTCGTAGAAAGTTCTACAGATTCTAAAATCAGATCATCTGCGCAAGGCTTATTTATGATGATGACCAACGGTTTTGGTGCTGTATTTGGCTCAATTTCTTCAGGTTGGTTGATCGATAAATATTTTACACAAGGATTCAGCAATGTGAATGACTTGGCAAAACGCTTAGAAACAACAGTAGATAATTCTAAATTTTTGGAGTTTATAAACAGTAAAGGCATTAGCATCAACGATGGGATTTTCAACGAAGTACTTTATTTAAAGGATTGGCATAACATCTGGTTGACATTTGCAGGATATACATTATTAATAGTAATTGCCTTTGCAATCCTATTCAAACACAAACACAATCCACAAGAAGTGGATAATATTACACATTAAAACAATAAAGGGGAAATCAGCTGATTTCCCCTTTATTGTTTTATAAATGTATTCTTTATTGTCTCGCTTGTGCTTCTGCTATCATGGTGATTACTGCATCTATTGTAGATTTAGCAGCATCTTTCATCTTTTGCGTGCCGGCATAATCGGCGTCCAGGACAACTTCTTTAGATTTTTCTTTATACGTATATTTCAAGATATAACGTGGTACATTTTTACCTTCATCTGCATTTGCTCTTGGTGTAGTCATATCATCATCCACATTCCAAAATCCCAATTCCATCGCTTTGCGGTGCAAGTATAGCAAATCATCCTTTCTAAATTTCACTGTATCTTTTATCACTTTATCATCTTTTGTCAAAAATTGATATTCAGCAGTTTTAGAATCATATTTATTCAACATTTCATCCGGTGTACCAAAAGTCAATTCGATAGATTCAAAATCTGAAAAACGATAAGGCGCATTTTTAATCATCGAAGAGTAATAAACCCAACAATAAATAATAAATGGAACAATAATACAAATGGCTAAAAAGATTCTTTTTGATTTACTAGTCATGACTTAATTAAAATATGCTGGCAAAAATACACAAATTGTCTTCACTATTAATGTATTCGTAGATTATGTACTTACAATTGACATTTGTATTACTTCCGTCAACTCTAATTATAATTCAGGTGTGCCGCAGCGTGTAAAATATTTGTAATACCAAGGATCTTTCAGATTAGAAATTACGACACCTTGTTTGGTGGAAACATGTACAAATTTGTCATTGTGTAAATAAATGCCAACATGATCTATCGTTTTACCTCCAAACGAAAAAAACACCAAATCGCCTTCTTTTAACTGGTCATCATATTTCCGCTTAATCACTTCTTCCATATCACGCGAACTACGCGGTAAGTTTTTTCCATATACTTGTTGATATACCATTCCTACAAAACCCGAGCAGTCAATTCCTGATTTGGTCTGCCCACCCAAACGATGCGGACTTCCCATCCATTCATCCACAAACTCGTAAAGTGAAGTATTTAAAAATTTTGGATTGGTGCCCAATAAATCTGCATAATATTGTTTAACATCAGCTTTCTTGCCAGAATTAGATCTTTCAATTGTTGTTTTATTTGCTGTTGTAACAGAAGATTTCCGCTTTATTCCACAAGAGTTTAAGAACAACAACACACAGATCAGCAGTATAAGTATTTGAATTTGTCTCATAATAATAGTCTAAAATACCAAAACAAAATGAAACAACTGAAACAGCTAATTCTTTTTATCCGTATGAGTTAGGTATTTTTGCAAGATGAAACAATTTCAAGGCGCTCTAGCTGTTTTCATTGGCGCAGCAAGTTTTGGCGTATTATCTACTTTTGTAAAAAAAGCCTATGCTGCAGGTTTTTCCTTGGGTGAAGTAACGGGTGTGCAAGCCATGTTGGGGATGATAATATTGTGGACAATTTTCATGATGATGAAAATTGGAAAAGTTGATTTTTCAAATTATCCGCGTAAAACTCCCTTTTGGAAAATCATAATTTCAGGAATTTCGACTGGTGTGGTGAGTGTGCTATATTACAAATGTGTACAACTTGTTCCCGCTTCTATTGCCATCGTATTATTGATGCAATTTATTTGGATAGGCGCTTTAATTAATTTCATTGTTTTTAAACAAAGACCATCCAGAAAGCAAAGCATTGGAATTATCCTGATTTTGATTGCTACATTATTTGCTACTGGTGCCCTTGAGTCTTCGATTCACGATATTTCTGTAGTAGGAATTGCTTATGGACTATTTGCTGCTTTGGCGTATGCCATATTTTTGATGGTAAATGGAAAAGTTGGAAACGATTATCCACCTGTACAGAAAAGTGCATTGATGGTCACAGGAGCTTTTTTAATGATTTTAGTTTTATTACAACCGATAACATTATTTCAACCCGATATTGACACACAAATCTATAAATATGGGATTTTGTTAGCGTTGTTCGGCACCGTTCTACCTCCATTTCTATTTGCTTATGGCATGCCAAAAATCGATTTGGCATTGGGTTCAATTTTAAGCGCAGTCGAATTACCTGTAGCTGTTGCTATGTCCTACTTCATATTGCATGAAAATGTGTCCCTATTGCAATGGCTCGGTGTTGGATTTATTCTTGTTGTAGTCGTGTGGACCAATTATAAGAAGAAAACTAACACACTCTAAAAAGAAAATGTCATGCTTAACTTTGTTCAGCATGACATTTTTGAATCACTATATTTTACTTCTGCACCAAATCATTACTTTTCATTAAAGCTTTTGCATTTTCTGCTATTTTGATAAATTCAGCACGATAACCTTCATCATCCTGTCCTTTACTTGCTTTCGCACGTTTGATAAGAGAATCAAAATTCGCTTGCTGTTTGTATGAAGAATTACGCAACAACATCCCCAACTCTGCTACCGCTGTAGCAAAATTGAAATCCGCACTCATGGGTTTGACAGCATTGTGCAATACAACATCCTCTTGCAATTTTGATTTTTCTCCTTGAGGATCTTTGTACCGGAACTTCACAGTAGCTAATTCAGCAGAAGAATTAGAAATCGATTTTGATTTATTTTCTTGGTATTTCAATGGATCAACATTTCCAATCTCATCAGATTTGACACCAGTCGGAATGATATCATAAATAGCTGTCACCACATGTCCCACACCCATATCGCCACCTACTTTTTTATCATTGTTGAAATCTTCCGCAGCCATCATTCTATTTTCATAACCTACCAAACGGTAATATTGTACATACTTCGGGTTGAACTCCACTTGAATTTTAACATCTTTTGCAACCGTAAACATTGTTCCGCCAAATTCTGAAATCATAGCTTTGCGCGCTTCCGAAATATCATTGATATAAGCATAGTTTCCACGACCTTTATTAGCCAAAAGTTCCAATTTACTATCTTTATAATTCCCCATGCCATAACCCAGGATAGAAATATTTACACCCGATTCGCGTTCTCTCTCAATCAATTTTTCCATGTCCGAATCACTGGATGCACCCACGTTAAAGTCTCCATCCGTAGCCATGACGATTCTATTGTTTCCTTCCGAAAGAAAATTTTTACGTGCTATGGAATACGCCATTTTCATTCCATCACCACCAGCAGTGCCCCCGCCAGCTTCCAAACCGTCGATGATTTCTTTAATTTTCATCTTACTACCACCAGAAGTACTTTCCAAGCGAACTGTTGCATTTCCTGCATAGGTTACGATTGCAACTTTATCCTTATCGCGAAGCTGATCCACCAACAATTTTAAAGATGATTTTACCAAAGGCAATTTATTCGAATCATACATCGATCCCGAAACATCAATCAAAAACACAAAATTCGATGCTGGTAAATTATCCTTCGGAATATCTTTAGCCTTTAACGAAATGCGCAAAAGCTGGTGTTTACTATTCCAAGGCGAAGGAGACAATTCCGTTTTAATAGCTACTGGATTATTTCCTTCTGGCGAAGGCATATCGTATTGAAAATAATTAATCATTTCTTCTACACGAATAGCGTCCACAGGAGGCAAAGTTCCGGAGTTCAAAAATCTTTTTACATTATTGTAAGAAGCTACATCCACATCTGCTGCGAATGTTGAAAGTGCTTCCTTGTTCGGACTGACAAAACTATTTTCCACAAAACCTTTATAAGATTCTGTATTTTGCTCTACTCTGCCTATTCCTCTAATCATTAAATTACTCCCACTTACGTTCTTATTGTTACTAACGGTCAAACCTGCTACATTTCCTTGTACATAACTAGCTGATCCCACTAAAGTTTCCTTTTTTTGAGTACCATATCCTACAACCACGACTTCATCCATCGTATTAGCTATTGGTTCAAGAGATATCTTAATTATTTTTTCATTTTTAACGATATGCTCAAAAGTATTATAGCCTAAAAATTGAAAACGTAACGTATCACCTTTGAAAGATGAGATTGAAAACTCACCCTTTTCATTGGTTTGGACATTTTTATTCTTACTTGACTGCACGGATACACCAGCGATAGAATTTTTGGAATCTTTATCAATTACAATACCTTTGATTTCGATCAAACTTTGGCCATTTGCTACTATAGCAAATAGAACCATACATAATATTAGTAGCCTTTTCATATTAAATCCTTATTTAATTTTCCTAACGGATGCAGAAAAAATGAAATTTCCATAATCAAGAAAAAAAAATTATTTTCACCCCGATTATGAAGCTAAATGACTCATCCCCTTCTTTAGAATCTGATGAATCTTTGTTGACAAAATATTTGTCCACGGAAGATTTAGCGGTTTTGGGTGAGTTATATGCACGACATAGTGAGATGGTGTATTATGTTTGCTTACGTTATTTCAAAGAAGAAGAAAAAAGTAAAGATGCTGTAATGCAACTTTTCGAGCAACTCATAGTCAAAGTAAAAAAACAGGATATTCAAGATTTCCCGAAATGGCTTTATGTGGTAGCCAAGAATTTTTGCTTGATGGAATTGCGCGCGCGCAAAAATAAAATTGAAGTTTCTACATCGGAATTTGTGGAATTTCCACATAATTTGCATCCACAAGAAAACTATGCGGAAAAAGAGGAACGATTATCGCAGTTGGAAAGCTGTATAGAGAAGCTTCCCGAAAAGCAACGCATTAGCATTGATTTGTTTTTTATCAATCAAAAATGTTATAAAGAAGTCGTTGAAATTACTGGTTTCTCGATGAATGATGTAAAAAGTTATATTCAAAACGGAAAAAGAAATTTAAAGAATTGCATGGAAAAAGCAGATGAGTAAATTCAGTTCAAATATCGATTATTTGCGTCAATATGTAAATGGCGAACTCTCTCCTACCCAAATGTATGAGATTGAACGTGCTATGCATACAGATGAGATGCTAATGGATATCATTGAAGGATTAGAAATAGAGAAAGCGCTGAAATCTGCAAATCCCGCGCGTGATTTACAAGCGAAAATTAAATCTCGCACAGCAAAGAAGAAAGAATTCAAGATTTTTAATATTCGAAAGTTAACTGTTGCTGCTTCGGTTATTGGACTTTTAGCTGCTGGTGCACTATACTTTTTAAAACCTGAGCCGCATGTAGAGCTTGCTCAAACAGCTCCGGAAATAGTGCCTTTAGAAAATAAAATTACAGAAAACCTAATACCTGATTCATCGCAAATTGCATATTCTGATGATTCCCATTCGGAGGAAATTAGTAGCGCAGCTCCTCCAACCATCAAAAGAGAGAAAACTGCATCTAAAAAAGAGACCCCTTCACCAAAAAAAATAATGGCTTATTCTGCTAAACCAAAATTGGAAGTCATTATTGAAGGACCCAGATATCTAAAAAAACAAGACGAAGAGATCATCCAAATTGCAGGCAAGAGTGACATCACAGCATTTCAAACAGAAGTTTTGAATGCTAGAGTAGGCTCCTCTAGTCAAAAGCCGATAACGTCAAATTCTATAGTAAAAACTCAAGCCGACTTACAAAGACTCGATCTCGACCCTCAGACAAAGGCAAATCTTACAGCTATATTAGCTCGTCAGGCGCAAGACAATAAAGTCGAAGTAAAAGAAAAACAAACGGAAAGTACTATTAGCGATGTTTTAATAAGTGGGAATACATTAGCAAATAAAGCTAGTGCAGATTCACGTATTATATCTAGCAAGGAGACTTTTGAAACTATAATATCAAAACCTATTCAAAATGGTAATCCGATTATTGGTTGGGCAAAATTTAATACATATATAAAAGAGCAACTCAACAAAAAAGGTTTAACGTCGTATAAAGCGAACATATCGTTTTCTCTTGATGCCTCACTAAAACCAACTCTTATTGAAATTAAATCATCATCCGATAAAATAATAAATCAACACATCAGAGAAATATTAATGAATGGTCCAACTTGGGAAAATAAAGATCCTAACCATCCTATTTTTATTCGAATAAATTCTGAAGAAGTTTATAAATAAAACTTCTTCAGAATTAAATATTGACTTTATTGTAAACTAAGACGAATTGGAAGAGAGAAAGTAACACGTACAGGTCTTCCATTTTGAATACCTGGATTCCATTTTTTTGCTTTCTGCAACAACCTCACAGCTTCCTTACCTGTACCATACCCCATATCGCGCAATACCTCAATGGAACTTAAGCTCCCATCTTTTTCTACTACAAACTTGACTTGAATAAGTCCTTTTACATCATTTTCTAACGCAGCTTGTGTAAAAATATAATTCGCTGCAATCCACTGTATAAATGCAGGCATACCTTCTTTCGGTTCAGGCATTATCTCTACCGTGGTAAAAGTCCCGCTCGCATCTTCTCCATCTTCATCCGCTATAGATCGACCGATAGATCCACCTTCTTGCTTGTGTGTACTAAAAGTCCCTCTAGCAATTAGTTCTCCCCCCTTCTGCCCTTTGGCATTAAAAGATGAAAGTAATTTTTGCTTATCAAGCACTTCCTTTTCCTCTGTAATATCTTCCTTAACATTGGATTTATCAGTCGGATTGATCTCAGTGAATTTGATTAGATCCTTCGCCGAAACATCCTTTGCGACTTGCTGTACTTTCGCCTCTTCTTGCTTAACTTCGACGATTTCTTCTTTCAAAATAGTCTCAGGCTCAATCATGACAGTTGGTGAAAATGTGTTGTCCAATGTTAATGAGCTTTTCTCCTCTTTATCGATAAAAGATAAACCACACAAGCCACCTACGACTGTAACAACAACGAGCAAAGCTATATTAGTCGCTTTTCCAGACATCTGTCTCAATTGATAAGCGCCGTATTCTTTATTTCGATTGGCAAATACTATATCCATCCAATCTTTAGAATAAATCGATGATTTGAAAAACACCATGATAGTAACAATTAAGGTTATAAATTTGTTATATATCAATATGATGTCAGAGCGCGTATTATTCCATAAAAAAACTCTAGCCTAAGCTAGAGTTTCTATTGTTTTTTAAATTTCTAGTGTAATTTGGAAATTACCTTAGAATAGACTTTAACAAGCGCAAAACCAGCAATTCCTAGTCCTAGCATTCCTATTACAGCCACATTTGGATCATCGAATAAGTGTATCATAATTCATCGGTTTCAAGAATTCTAATATAGAAAAATATATAATTTAATGAAAGAAATAAATTTAATTTTTATTAAGTTTGTCGCAATGAGACTACTTATTTATTTTGTGTGCATAATATTCACCTTTGTATCCTTAGGTGGTAATATTTATTTGCATCAATGTAAAGAAGCGACTATGCTTAGTCTCTATAATCAAATAGACACAGAAAGCTGTCCTTTCTGCGAGAAACACCACAAATCAGCCGCTGAGAAGGATGAACATTGTGCGGGAGAATGTAAAGATTCGGTTCTAGATATCAATAAATTAACCGACAAAAACTTCAACACAAAGCAAGTTTCTTTTGTACACTTTTCACCAGCAATCACGCCATTATTGTGGATTGTTAACTTTATTATTCCCGTACAAGATTATAATAAACAGCAGCAAACTGAATTATTTTATTCTTATACGGATTCATCTCCACCCATATATATCCAAAATCGGATTTTTAGAATTTAGAATTTTCTATTATTAACATAATAAATAATCAACAGCAGTTGAATTATAATTTTATTGTATTTAAATAATAGAAAATTAAGAATGAAAAGTTATATCAAGTTATTCGTATTAGCACTATTCACAGTGCTTTCCAGCTCAATTTATGCGCAATCAGATAGTACTTCCACTTTTGAAGTTGCGGGAAATTGTGGCATGTGCAAAAAAAGAATCGAAAAAGCCGCAACCTTATCAGGTGTAGAAAGTGCGATTTGGAATGTTGAAAATCATCAAATCACGGTTAAATACAATTCTTCGAAAATAAAATTAGCGCAAATCCAACAAGCAATCGCTAGCGCAGGCCATGATACGCCTAATTTTAGAGCTCCAGACGATGTATATGAAAAGCTACATGAGTGTTGTGTCTACGAAAGATTAGGTGAAAACACGCACGAACATGATGAAGGTGATGCG
This sequence comes from Sphingobacterium bovisgrunnientis, assembly GCF_009829085.1. Taxonomy (GTDB): domain Bacteria; phylum Bacteroidota; class Bacteroidia; order Sphingobacteriales; family Sphingobacteriaceae; genus Sphingobacterium; species Sphingobacterium bovisgrunnientis. Next base: position 48,563 of record NZ_WUQY01000012.1, read on the forward strand.
CATGATCACGACCATGCAACGCACGCAAAGACGAATGGTACAGACGCACACGAGGAAGATCATGATCACGACCATATCATCACAGGTGTAGTGGTAAATGAAGATAACAAAGCTGAGCTAACTCCAATTTCAAATGTGAACGTAAAATGGCTTGAAGGTCCTAAGTTTCAAACGTCATCCAATGAAAATGGGGTGTTTAAAATTAAGCATGAAAAAGGAAATAAAAATCTTGTATTTTCCTATGCAGGGATGCAGCCAGACACGATTGAGGTAAAGAATCTCCACGAAGTATTAGTGGTTCATGCTCAAAACAATGTGTTATCCGAAGTGGTCGTTTCACGCCGCAAAAAATCAAGCTATATTAATTCCTTATCCGCAAATAGAACAGAGATATTAACCGCACAAGAGCTATTTAAAGCTGCATGTTGTGACCTTAGTGAGAGCTTCGAGACTACGGTATCTGTGGATGTAGTTAGTAATGATGCTGTAACAGGCAGCAAACAAATTCAATTGTTGGGACTTAGCGGTATTTACACCCAATTGACAGTCGAAAATCTGCCAGGACCTCGAGGCTTTGCGACGCCTTTGGGATTGAATAGCATAGCAGGAACTTGGATAGAATCAATTGATATCAGTAAAGGAATCGGATCAGTCGTAAACGGTTATGAAAATATGGCTGGTCAAATCAATGTGGAATTGAAAAAACCACACAATTCCGAACGTTTATATTTTAATGCGTACGCCAATAATATGGGACGCACAGATGTCAATTTAAATTTAGCGCAGAAAATTAATGAGAAATGGTCTGTAGGCTTGTTGCTTCACGACAATTTCATGTATAACAAAAACATGAATTTCAGTGACAACGGTTTCAGAGATATTCCCGTCGGAAATCTATTTTCCGGTATCAACAGATGGCACTATGAGAATGGCAAAGGAACTATCGCTCAATTCGGGATTAAATACTTGAAAGATGATCGAACAGGTGGTCAAGTTGATTTTGATAAAGACAGGGATAAAGGAAAAACTGATATTTACGGATTAGGATTTGACAATGAGCGTATAGAAGGTTTTGCAAAAATAGGCTACGTATTTCCTCAGAATCGTCTAAGAAGTATTGGCTTATTGCTATCTGCCTCGAACTACAAACAAGATAGTTATTTTGGTCTTCGCAATTACGACAGTGAACAAACAAATGGATATGCTAATTTGATTTTTCAAGATATCATAGGAACAGTTGCACACAAATACAAAGTTGGTGGATCAATAACTTATGATAAATACAAAGAAAATGTAGAAGCTAGGAACTTCGATCGCGTAGAATCGGTATCCGGTGTATTTGCGGAATATACATTTAGTCCTTCTGAAAAATTTGATATGGTACTAGGATTAAGGCAAGACTATAATTCATTGTATGGTTGGTTTACGACCCCACGTTTGGTTGCTCGATACAATCCTTTTACAGGAAATACCATTAGATTTAGTACAGGAAGAGGACAACGTACAGCAAATATTTTCGCAGAAAATATGAGTATGTTGGCTTCATCACGGTCGATAAACTATACTTCGTTGCAAAACCAAAATAACGCATATGGTCTAAGCCCTGAAGTCTCATGGAATACAGGGATCACAATTGATCAAAATTTCCAATTCTTGGGTCGCGAGTCTGGTATTTCAGTAGAACTATTTCACAACAATTTTCAAGATCAAGTGGTAGTCGATTGGGAAAATCCGCGCGAAGTATCTATTTATAACCTTGACGGAAAATCATTTTCTAACAGTTTACAGGCAGAATTCCGTTTTATGCCAGCACCGCATCTAGAAGCGCGAATGGCATATAGATTATTAGACGTGCAAACGGATTATAAAGAAGGCAGATTGCAGAAACCATTGACAGCAAAGCACAGAGGTTTTGTGAATCTCGCTTACAATTTGCACAGCGGATGGAGTTTTGATTATACATTTAATACAGTAGGTCCGAAACGTTTGCCGTCCACAACAGCAAATCCAGATATATACCAATTGGCTGCAAATTCTGATGCATATATTACTATGAATGCACAAATCAGTAAATCATTTGGAAAGGATAAAAACTTCACTATTTATGTAGGCGGCGAAAATCTATCAAATACATTCCAGAAAGATCCAATTCTAGCATTTGATCAACCTTTTGGACAATATTTTGACACCAACTTATTGTGGGGACCATTAACAGGACGTATGTTTTATTCGGGTATCCGTTACCATATTAAATAATAAAAGGAGGCTGATGCCTCCTTTTATATTATATCATTTCATTAATGGTTTTGTAGAGTTTTACAGTTGGTAACCCCATCACATTTTCATAAGAACCCTCAATGCGAGACACGGCCACGCGACCTATCCATTCTTGGATACCATAGGCACCAGCTTTATCGTAAGGCTTATATTTATCTACATAATATTGAATTTCGTCACTGTTAAGCGTAGAAAAGTAAACTCGAGTAACTTCCGTAAAAGATTCAATTTGTTCTCCATAACGTAGTGCTACACCTGTAAAAACTTGATGTGAATTTCCTGATAGTGATTTTAAAACCCGAATAGCCTCTTCTGCACAACTGGGCTTTCCCAACACATTGTTCTCATCATCAACGACAACGGTATCTGCAGTTATAACTAACGAATTATTAAATGCTAACCGATTAAAAGCTTGTATTTTTTTTAAAGCGACATATTCAGCAGCTTCAGTTGATATTATATCATCGGGAATTGTTTCATCTACACTTTTAATAATGACTTCGAAATCAATGTCTAAGGATGCTAAAAGCTCTTTTCGGCGTGGTGATTGAGAACCTAAAATCACCTTTATATTTTTCAATGCATCTACCAACATGCTAAACACTTGTAGTTAATACATCTGCATGCCATTTCCCTTGTAAACGTAGCATTTTTTCTAAAATCTCACGAGCCACACCTTCCCCACCTTTTAGTTTAGAAACATAATCGCTGATCTTCTTAATATCTTCAACCGCATCAGCTGGCGCTACTGCAACTCCAACCTGCTGCATACAGATATAATCGGGCATATCGTCACCAATAAACAAGACATCCGTTGGATTATGGTTGTATTTTCCCAAAAGCTGTTGTAATAAAGTCCACTTATCACTTATTCCTAAGAAAGTTTCCTTAACACCTAACCCTTCAAATCTAAGCTTAACTCCTTGTGATTTAGCACCTGTAATAACAAACAAATCTAAACCTTGTTTGATCGCGTATTGAATAGCATAACCGTCTTTCACATTAAAAGTACGAAGTTGACTACCTTCATCTGTTACCAAAATATCTCCACTCGTTAATACGCCATCGACATCTAACACTACGCATTTGATGTTTTTCAACTTTGAATATATCATATTAAGCCAAAGTAACTACTTAATTCTCAAGTAAACAAAAAAATATTTATTCAAAAAGGACATATTATTTGTCGGACGAGACTAAATAATACAAAAAAATCACAAAACTGTCACAAACTAGTTGTTAGGACAACTTTTATACCTAAAAGTATTGACACGTGTTGATTCTTGTAGTACCTTTGTATCAACAACTCAGGAATAATATTCTGAATTGTTCATAAAAGAGTCTTTTCATAATTTAGGTTTATAATTGGTTAGTAGCAAACCTTGGCGCCCATCGTCAAGGTTTTGTTTTTTACCAATTATTTCTTATCCGAACTTTTAGGATTAGATATAGAAGTTCGCATATCCGTATCCGCTTGGATATTTTGCATTCTATAGTAATCCATAATACCCAAATTACCATTTCTAAATGCTTCGGCTAATGCCATAGGAACTTGCGCTTCCGCTTCTATTACTTTCGCTTTTGCATCTTGAGCCTTAGCACGCATTTCTTGTTCTGTCGCGACAGCCATCGCACGACGTTCCTCTGCACGAGCATTTGCTACCTTCAAGTCTGCTTCTGCCTGATCTGTTTGCAATTTTGCACCAACATTTTCACCAATATCAATATCAGCGATATCAATAGAAAGGATTTCAAAGGCAGTACCAGAGTCTAAACCTTTTGATAAAACAGTTTTCGATATACGATCTGGGTTTTCTAATACCTGTTTATGATCAACCGAAGAACCAATAGTTGTAACAATACCTTCACCTACACGAGCTAAAATTGTTTCTTCACCTGCACCGCCGACCAACTGATTGATATTAGCACGAACTGTTACACGCGCCTTGGCGATCAACTGGATACCGTCCTTTGCAACAGCAGCAACTGGAGGTGTATTGATCACTTGAGGATTAACAGAAAGTTGCACTGCATCAAACACATCACGACCTGCAAGGTCTATCGCTGTTGCCAATTTAAAATCTAATGGAATATTTGCTTTGTCAGCTGAGATGAGTGCTTTTATAACTTTATTCACGTTACCTCCTGCGAGATAATGCGTTTCGATATCATTGGTAGTTATTCTTAGACCTGCTTTAGTGGATGTAATCATTGCATTAGTGACCAAGGAAGGTGGAACTTTACGCAGACGCATTAATACAAGATTAAGAAGGCTGATACGCACATTGGAAAGTTGAGCAGTAAACCACAAATTGACAGGTAGTAAATACAATAAGATGGATAAAGCTACAACTGCACCTACGATAGTAAGTATAACACTAATTTCAGGATTCATAAATATTATGTATTTAAATCAATAATCACTTTTCTAAAGATATTAATTAATTTTATTTTATCGATTTTTTCGATAAAAAATCCTGTTTTTCTTTATATTTTTTATATAAATCTAAATTATTATTGCATTGTACTTATATTGCACAACGTTTACTTACTTTTATTGAAAACATATTAGTGCCATTTATATTATTTTAATGATGATAAATATGGTATAAAATAGACTTATTAACGTATTATGAATAAAAATAACAGAATGAAAAGTCAGCTCATTTCGAGTAGTATAATATCTCTGCTAATTATGTTATTTGGAGCTACTTATTTATTTTACAGTATCAATGTATTCACGACTAAGAACGAAGAAATTCTTAGTAATACACAAGAAAAATTATATATATCGACATCAATCAATACCCACATAAAAGAATTGATTCATGCGAATATGGATGAGGCTCGAACTCCTAATTCGCAAAAACAAAACATTCGAAATATAGCAACAGTATTAGAAACAGAAACTGCTAAATTAGAAGAAGCAAAGGAGGGTAATGAATATGTTATTCCATTAAAACTCCACACAAAAGATTTAATAAAATCATCCTTAAATCCAATTTACACAGATAAAGATGAATTAATTGCTTATTGGAATGCACAAGATCAGAAAACACTAACTGTTGTAAACACATTCATTAAAGATGTTGTTGAGCATAGGGTGGCTGAAATGGAGAATAACGAACAATCTTTTAATATAGCCAAGATTGTAATAGTTGTTTTAATCACACTAATCATCATCTTCATTATATTCACATTTTATAAAGTAATTCAAACGTTACAAAAGCTAAAGGAGACGACAGATAATCTTACGTCAATAAATAATGAATTTGTTCAAGCAAAAGTAAAAATTGAGAACACAAATTGGATATTAGAGAAAAGTGCCCTCATATCTGAAGGAATCAGTGGTCTTGATGATGAGCGCGAAATATGTCATGTAGTCATTAACATATTAAATAAACATTTACAAACTCCAGCCATTGCCATCTATGTATGTAAACCTGACTCTCCAGTATTTACACTGTGCGCAGATCACGGCGTAAATAGAAATTTAGCAATCAGAGATTTTATTTCAGGCGATGGTTTCCTTGGTAAAATCACGGAAGATAAGGATATTATTGTATTAGAAAATCAACCAAAAGATCACCTCAACATTCAAAGTACACTTATCAAAGACTCCTCATACTCTATTTTATATTGCCCTTTAGTACACGATGGTGTTACATTGGGGTTGATTGAAATAGCATTGGCAGATTATGATGCACAATTAAAGGATAGACTACAAGACTATTTTAATCGGATTAGCAGAACAATCGCAACTCGAATTAAATTTGGACAAAGTCACTTGTTGGTTCAAGAATTGTTGGATGAAACGCAAAGACAAACAGAAGAACTAGAAGCTCAACAAGAAGAATTACGCATCACTAATGAAGAATTAGTACATAAAACTAACTTGTTAGAATCTTCGGAAGAAGAATTACGTGTACAACAGGAAGAACTAACACAGACAAACTTAGAATTAAACAAAAAAGCAGAAGAACTTGAGTCTAGAAATCAAGATTTAAACCGGACACAAAATCTCGTAGAGCAAAAAATACAAGAAGTAGAATTGGCAAGTAAATATAAATCAGAATTCATGGCTAACATGAGTCATGAGCTACGTACGCCTCTAAATAGTATTTTGATTTTAGCAAAACTTCTTCAAGACAACAAAAAACAAAACTTAAACCAAGAACAAGTTAAGTATGCGAAAGTAATCCATGATGCTGGGGCTGACTTGTTAGAATTGATTAACGAGTTGCTAGATTTAGCAAAAATAGAAGCAGGACATGTTGATTTAAATGTTGAGAATATCTCATCTAGCGAATTTGTCAAAGATATTGAAGAATTATTCAAGGCGATTGCGAAAGATAAGAACATAAAATTTCAAACTATTATTGACAATGATGTTCCTGAAGAATTTCTTTCAGATGAATATAGACTACAACAAGTTATTAAAAACTTCCTATCTAATGCATTTAAATTCACTGAATCAAATGGTACAGTTCAGCTAAAAGTCTCTTTACAATCCAATAACCTTTGCTTTGATGTAATTGACTCAGGCAAAGGAATCTCCAAAGAAAAGCAAGATTTAATTTTCGAAGCATTTAGACAAGAAGATGGATCAACGAGTCGTAAATACGGTGGAACAGGTCTTGGGCTATCCATCAGTAAAGAAATTGCTAGCCTATTAGGCGGTCGAATAGCACTGGAAAGTGAGATTGGAGTTGGAAGTAAATTCTCACTAATCATCCCAGTTCAGATAGCAGAATTGTCAGATAAGAAAGAAACAAGAAGTTTAGCTCCTACGCCAAAACCTATCATCTTACCAAAAGAAGATATTAAAGTTGCAAATGAGGAGGAAAAAGAAGCTCAAACTCCTGTAGCAGATCGTAAGACAATATTGATTATTGAAGACGATATAAATTTTGCTGATATTCTGAAAGGATTTGCGGAAGACTATGGTTATGAAGTGCTATTAGCACATGATGGAGCCAAGGGTATAGAATTAGCAAAAAAACATTTACCAAGTGCAATAATATTGGATGTAATGTTACCTATTGCAGATGGTTGGGAGGTGCTACGTATATTAAAAGACACGGACAGCACAAAACATATTCCTATTCACATGATGTCTGCTGCTACATTCTCTAAAAAAGACTTTTTGGAACGTGGCGCTATAGGCTTCATGCACAAACCTGTGACAGAAGATACTATACAGAGTACATTTGAGAATATTAATATTAATCTTAGTAAATCTGTTAAAAAAATTCTCTTAGTAGAGGATCAAGAGCTTCAAAGCGATTATATTAAAAATTCTTTTGCTGGTCACAATATTAATGTAATTCAAACATTCTCGTTAAACTCAGCCTGGGCAAAATTAAATGAGGAGAAAAATATTGATTGTATTATACTAGATTTAAGCTTACCCGATGGCAATGGCTTGGATCTAATTGAAAAAATCAAAGAAGATAGTTCATTGTCGCAAATTCCAATCATAATCAATACGGCATACGAATTACCTAGAGAACAATATGATAAAATTCTCAAAGATGCCAGAGCGACCATTCTCAAATCAGACAAATCAAGAGATAGACTTATAGACGAAGTGAATTTGTTTTTGAATAAGCTTAATACCAACGCTAATCAACCTGCAGCAATAGTACCAACTATTACGCAGACCAATAATTTAAATGGTAAGCGTGTGTTGATCGCAGATGATGATATGCGTAATGTATTCGCATTATCCACTAGTCTACAAAACTATGATATGAATATCGAGATTGCCAATAACGGAAAAGAAGCAGTTGATATATTGAAAAATCCAAATCATGGTGTAGATATCGTATTAATGGATATTATGATGCCTGAAATGGATGGCTATGAAGCTATCCAAATTATTCGAAATGAATTAAAATATAAGAATTTGCCGATACTCGCTGTCACAGCCAAAGCGATGAAAGGTGACAGAGAAAAATCAATTCAGATTGGGGCGAATGATTATGTTAGTAAGCCTATTGATATTGATAAATTGACATCATTGTTACAAGTATGGTTGGGATAAATAACAGTATCTTAATTGAATATGATGATCTTGAATCCATCATTTATCTGCTCAAAAATGTAACGGAAATAGATTTGTCAGGATATTCCAAATCTTCACTTAAAAGAAGAATTGAGCGCTTTTTACAAGTTGAAAAAATGGATGTGGTTGATCTTAAAAACGCAATTGTGAATGTAAAAGATTTTCATAATTACTTCATACAAGAGCTTGTGGTTAACGTAACTGAAATGTTTCGTGATCCACAATTTTATGTATCCTTAAAAAAGAATGTGATTCCGTATCTAAAAACCTATCCGCAAATCCGTATATGGAGTGCAGGAAGCTCAACTGGTGAAGAAGCTTATTCGACAACAATACTTTTAAACGAAATGGACATTTTAGATCGTAGCTTCATCTATGGAACTGATATTAGTCCAAGAGCATTGGAGATTGCGCGTAAGGGAGTGTATTCTCTGAATAAAATCAAATCTTACACAGAGAATTATTTACAAACAAAGCCCGTTACAGACTTTTCAAGCCATTATACAGCGATGTATGATGCTGCTATCATTAATAAAGAATACCGAAGTAAAGTTCTGTTTTCTACGCATAATCTTGTCTCAGATGGAGCATTTAATGAATTTCAACTCATTATGTGTAGAAATGTGATGATCTATTTTGACAAAGAATTACAAGAGCGAGTACTTAATTTATTTTATGAATCATTGAGTTTGTTTGGTTTTCTATGTTTAGGATCTAAAGAAAGCTTATACGCACACGACATTAAAAAAAATTTTAAAGTAATAGACAAACAATACAATATCTACCAAAAAATAAAATAATGGCTATTGCGTCAGATATAATTATAATTGGTGGTTCAGCTGGATCATATACTCTGATTGCAGGATTATTAGAGCAGTTGCCTTTCAATTTTGAAGCAGCTATTTGTATAGTACTTCATAGAAATAGACACTATGACACAAAAATTGAGAAAAGTCTATCACGAAAATTAAATAAAAACATAATACCGGTCATAGACAAGATGGATATTTGCAAAAATCATGTCTATTTCGCACCAGCTGGTTATCATTTATTGATTGAACCTAACAATACATTTTCATTGGATTGTTCAGAACATATAAACTATTCAAGACCATCTATTGATGTCTTGTTTGAGACAGCTGCACAAGTATATGCAGATCGATGCACGGCTTTTTTGTTTTCGGGTGCCAATAGTGATGGCGCAAAGGGATTAAGGGTTATTGAAAACTATGGGGGTAAAATAATAATTCAGGATCCAGCGCAATCTATTATTCGTACTATGCCTTTGGCGGGAATTCGTGAAACAAAAAGTCCTACAGTTTGGAAGGATGATGAAATTCTTTCATTTTTCAAAAATTTAAATTAATGAACCATGAAAAACATTAATCTTCTGATACTTGATGATAAGGAAGAAAACATCATTAGTTTGAGAGCTTTGTTGGGTGATATTGAGAATATCAATATGATAAGCACAACTGATCCTAATGAGGCACTGAAGTTGTGCTGGAAAAATGATATTTCCATAGCATTAGTTGACGTGCAAATGCCTGAAATTAATGGATTTGAGTTCGTATCCTTATTGAAAGCTAATCCAAAGACGAGTCATATTATCGCCATCATGGTAACAGCAATATCTAAGGAAGACAAATTTTTAATAAAGGGTCTTCAAAGTGGTGCTGTTGATTATTTACACAAACCATTGAATCCTGAAATTACTATAGCTAAGGTTAATGCTTTCATAAAACAGGTTCAAATTCAAGAAGAAATTATACAAAAGAATGCAGAATTAGAACAATCTAAATCTGCTCTTATCGAGGCTAACAAAGAGGCCGAACACGCTCGAAAATCAAAGGAAATTTTTTTAGCAAACATGAGTCATGAGATTCGCACACCAATCAATGGCATCATGGGGATTATTCATATGTTAAAAAGTTCTTCCCTAAATCCAGAACAAATTGATTGGGTAAAAAGATTGGATACCGCCTCAAACTCTTTATTAATGATAATTAATGACATTTTGGATATTTCCAAAATTGATTCAGGCATGCTAAAGATTGAATTTGAAAATTTCAATTTAAAAGATTTAATCGAAGAAACTGCCAATATTTTCAAAATCAAAGCTGAAAATAAAAAATTAAAAATTGACATTAAAATTGACGAAAAGATTCCAAAAATTGTAAGTTTTGACTCCTTGAGACTCCAACAAATTCTTTCAAATTTCATATCAAATTCTCTTAAATTCACTGAAAAAGGATCTATTGAATTCTGTATCGAGTCACTTTCCGCTTCGGATAGTGTTCATGAAATTAAATTTGCAATAAAAGATACAGGTATTGGCATAAAGTCAACGTCTGTAGAGAAAATTTTTCAAGAATTTGAGCAAGGTGATGACCGCATTACGAAGAAATTTGGTGGAACAGGATTAGGTCTTGCTATTGTGAAAAGATTAGCTAACTTACTCAAAGGAGAAGTACATGCAGAAAGTAATTATGGTGAAGGTTCTACCTTCTCATTTATTGTTAAAATGGAAGAAGTAAAAGAAGAAGCGTTGGAGAAGAAAAAGGAAAATTTACAGTATACTGAACTTCAAAAACTCTCTCAACTGAAGGTACTAGTAGCGGAAGATAATGATTTAAATAGTTTTATGCTAGCACACATGCTACGCACATGGGAATGTGAAGTTAAAATAGTAAAAAATGGAAGATTTGCATTAGAAGCATTGGACTCAGAACACTTTGATTTGGTTCTTATGGATACGCATATGCCCGTAATGAGTGGATTTGAGGCGATTACAGAAATACGAAACAATTTAGACCATAAACGTAGTACTATACCGATTATTACTATATCTGCTTCTGTAATGGAACATGAGCAAAAGGCAGCTTTCGAAGTCGGTGCAGATGATGTAATTGGTAAGCCATTTAATCCTATTGAACTTTATAATAAAATTGTCAAAGCTTGTAAGTTACAGATAATAAATAGTTAAGAAATTTTAGTAAATGAAGATAATTTGTAAATTTGGGAGATACAACTTAGTTAGATTATGAAAAAATACTTTTTAATACCTGCAATTGCAGTAGCTTTAACTATCGCTTCATGTGGTGGTGACAATAAGAAAAATGATACGGATACTGCTTCGACAACAGAAGAAACAACGCCTAGCGTTACTGAAAATGTAGAAGGCATTGAAAACGTAACTTCATCAAATATTTGGACTGTAGAAGGAAATGATCAAATGAAATTCGATACAGAGTTGATCCGCGTAAAAGCTGGTGAACCTTTAGAATTGACATTAAAAAATGTTGGTTCATTACCTAAGGAGTCAATGGGACACAACTTAGTAATTCTTAAACCAGGTGTAGATATCGCTACATTCGGTGGTGAAGCGGCAGCAGCTTCTGATAATGAATATATCCCTAAATCATCATTATCATCAATCGTTGCACATACAAAATTATTAGGCCCAGCTGAAGAGGATAAAATCACCGTTACTCTTGAGAAAGGTGTTTACGAATATATTTGTAGCTTCCCAGGTCACTTTGGTATGATGAAAGGTAAAATCGTGGCTGAATAATAATTTGATTTCGAGCAACATTATAACACTAAAAAGGCACTTAAAGTGCCTTTTTTTATGCCAACATAATTTGGTAATAGTGAACGAGAAAGCTTAACTTTGCAACAAAAAATATAAAATAGCAATTATGCAATACGACGTAATAGTAATTGGTAGTGGTCCAGGCGGTTATGTAGCCGCTATCCGTTGTGCTCAATTGGGGTTAAAGACAGCGGTAATAGAAAAATACAGCACTTTTGGTGGTACATGTTTAAATGTAGGCTGTATTCCATCCAAAGCTTTATTAGACACTTCAGAGCACTATCACAATGCTGCTCATGCCTTTGCAGATCACGGTATCTCTGTGAAAGACTTAAAAATTGATGTTAAAAAAATGATCGATCGTAAAAACGATGTGATCGCTCAAAATACAGCTGGTATTACTTACCTTTTCAAAAAGAACAAAATTGATTCTTACGAAGGTACAGGTTCTTTCGTGAATAAAAACACTATCAAAATCACGAAAAAAGATGGTGCTACAGAAGAAATCACTGGTAAAAATGTAATCATCGCTACAGGCTCAAAACCTACAGCTTTACCATTCTTGCCAATTGATAAAAAACGTATTATCACTTCTACTGAAGCATTAAACTTGAAAGAAGTACCTAAACACTTAATCGTTATCGGTGGTGGTGTTATTGGTCTTGAGTTAGGCTCAGTTTACGCACGTCTTGGTGCTAAAGTTTCGGTAATTGAATATGCAAAATCAATTATCAGCACAATGGACGGCGGTTTGGGTAAAGAATTACAACGCGTATTGAAAAAATCATTGGGCATGGAATTCTTCTTGGGTCACAAAGTAACTGGAGCTTCTGCAAAAGGTAAAACAGTAACAGTTACAGCTGAAGACGCTAAAGGTCAAGCGGTATCTTTTGAAGGAGATTACTGTATTGTATCTGTAGGACGCGTAGCTTATACCAAAGACTTAGGTTTAGAGAATATCGGCATTACTCCTGAAGAAAGAGGAAACAAAATTACAGTTAATGATCACTTAGAAACTGCTGTTGAAGGTGTTTATGCTATCGGTGACGTCGTAAAAGGCGCTATGCTTGCGCACAAAGCGGAGGATGAAGGTATTTATGTGGCTGAACGTATTGCTGGTCAAAAACCACACATCGATTACAACTTAATTCCAGGCGTCGTTTATACTTGGCCAGAAGTTGCTTCAGTTGGTTTGACTGAAGAACAATTGAAAGAATCAGGTAAGAAATACAAATCAGGTTCATTCTCATTCAAAGCTTCAGGTCGTGCTAAAGCATCTGGAGATACAGATGGTTTTGTGAAAGTATTGGCTGATGCGGAGACGGATGAAGTATTAGGTGTTCACATGATTGGCCCTCGCGCAGCAGATATGATTGCTGAAGCAGTTGTAGCTATGGAGTACAGAGCCTCTGCAGAAGATATCGCACGCATCTGTCACGCCCATCCTACTTATACCGAAGCACTTAAAGAAGCTGCCCTAGCAGCTACAGCAAATAGAGCTATTCACGCTTAAAATATTGTAATAAAGGGACAAAATATTTTGTCCCTTTATTTTTTAATAATCCTACTTAATACTATCTACTATGAATTTTCACACTAGAAAATGGATAAAACCAGAAGATTTAAATCCAAATGGATCTCTTTTCGGTGGTACGCTATTGCGTTGGATCGATGAAGAAGCAGTAATCTACGCTATTGTCCAACTGGGAAATCCTCATGTAGTAACGAAATTCATCTCTGAAATTAACTTTGTAAGCTCTGCGAAACAAGGGGATATAATTGAACTGGGCATCACAGCCACAGAATTTGGTAGAACCTCAATTACGCTAACCTGTCAGGTTCGCAATAAAATTACAAGAAAAACTATACTTTCAATCGACAAATTAGTTTTTGTGAATTTAGACGCAAATGGAACACCAACACCACACGGCAAAAAAGAAATTACGTATGCCTATATGAGCATAAATGATCTTCCTCAAAAAGATTAGTTTTTATAATTATTTTCTTGGTTTTAAACCTTCACTTCGATGGATACACATTGTCTTTTATATCTTAATCTTGGTATCCAGTGCGGATTGAATGAATAAACAAATTAAATTTGTAGACAAAAATTTACTTTACATGCAATAATAAAATAATGATAATATCATTTCATAATAGTTAATAATTTTTGTGAAATGCAAAATAAATCAACTTATACCAAACCAGATATTCAACTTCATTCTATTAATGTTATTAACAGCGTTTTCGAATCACTTGATTCTTATGACAACTTAATCTTTTTAAATGAAATTAAATCTTTAGAAGCAAAACTATATATCAATTAGTAAAATATATAGCATCAATTTGCTATCAAACTATAGCACAATACTTTATAAAATATTAAAATCAAAAAATTAAGAAATCTTTCTTAGTTGAAAGAAAGTGTCCAAACTCCGTCCAATTAAGGAGTTGTTGCAATATATTTGATTTCAGTTCAAAAACACAAATAATCTATCATTTGGACTTTGTGGTTCTATTACAATAGAATCTAGCTTATTGAAATTCGACTCGCGACATATCTTCAGTATTCACTTCTAGATCAATTTTTGAACGAATTAATAAAGAACTTAAACGTGAAACACTTAACCAAACGTTTTTTATTCCTAATATTAACATGATAAGATATAAAATGAATAGAATAAATTTAACGCAACCAGCAGGTTTTTAAATATTATTATAAGACAAAAGCTAGTTTAAACGCTAGCTTTTGTCTTATTTAATATATCCTTTTTGACATCCTTTTCAACCCAAAAAGAAACGATGGGAATCAATGAAAGTACAAAATACTTCACTACACGAGAAAATTTCCAATTATATGTCTGCCAACACATGATTAATAAGATGACAAAAATGACTACTAGGAATCCGTGGATAGATCCAGCTACACGGACAGCCTCTGGTATATCTGCAAGATATTTTAAGGGCATAGCAACAAAAAATAAGATCACTGTAGATATTGCTTCCCACAAAGCAACTTGTTGAAAAATTCGTAACATACTATATATATTTTTGCAACACGAAAATAGCTAATTATTAGACATATAATCAATCATATCCCTTTATTGACTAAACATTGACAATTAGGCTATAAAACACATAATAGGACATTTCTAAATTCACTTCGAAGACACTTAACCTAAGTAAATAACATAAAATATTTATTAGTTTTAGTCATTTAGCTATCAATATAATATCGCTAAGCCGAAAAAAAAATGTATTTTTGGCTACAAAATTTGAAAAAGAAAACTAATTCAAAAACTATATGAACTACGACATTATTGTGATTGGATCTGGACCGGGTGGTTATGTAGCTGCTATCCGTGCATCTCAATTAGGGTTTAAAACTGCCGTTGTGGAGCGTGAAGCTTTAGGTGGTATTTGTTTAAACTGGGGATGTATTCCTACAAAAGCTTTATTAAAAAGTGCGCAAGTATTTGAATACTTAAACCATGCAGAAGAATACGGAATTAAAGTACAAGGCGGTGAAGCTGACTTTGGTGCAATCGTAAAAAGAAGTCGTGGTGTTGCAGAAGGCATGAGTAAAGGTATCCAGTTCTTGATGAAAAAGAACAAGATCGATGTGATCATGGGTACTGCTAAGATAAAAAAAGGTGGTAAAGTAGAAGTAAAAGCTGCTGATGGTAGTGTAAAAGAATACACAGCTAAACATACAATTTTAGCTACTGGCGCACGTTCAAGAGAATTGCCAAACCTACCACAAGATGGTAAAAAAATAATTGGTTACCGTCAAGCAATGAACTTGCCTAACCAACCAAAATCATTGGTAGTAGTTGGTTCAGGTGCAATTGGAGTCGAGTTTGCATATTTCTACAATGCTATCGGTACTAAAGTAACTATCGTTGAATTTATGGATCGTATTGTTCCTGTTGAAGACGAAGAGGTATCGAAACAACTTGAAAAATCATTGAAAAAAGCAGGTATTGATATTTTGACTAAATCAGAGGTAACTTCTGTGGATACTTCTGGTGCATTGTCAAAAGTTAATATTAAAACTGCGAAAGGAAATGAAGTAATTGAAGCTGAAATCGTATTATCAGCAGTAGGTATCGCTCCAAATATCGAAAACTTAGGTTTAGAAGAAGTAGGAGTAAAAGTTGACAAAGGGCGTGTACTCGTAGACGATTACTACAAAACAAATATTGATGGTGTTTACGCAATTGGTGATATTGTGAAAGGCCAAGCTTTGGCTCACGTTGCCTCTGCGGAAGCTATCACTTGTGTTGAAAAAATCAAAGGTTTGCATGTAGAACCAATCAACTACGGTAACATTCCAGGATGTACATACTGTTCTCCAGAAATTGCTTCTGTAGGTCTTACAGAAAAAGCTGCACGCGAAGCAGGTTACGAAATCAAAGTGGGTAAATTCCCATTCTCTGCATCGGGTAAAGCTTCAGCTGCTGGTGCAAAAGATGGTTTCGTGAAAGTAATCTTCGATGCTAAATATGGCGAATTATTAGGCGCGCATATGATCGGTGCTAACGTAACAGAAATGATCGCTGAAATCGTTGTTGCGCGTAAATTAGAGACTACTGGCCATGAAATGATCAAAGCGGTTCACCCTCACCCTACAATGAGTGAAGCTATTATGGAAGCTGCTGCTGATGCTTACGGTGAAGTAATTCACTTATAGCAGTCAGTTTATATAATACGAAAGGATGCATATTCAAATATGCATCCTTTTGTATTTTAGGAAAATAAAAATAAATATGAACTTTATTGATATACCAATTTAGAAGCAAAAATATGATTAATATTCGTCGAGTCTAAATCTTTATTATCTAATAATTCAAATAAAACACTCGCAGCTTTAGCACCTTGCTCAGCAGGGTATTGCTCAATACTTGCTAAAGGTGGATTATCCATATACTTCCATAAGGAATAATTGGCAAAACTAATGATTTGAATATCGTGGCCTAAATAAATACCTTTCTCTTTTGCGTATTTAATAATATCAAAAGTCACATAATCATTAAATGCAAGAATGGCAGATGGTCTATCAGCTAACCCTCTCAACTTTTCCATTGCGGCGTAATTACTTTCTTCTGTCAACTCTGAATATACTACGTATTTCTCTTCAAAATTTAATCCATTATCCAATAATGCTTTTTTAAATGAAAGTGTACGCTCGCCTGCAGCTTTTAATGTTTCTGGGCCATTGATTAAAGCTATTTGTGTATGACCTCGCTCTGCAAAAGCTTGTACGGCTTCCTGAATGCCTGTCGAAAGGTCACAATAAACTTTAGGAACATCTTCTACACCTTCTGGCACGCAATCAAAAAAAACAATAGGAATTTCATATTTACGTAGACGCTCTATGAAGTCTAGATTAGTTGTATTCTTGCCAAGAGACATTAGAACCCCATCTACTCTATGGTTTCGGAAGCTGTTAATGATATTCAATTCACGCTCCGGATTATCTAATGATTGTCCTAATAGAACGGTAAATTTTTGTTGTTCGGCTACCTCTTCTATCGCACTAATTGCGGAAGCAAAAAACGGTTCAGATAGTTTTGGTAAAATTACACCTATAGTAAATGTTTTACGTTGTTTAAAAAAAATTGCAGTTTGATTCGGCTCGTAGTTTAATTCCTCTGCTAATTTCTTAACACGCATTGTAGTTACCAAGCCTATACTTGGATGATCATTAAGAGCGCGAGAAACTGTTGAAGGTGAGATCCTTAATTTTCTAGCAATTTCCTTAATTGTAATAGGCTTATTGGGCTTATTCATTCGTATTAAAGTTTGTATATGATGACCTAAATATACTTATTAAAAATGAACTTTTTTGGCAGGAAATTTATACATACCCTGAATTTTTCGTGGAGAAACACGTTCTTGCGAAAATTTTCTCTCAAAATTAGTTTTTCCCGAAACGGAACGAGACTGGGTTGATTTAAAAACTCCTGTTTTAATATGTCCTAACGCCGTCGCTAACATAGTCTCTTCTTGATTGCCAAAGTCTAAAAAAGAGTCATATTCCCAAACATGTGAATTCGGTTTAAGGCCGGCAAAATAATCTCCTACTCCATTCTTGTTAAACATCTGGAATGATGTTACATATAATTCATTACTCGAACTAACTATTTCCACAGGAAAAAACCCAACAGGCTTACCGTATGTATTTTGAGCTATATTGGTTTTACCATCCGAACTATAATTGCCAACCATATAGACCTGCATGTAAGGAGATAATGTATTAATCAATAACTCACTTGCCGATGCTGTTTCATTAGTAACTATAAAATATACACGAGATAAATTGAGATTTCCTTTCTTTGAAAAATAAACTGGTGCAAATTCATCTCCTGGTTTATCCCAACCAAACTCTTTTAAAATTGAATTTATTTTATATGTATACATTAATTGCCCTGAAGCTGATGTTGGAGCCATTACATCGGACAAATACTCTGCCGTTAAGACTGATCCCCCACCATTATACCTAAGATCGACAATCATTTCAGATACATTTTGTGCAGTAAATTTTTCAAAAACTTCCCGTAATCTTGTTTGAAAACTTTTGCCAACACCTTTATCATTCACCCAAGCATCTGTACTTAAAAAAGAACTCAAGCCAACATATGCAACCTTGGTATTGCCAACATTCAAAATAGTATCAATATATACAGCATCTACAAAACTGTTATTTCTGTAGGCTATATTAACCGTTTTGATAACCCCATCAGGTGTTTTATATTTCACCTCAAGGTTTGATGAATTCAAATAATTATTTAACGTATTGAAATTAGAACTTTTTTGGCTGTTGTAATCAATTTTTGTATCACCATTAAGACTTATTATTTGTTGCCCTCTACGCAAACCTGCGTTATAAGCTGCTGAGTTTTTTTCAATAAAACGTATAAACAAATCTGCATTTTCTATACTTGCCTTTTGGAGATACATTAGATCCATTCCAAAACCAGAAATGTATCCTTCCTGTACGGCTCCAGTAATAAATCCGCCTCTATCTAAAAAACTATACCAATCGTAAGCTTTACTTTCTCCTTTCACATGATCATAAATAATATCTTTATAATACATATAGGAATTACCACTCCCAGCATTACTTTTTACAGATTTCCCTATAACATTCGCTTTTGTAAGATACATAAGGTATCCTAAAACATCACTTGCAGACTGAAAATATTTCGTATAATTATCTTTCAAATAGTTAGTAGAATCCATCTTTCCAATATCGGATGTAATCGGACTTAGACCCGATTCCCATAGCGAAAGATACTTATAATAATACCATACTGAATCCTTAAGCCTATTTTCATAGTCATCATCCACATATACTTTACTTTTGTCTATTTCATAGTGATTCTGATTATTTTTCTCATCATCATCTCTTTCGCAAGACAAGAATAGCATACCGCACACACACGCAATTCCTAAATAGTATGCAATAGTTTTCATGAATATTTCTCCTAATTTATTACGCAAATCTGATCAAGACTTACATCAAATTCCTCTGCAAGATAGGGAATTACATCTATTTTCTGATGACGTAATTCGTCTACAAAATAAATCTTAATGAGGTCTTTATATTCACCTAAAATATCCCAATTCAAAAATTTAAGTTTATTCAACTGTTCAGCTGGGTTTCCTTTCGTTAGAATGGCGACGTTTTTATGAGCTTCAAATAATTTCTGAAGTAGGATTGTTGCTTCATCAAATAACTCTAATCTTAGCGGTATTTGCGCATTAGCTATCAAACGTTCAAGATTTTCACGGTATTTGTCATCGATACCAAATACTTCCTTCGCCGCATCAAACACCTTTTCTTCTCCATGATATAAATAAACTTTTTTCATGAAGTTAGCCAAATCATTAGCCTTTACACTTCCTTCCGTGAATTCGTAAAAACTTCCAAAAAGGTAATAGACTTGTAACAAATAATCTTGCCTTGGAAACAAAACATCATCCAATTCGAAAGCGTAAACCGCTTTGTCTAAAGTAATGTTATCTAACATTTTATATTCCATTATCGTGCTACTGCTAAAAAGAAATCGATGTCTGAATCAGACACTACTCCTAAACCGTTTACCTCAATATCTACCTGTCTATGCAACAGCAAATCCGTCTTATCCAATAACACACTTAATGGTAATTCCTTTGCTGGATTAGGTAAAATGTCTATTTCCTGTAATTGTGCTCTTGAAGGACAAATAACTTGAATACCATATTCTTCGAATAACAACAAAGATTCGGACAACGACTCAATTTCGGCTAGTTGCAATGGCAATATATAATTACAACCATTATCCAACGCTAATTTCAACATCTCATGTGCGAATGTAGGGTTCACGCCTTTCGGTATTTTTACATATTTTTCCTGCATGAAGACAGGTAGATCTTCTGATGTCGCTTGGATAAGCTCGTATTTATCCACTAACAATTTACATACACGTAATCCCAGGCTGTGTGTAGCACTGGTAATTAATAATCTTTTCAACACTTTCTCTCCTATCTAATATATATTACCGTCTTTCATGTGAATCGTTCGGTCTGAAATATTCGCTAACTCCTCATTGTGAGTGACTATTACGAAAGTATGCCCCATAGAATCGCGCAAATCAAAAAACAACTTATGTAGAGCCGCAGCATTCTCCGAATCCAGATTACCCGAAGGCTCATCCGCCAAAATAATTTTTGGGTTATTAATTAATGCACGTGCCACTGAGACGCGTTGCTGTTCTCCTCCCGACAGCTGGGATGGTTTGTGACCAGCTCTTTCAGCTACGCCTAAAAGATCCAATAATTCCATTGCTCTCTTCTCCGCTAAATCACTTTTTGTGCCACCAATAAATGCAGGAATACATACATTTTCCAACGCTGTAAATTCCGGTAGCAAGTGATGAAATTGAAATATAAATCCAATATGCTGATTTCTAAAAGAACTTAACTCTTTCGAGGAAAGTTTGTGTATAGCTGTATTATCTATAAATAGCTCGCCTTTATCGGCTTTATCTAATGTGCCGATAATATGCAGCAGCGTACTTTTTCCGGCACCAGAAGCTCCGACGATGCTGACAATTTCACCTTTTTCTACGGTAATATCAACCCCTTTTAGGATAGGTAGATTGCCGTAGGATTTAAAAATATTTGATGCTTTTAGAATCATGATACGAATTTAAGAAAAAGAATCAGATTGTAAGTTTGTGACAAGGCAATAAGCACAAGTGAATAACAAAAGTATCCAAATAAATTCTTGTCTCTTAAGAATAAAAGTCATATTTTTACATCAAATTTTTTATCAATGAACATTCACGAATATCAAGGAAAAGAAATACTTAAAAGTTTTGGCGTAAGAATCCAAGAAGGAATTGTTGCTGACACTCCAGAACAAGCAGTTGTTGCTGCTCAAAAATTGAAGGAAGACTTTAACTCGGATTGGGTTGTAGTAAAAGCGCAAATTCATGCTGGTGGACGTGGTAAAGGTGGCGGTGTTAAGTTAGCTAAAAACCATGATGAGGTATTACAACGTGCTACTGATATCATCGGTATGCAATTAGTGACACCACAGACAGGTCCTGAAGGCAAGAAAGTAAATAAAGTATTAGTTGCTCAAGATGTTTACTATCCTGGAGAAAGTGAAACAAAAGAGTTTTACATGTCTGTATTATTAGACCGTGGTACTGGTCGTAATATTATCATGTATTCTACAGAAGGTGGTATGGATATCGAAGAGGTTGCAGAGAGAACTCCTCATTTGATTTTCAAAGAAGAAATCGATCCTAAAGTAGGTTTACAAGGTTTCCAAGCGCGTAAGATTGCCTTCAACTTAGGTTTATCTGGCGCTGCGCACAAAGACATGGTGAAATTCGTAGCTGCATTATACAAAGCTTACGATTCTATCGATGCTTCGATGTTCGAAATCAACCCTGTATTAAAAACTTCAGATGATAAAATCTTAGCGGTAGATGCTAAAGTTAATTTAGATGAAAACGCATTGTATCGTCACGCTGATATCGCTGCTATGCGCGATGTGACTGAAGAAGATCCAACTGAAGTAGAAGCTGGTGAGTCAAACTTGAACTATGTAAAACTTGACGGTAACGTAGGTTGTATGGTGAATGGTGCTGGTCTTGCAATGGCAACTATGGATATTATCAAGATTGCTGGTGGTGAACCTGCAAACTTCTTGGACGTAGGTGGTACAGCGAATGCGGAGACAGTTAAAGCTGGATTTAACATTATCTTGAAAGACCCTAATGTAAAAGCTATCTTGATCAACATCTTCGGTGGTATCGTGCGTTGTGATCGTGTAGCGCAAGGTGTAATTGATGCTTACAATGAAATTGGTAACATCCCAGTTCCAATTATCGTACGTCTTCAAGGTACTAATGCTGCTGAGGCGAAAAAATTGATCGACGAGTCAGGTCTTCAAGTTTACTCAGCAATTTTATTGAAAGAAGCTGCTGAATTAGTAACTAAAGTATTAGAAGAGAAATAACAATAACTCTCTTTCAAAATATATAAGCCTCAAATCATTCAGATTTGAGGCTTTTTTCATGATTGACTAATATTCTAGAATATCTCTGTTTCCCAACCATAAGATCCAGAAGTTTCATAATCATCATTTATCAACGGAACATTGTCTTCAGGATCCCTACCCCCAAATGTCAGATTTGTAGAGCCAACAGCGATACTCTGTTCTAGATAAAATTCGACTTCCACAACCAATGGAGGGCAATACCTTTTCTTCATAGGGTTTATTTTTAATTTTTATTTTACAATAATTTTGCAAAAATAATTATTTATTTCATATTTGTAAATTATTTTCTAAGAAAAACGAATAAAACACTTATGAAAGCAAAAAACATGGCTTCCTGCATAGTCAAGTAAGCTGTGATTTATAATTCACACAAGCCTATTATATACAAAGTTCTTCCTTATCTATTTTTTATCACATCCTTCTTAATTATTATTAGTTGTTCAAACAAGAATGATTTCAATCCATAATATAGTATAGGAAAGGAAAGTCTAACCTTTAATTTAACAGGCATTAAAGAAATTGATAACATGAATGATCTAATGGGGAACATTAGAAAAAATGAAGATCAAATTACTGAGTATCAACAGATATTGGAGAGAAAGAATGGGTTAAATTTAGAGGATCTAAACTGTATAGCATCGCTTACAAATTCTGATATCGTAGGAGATAAACAGGATTTAAGGATTTTTAATAAAGGTGCAATTAGCTCTACTCAAAATTTAAAAAGTAAGAAATCTGCTGCCACTAAAATGCTGAATGGAAAGAAATATAGAATACTAATATTTGATGAATCTGGCAATAATTATATTACAAAAATCGATGCTACAGTGGGAGGGCCAATGCCACGATGGGAAAATGCCAAAAAAATACAACATACAATTGGATTACATATACTTTTAATACTGAAGAAATCTCAAACTTTTCAGATTCACCAACATCTAGTGACTATAACGTCCAAATATCAGTAATAAATGGTTTAAATATTCAATCCTTATTTTGGGATGAAGGTACTATTACTACGACTAATACCACTTACTCAGATAACAAATCAATCATTTTGTTTCAAGCTAAACACACTGTTTTTCAAGTTAAGATAAGTGGAAGAGCAATGTATGATAAGATATTAGATTTTAGCGGAAAGTTAGAAGGATTAACTCTGACTGGAGGAATATTTGATCTAAAATCAGGAAGTTATATCTCGAAAACCCCAAGTTCTTTAACTCATATTGACTTTAATATTGATGACTTTTATAGTTCTAGTAAAGACACCGTATTTAACTTAAATTTGTATTCTACTTTCGAAGGAACTATTCCAGAAACAGGAATTGCCTTAACTCTCAATGAAATCACCTTCCCAACTGACGCTTATAACAAAGCCAACAAAACGTCAAGAACAATAAATCAAATAAGAACTGGTTCTCCACTTATTTTTGAATTTAATCTTGCTGGCGGGACAATAAATACACAATTTGGCAAAAAGACGAATGTACTTTTTGACATGAGCCCACCTATGATTAGAGTTAACAATGAATTCTATGCTTTCTCAAACCTGTTTTTTTGATGAGATCAACCAAAAATATGCTTTGAGACATTACAACACGGATATTTATGATCATCCTGATTTCAAAGGTGTTAATGGCTCAAACCAAGAATATTTTAATTGGAAATCGCTTAGACCAGGACAAGACATAGCTGTTGATCAAGGTGCTCCTTGCGCACAAGTATACCCTAAAGGATATTACATGATGCCAACAAATGCACATTTGACCACATTAGCCAATTCTACAGAATTTCCAAACGCAACATTAATAAGCACTACACCCGAAAGAAGAAAGTTTGGAATTTTTGACACACAGGGACCTTCAAGAATAGCCTACTTTGTAAGAAGTAACATCAATTTTGCACCATATAGCACCTATGAATCAATCCCATTTTTGCAATTAGGTTATCGTCAAGCAGGAAATACAAATTACGTACTTCGGGTGAATGACAGCTCAAACCCGGCATCTGCATAAATTTGGAGTTCTCAAAGTTTTGACACTAATAATGCATATTGTTTGACAATCACGAACAGTACATCGTCCAATAATCTAGACGTAGTTTTAGAAACTAAACCTAAAAAAGAAGGAAGACAAATAAGATGTATGTGGACAAAAGCCACCTCATATGATATCGAACTTTAGAATATCTAGCCTTGATAAAACAGCAATATACAATTCCATTGCTGTTTTTTTTTAAAAAGGAATACGTGCTAATGGCGCAACTTCCTGACCGACAAACTCGCTATTTAAAAATTTATGGTAGCCTGCAATAGCAATCATCGCTGCATTGTCTGTACAATATTCAAATTTTGGGATAAAAACTCTCCAATTGTACTTATCCCCCATTTCAAGTAGAGACTTACGCAAACCAGAATTAGCAGAAACACCGCCGGCAATAGCTATATCTTTAACACCTGTTTGCTTAGCTGCCTTTTTTAATTTATTCAATAAAATCGTCACTATACGATCTTGCACCGAAGCACAAAGATCCTGCATATGCTCATCCAAAAAATTTGGATTTTTCTTCATTTCAGCTTGCACCAAATAAAGAATTGCAGTTTTTAATCCAGAAAAAGAAAAATTCAAATCTGCTATTTGGGGTTCAGGTAATTTGAATGCTGTTGGATTGCCATCTTTTGCATATTTATCAATTAACGGACCTCCAGGGTATGGAAGATTTAGAATTTTAGCAGTTTTGTCAAATGCCTCCCCTGCCGCATCATCCAAAGTTTGACCTATCAATTCCATATCAAAGTAGTCTTTTACCAAAACAATTTGCGTATGACCACCAGAAACTGTTAAACACAAAAACGGAAAATTTGGCCTTGGATCTTCAATAAAATGCGCCAAAATATGCGCCTGCATGTGATTTATATCGATCAAAGGAATATTTCGTGCCAAGGCAAATGACTTTGCAAATGATGTACCCACTAAAAGTGAACCTAAAAGTCCAGGTCCACGCGTAAAAGCTACGGCATCTACATCATTTTTTGTAATTTTGGCTTGCTGTATTGCTTGATCAACCGTCGGAATAATATTTTGCTGGTGTGCACGTGATGCCAACTCAGGAACTACACCGCCGTATTTGGCGTGAATAGCTTGTGTTGCAATAATATTTGATTTGATTTCACCGTTAATACATATAGACGCTGATGTCTCATCACACGACGATTCGATCCCTAGAATTACAGCCATTTTGGAAGAATTTATTTAATACACAAAAGTATCAAAAAAATACTGAAAATAACGCTTTGGACTCTTGCCAGTATACTTGTACTGGTGCTTCTGCTTATTTTTTCTTTACAGTTTTCTTCCGTACAAACTTACCTAACCAAACGTGTAGCCACATTTTTGGGCAAGGAACTCAACGCAAATATCACTTTAGACAAAATCTATTTTAAACCATTTTCGACGTTATCTTTACAAAAGTTTGCTGTCATCGAGCATAATGGCGACACTACACTTTATGCGGAGAAATTGAATGCAAACCTAGATTTGCTTAAATTCTTTAATAATAAGGTCACAATTGAAGAAATCAAGTTAGAATGCGCTTATCTGAATTATCAAATTTATCCAGATAGCTCTAACTTAGCAAAATACATAGCTTACCTCACTCAACCTAAAAAGCAAACGAAAGATAAAAAACAAAACCTAGAATTAGCTTTGGATCGTATTGAACTTAAGAACAACAAGTTCAGGATGGTCAATAACAATTATACCTATCCGCGAGCTGGGGTCAATTTTGCTGATTTAGAAGTAACGGAAATTTCGGGGGTATTGGATAACATTAATTTAAACTCTATCCTGTCAGCCAATATTTCTGGGCTGACCTTAAAAGAAAAATCAGGCTTCTATCTTAAAGAATTAACTGCTAAAGCATCGTACACCGACAAGCAGATGAAGTTTGAAGATCTCCTTATTCGAACAAACAACTCGACAGTAGGCGATTATGTTATTTTTGAATATAATGAGTTCAATGATTTCAGTTCTTTCCTCACTAAGGTTAATGTGAAAGCAAACTTAAAAGACGCTTACGTAGACTCAAAAGATATTGAATTCTTCGCTCCCACAATGCGGACTGTACAATTTACTACTTCCATTAAGAACACCGATTTAAGCGGGACTGTATCTAATATTGTCGCTCGTAATGTAGAACTTAGTACAGGTAAAAAAACCAGTCTCACAGGAAATTTCACCATCAAAGGTTTACCAAACATCAATAAAACAGTTTTTGGCTTCGCGATAAAAGAGTTAAAAACTTCTGGGCAAGACATCGAATATTTCGTTCCCAAATTAGCAAATGGAAAAAAAATACAACTTCCGACACAAATCCATAATCTGAAAGATGTGAATTATACGGGTTCATTTGTGGGGCTATATAATGATTTTGATGTCAAAGGAATTTTAAAAACTGCTGCTGGATCATTGCAACCTAATGCGCACATCGCCATTAAAAATTTGGTGAGTTACAATGGAAAAATAGCCGCTCAAAATTTTAAAATCGGCGATGTACTCAATCAAAAAAACATTGGAACATCTTCATTCGATTTGAAACTAAATGGTAAAGGACTAGATCTGAAAGACCTAGATTTAAAATTTGAAGGAAACTTCACGAAATCAACCATTAACAAATACTCGTACGACCACACACAAGTCGAAGGTACTTTTCAAAATAAAATACTTAGCATGAAAGGTATGGTGGACGATAAGAATCTACAGTTGACTTACAATTCGGCTATCGATTGGGCTACGAAAGACGTAAATTATACATTGGACGCAGCAGTATCGCATGCCTCCGCTAACAAATTAGGTTGGCTTGATAAAGACAGTGTCATAATTCATCAAGCTAATATTAACACGAATCTTGTAGGGAACAATCTTAATAATTTGGTGGGGCAACTTCAGGCAGACTCTGTAAGACTTAGTACCAGCAAAGGATTATTTTTTATTGAAGACATAAATTTTACTGCTGAAGGTGATGATAAAAATAGAACTTTGATTTTGCAATCTGATGTTTTGGATGCCAATATTGCAGGGGTAATTGATTTAAACACAATTGTACCCTATTTCAAATCTTTGGCTATGCGCTATGCGCCAGCTATCAATTTTGAAACACAACATTATAATCCGCAGAATTTTAATTTGAAGGTTGATGTTAAATCTTTCCAACCGATTTCTGCTTTACTAGATCCTTCTCTTTCGCTAGACGATGGAGCACATTTGAATGCGCAATTTTCCTCAGAGGATTTCAATGCTAAATTCACGGCATTTAGCCCAACTGTAGTCTATAAAGGGGTAAAATTAACAAACCTTTCTGTAGTGGAGAATGCAGACCAACAAGCTTTTTCATTGGATATTCTAGCCGACAGAATAAATTTTGCAGATAGTACATATGTGAATAATGTATCTATTAAAAACACCTTAGCCAACGACAGCTTAGTTTTCAATTTAGAATTATCCGAACGCAGCGCAACAAACTATTTAAATCTTAATGGGGATATTCATTTTGCACACAACTCACCTGCTTATATACATTTCAGACCATCTTTTATCGTTATTAATAAAGATACATGGGCGCTTAATGAAGAGGCAAAAATGCATATCTCACAAGGAAAAGTTTATATTAATGATTTGATATTAAGTCAAGACAAACAACGTGTTAAACTGGATGGAATTCTTTCCAACGAAGCAGACCAATTGCATGTTTTGTTTAATAATTTCAGCTTAGCTTCCTTGCAAGGTATCACGCAGCCTTTAGGAATTAATCTAAAAGGATCTTTAGATGGAAAAGTCGATGTTACCTCAGTCTTTAAAAATTCTGTCGCATCAGCAAATATTCAGACAAGCCCAATTATTTATAATGAAATTCCAATTGGACAACTTGGATTAAAAGCGAACTTTAATCCAAGTACAGGAAATATGCTAATTGACTTAAAGCTTTTGGATGATTTGCAAAGAGGTGTATTGGTCAATGGTGAATATAATTTCTATAGTGAAGATCAACCACTTAATTTAAAAGGTACACTCGCAGAAACAGATTTGATGATATTTCAACCATTCCTCAAAAATTTGGTATCGAATTTAAAAGGAAAAGGAATTGCTAATGTAGACATCAAAGGGACATTCAAAAACCCCAAAATCACAGGTCTTGGTAAATTCAATGATGCAGAATTTACAGTGAATTATCTGAATACACATTATTATATAGATAATCAGATCGCCCTTGTAGAAAATAACGCTATTATGCTACAAAACCTTAGTGTAAGAGACATAAAAGGTAATAAAGCACAGGCTAATGGACTTATTAATTTGCAAAAATTAGCAAATCCGTATATCGATGTCGATGTGAGCGGCACGCGATTTATGATTTTGAATACCAGCTTCAAAGACAACAACTTGTACTACGGAACTGCCTTTGCGTCTGGCTTATTTCGATTCAAAGGATACACATCTTCAATCAATATCGATATTGATGCTAAATCGGAAAGTGGAACTGCAATCACTTTACCGTTCAATTCTGCGATGACGGTATCAGATAATGATTTCATCTATTTCGTAAGTCCCGATTCTACAGAAAATGAAAATCGGGCAAAACGCAACCTATTTAGCGGCTTAACGATGAATATGAACCTGAATTTCACTCCTGATGCGGAATTAAATCTTCAAACCAGTATGGGTTCATTGAAAGGTAGTGGAAACGGTACTATTGCGATGAAAATTTCTAGTCTGGGGGATTTTGAAATGTTTGGCGACTACGTCGTAAATCAGGGAAAATTTCACTTCACAGCCCAAGATTTTATCAATAAATATTTTGACATCAAAGAAGGCGGAACCATTCGTTGGACAGGAAACCCATCAGAAGCAGTCATTAATCTCAATGCTATCTATCAGCAGCGAACAGCAGTCGGCCCTTTGTACAATGCAGCAGGATATTCGGGAGACAATGAACGTGTATTAGCACAGGCAGACATGCTTATTAAAGGCACTTTAGAACAGCCGGATGTTACATTCGATTTAAATTTCCCACAAAATCCATACATCAAAGATCAGTTGCAAAGCTTCCTTAGTGATGCCAATAACGTAAATCAACAAGCGCTGAGTTTGATCGTACGTCGTAGTTTCACACCGAGCTCAAGTTCAGAAATCGGTCGGGAAGTCAATAATACGTTGCTTTCAGCAGGTACAGAAATAGCCTTTAACCAGTTGAATAATATCATATCCCAATCGCTGAATGTGAATTTTTTGGATTTAAATATCCGTTCCTTCAATGACGCTTCAGCTTCATTGCGCTTGCTTAATGACAGATTAGTACTATCAGGAGGCATTACAGACCGCACCAACTTTGAAGCGACGGATCTTACTTTTTTCCGCCAAGGAATAACGACCGACGCAGAATTGACTTACAAACTCCGTAGAGATGGCAACTTACTTTTCAGAGCATATAATAGACCCTATACCCGAAATTTCTTAATCCGTTCCTTGGATGCAGAATATATTACAGCCCTGGGATTAGTTTATCGTCGGGAATTTAATTCTTTAGGCGAATTCTGGCGAAGAATTTGGAATTTTAACAAAAAGTGATTTTTATCCATTTTGAAGTTTACTAGTTGAACTGAAATATTTAAAAGTAAAAACTTTAGAAAGTTATTCTTTTGATTCGATTGCAACGATTTCAAATTGTTTCGTATTCCCTTAAGGAGTAACTGTGAAATCTCTTAAAATTTAACTACCAAAACTTAGCTTTCCGAACTAAATAAATTATTAGTTTAGATAGCGCTATCTAATCGATAAAATTAAGTCAAAAACTATAAACATAAAAAATAGTTTCCTAAACAAATAATAATTAGTTAATGATTTACATCCCAATTAACATATTTTAGACCTAAATCTACAAGACTAAATTAAACCCATTAAACTTTAATTAGTTGCATTAGATACTAATAATTTTGTAGCATCAATTTGATTAAGATAGTATCATGCACACAAATAAACTACAATATATAAGACCTGATATTTCATTCACTTTATTAGAAATAGAATGTGCATTATCAGCAGGCTCAGCACGTGTGCTAGCGACTGATGATAATTTTTTCATACACGAAGATTGGGTCGAAGAACCAACTGTCGAGAGAACTATTGATTGGTAATTTTTTTTGAAATCAAATCGTTTAGAATTATTTAAATCAGATGAGCATAACAAATATACATAAGCCAATTATATTAACACTAGTAGGATTACTTAGTATCTTATTTTCATGTGAAAAAACTCAAGAAGAAAATTTAGTAGGGGAAGAAGCTGTTTTGAGTGTGAACATTGAAGGATTAGCGTACGAAGCTGAAAATGATATTCTAGCGAGTAATAAAGCTTCGGAGTACCAAACAAGTTCTGATACTCATATACAGTATGTAAATGAAGATTTTCGTATTGAAAGCCAACTTGCTCCTATTGAAAATAATCGTACTGAAAATTTGAAAACAGATTTTAAACAAAGTGCTTCGGCTGTTCTACAAAAGCTTGCAGATAATATCAAATATAAATTATTGGTATATGATGCAGCTGGAAATTTTGTAGACGAACGTGACTACATTTACAAACAAGAAACCCTAGAATCCGCAATACCACTCAATACTTACACAGAATATATATTTGTGGTAGTAAGTTCACGTTCTACGTCTAATATTCCGCAGATAACGAACCACAATAATCTAAGTTCAGCACAAATAAAAAATGTAAATGCAGATTTATTATATTGGAAGAGCAAGAAAATGAAACTAAATAAAGGGCAGAATTTTTTAGCGGCAAAGCTAAAACCAAAATTTAGTGAGGTAACCACTACCCTACAAATGCACAATACAATGACAGGCAATTTACTGCTATACATACACCTACTTTCAATTCATTAGTTCAAGATGTTACTTTAAATTTAAAGGAGGGTAAAATAACTTATGAAAGTCTAATTAATAACGGAAAATCTGTAACCTTTCCTTCACTGGGAACTGGAAAGCGATCTATCACGTCTAATACGACAATTTTAATTCCTGACACGACAACCAATATGTCATTGACATTTAACGCATTAGAAGTAGATAATGAAATTAAAAACAATATTACCGTAGCTGGATTGAATTTTAAACCAGGTCATCGTTATAATCTAATTTTAACTTTAAGAACTTGTACCCAAGCTGTAAGTGGCAATGGATTCGATTGGGAATTCCCTCAAACATCTAAAACCATTAGAGAAAATGGAAAAAATGTAACTTATACAGGAATCAATTTTAAACCTCAAAATTCAACTACGACTAAATTTGTTAAAAATGGTGATATTATTACTTTTAATTTTACTGAAGCAGGAGCTGATTATGGATTTGTTTACAATATTACGGAATTAGACAATGCATTCAATCTAGAAGTAAATGGAACACCTATTATCGGAACAAGTGTAACTACTGGTGAAATACAATTCCAAAATAATGCTACTAATACAACTCAAAATATTGAATTTGAAGATGGAAGTCAATATCAATCTATTGGAAACAATAATATCACAGCAAACAAAAGGGTAAAAGCTATTTGGGAATTTAAAGGAACAGTAGATAAACCAGTCATTAGAGTAGTAATAGGACGAAATGGGGATGTTCGATTATATGGTAGCAAAACAGACCAAGGGGAATTATTTCCATTACGATTAAAAAATGGTATGCAATTCAATACAATAACATGGAATGGCGGTGATTTAACAAACACAATTATAGCTACGTCAAGGGTCGAGGGAAAAACCGTGATGGATGCATACGGATCTGGCGTAAAGAAAACATCTTGTACTAAGTAGTTTAAAATAAATAATATGAGCCCACAATTCAAAAGAGTTGTGGGTTTTTACATATATTTCTCAAGCAAATATCCCCATTCTTCATCCAAAGAACCTTTAAACTCAGGCTGTTTGGCACGGTTATACCAATACCGCGCATTCCAAAGATCTCCTTCTACTCGGTGTAGATACGCGTGTATATGTGCATACATAGCATCCTCTAAATGATCAATCAGATTATGCGCTTGCTTCCAGCCACCTTTTGCATCCCACCATAATGCCTGCATTTGTACCGAAAGCGATTTTGATGGAAAATTTTCAGTCAACGAGTTTTTAAATTCTTGGATAGTCATACTAGCGAATATACTAAATGCTTAGAAAATATTATCTTATATTTATTGCCTAGTATAATTAAAAACCAATGGAAAAGCCAGTTGATTACTTAAAAATAAATAAAGATTCATGGAATAGAAGAACTGCTCATCATGTAGAATCTGAATTTTATGATATAAAAGGATTCCTCGCCGGAAATACATCTTTAAATTCGATGGAACTCACATCACTTGGCGACGTAAAGGGCAAAAGGATATTACACCTACAGTGTCATTTTGGTCAGGATAGTATTTCGTTGAGTCGATTAGGTGCTGAAGTTGTTGGGGTTGATTTATCCGACAAGGCAATAGAAGCTGCTGAAAAATTGGCGCAAGAAACTAATTCAACAGCACAATTTATTTGCTGTGATATATATGACTTACCGCAACATTTAGATCAAGAATTTGATATTGTGTATACAAGTTATGGTACAATAGCTTGGCTTCCTGATCTGTATAAATGGGCTGCTGTGATTTCAAAGTTTCTGAAGCCTCAAGGCAAATTTGTATTTGTGGAATTTCATCCCGTAGTATGGATGTTTGATGATAATTTTGAAAAAGTCGGATATAATTATTTCAATACTGGGCCAATTGTAGAAATAGAAGCTGGAACTTATGCAGATCGTTCAGCAGATTTGAATCAAGAATATGTTTGTTGGAATCATAGTTTGAGCGAAGTCCTATCGAGTTTAATACACAATAAACTTACGATTAGCTCTTTTGAAGAATACGATTATTCACCTTACAATTGCTTTCAACATACAATAGAATTTGAAACTAAAAAATTCAGAATAGATCATTTGGACAATAAAATTCCAATGGTTTATTCACTCATTGCTGAGAAAAAATAAGCAACTTTTAAAATAATAAAACGTCATTTCGAAAGGAGTCTAACGAAATGACGTTTTACAATCAATAAGCTTTACTAATTATTTAAATTTTCCAGCTAGTGCAGCTAGTTTTGCTGCCATATCAGTTTCAGGAACTTTTTCTTCTCTTCGTTCAGTACGCTTACGGGGAGCAGATTTTTCTTCCGTTTTCATGGAAAGAGCGATACGTTTACGTTTCTCATCCACTTCAGTAACAGTTACCATTACTTGCTGTTGTACTTTCACGACTTCGTGCGGATCAGACACAAAGTTATTAGACATTTGACTCAAATGTACTAGTCCATCTTGATGCACACCGATATCCACAAAAGCACCAAAATTCGTAATATTCGTGACGATTCCTGGCAATTTCATCCCTACTTTCAAATCCGAAATTGCGTTAACTCCTTCGGTAAATGAGAAAGCTTCAAATTGTTCGCGTGGATCTAAACCTGGTTTTGCCAATTCGGCAATAATATCATTTAATGTCGGTAAACCTACTTCATCCGAAATGTATTTCTTCAAATCAATCCTTTTACGAAGTTGTTCGTCTTTCATTAATTCAATCACTTCTACACCCAAATCCTTCGCCATTTGCTCGACAAGAGCATAACGTTCAGGGTGAACCGCAGAAGCATCCAACGGATGTTTTGCATTTCGGATACGTAAGAAACCCGCGGCTTGTTCAAAAGCTTTGTCTCCAAGTCTCGGAACTTTTTTCAACTCACGACGTGAACTAAATGGACCATTCTCTTTACGGTAATTTACAATTTGCTGTGCCAATGCTGGACCTAAACCAGAAATATACGATAGAATTTGTTTTGATGCTGTATTTAACTCAACGCCTACTGCATTCACACAAGAAATAACCGTATCGTCCAAAGCCGTTTGTAACTTATTTTGATCAACATCATGCTGGTATTGACCAACACCGATAGATTTTGGATCGATTTTTACCAATTCTGCCAAAGGATCCATCAGACGACGACCTATTGATACAGCACCACGTACAGTCACATCTTGATCTGGAAATTCTTCACGAGCTACTTCAGAAGCTGAATAAATCGAAGCTCCACTTTCATTGACCATCACAATGGTCACATTGCTCAACCCTAACTTGCGAACAAAGTCTTCCGTTTCACGACCTGCCGTTCCATTTCCAATAGCAATGGCCTCAACATCATATTTTGAAACCAAATATTTGATTGTACGCTCTGCTTCTGCTGCGCCTCCCGATCCAGTATGCGGAAATATCGCTGTATTTTCCAATAAATTTCCTTGAGCATCCAATACCACTGTTTTACATCCTGTACGGAATCCTGGGTCAATCGCTAATAAGCGTTTTTGGCCAAGTGGTGCTCCTAATAATAATTGACGCACATTATCAGCAAAAACTTTTATAGCTTCTTCATCCGCACGTTGACGAGTCAATACGCGAATTTCAGTTTCCATCGATGGCTTCAATAGGCGTTTGTATCCATCATATAAAGCCAGCTCTACTTGTTTGGATGCATCGTTTTTGCCTTTTATATAGATAGATTCAATTTTTGGAACCACGACATCTTCATCTACTTCAATATCTAAATAAAGCAATTCTTCTTTTTCGCCACGGCGCATAGCCAACACGCGATGAGATGGTGCTTTATCCAAAGGCTCTGACCATTCGAAATAATCTTTGTATTTCTGCGCTTGCTCTTCTTTTCCTGGAACCACACGCGACACGAAATTTCCTTTATCCAAGAAAACTTTACGCAATTGCGCACGAACTTCAGCATCTTCCGCAATTGTTTCAGCTATTATGTCTCTAGCACCAGCTAAGGCCTCTTCCAAACTATTAACGGCTAATTCTTCATTTAAGAATTGTCCTGCAAAAGTTTCAACCTCACCAGATTTCTGTTCTAATAAATAATCTGCTAATGGCTGTAATCCTTTTTCACGAGCTATTAAAGCACGGGTACGACGTTTAGGTTTGTATGGTAAATAGATATCTTCCAATGTAGCCATTGTTTCAGCCCCACGAACCAACGCTTCTAGTTCAGGTGTTAATTTTCCTTGATCTTTAATAGATTTTAAAACAGCTTCTTTACGTTTGTCCAAATCACGTAATTGCTGGATACGATCGCGAATAGCCGTAATCTGAACTTCATCCAATGAACCTGTCAATTCTTTACGGTAACGAGAAATAAAAGGTATAGTAGCGCCTTCATCCAATAAAGCTACGGTTGTACTCACTTGTTTTTGTGTGATAGACAACTCATTCGAAATTATGATTTCGTGTGACATATGCATGTATATATTCGAGTAGTAACGAGAAAGCTGCTGAAATACTCTTTCAACAGCTTTCTATTATAGATTTAATGCTAAATTATACGTTTTGTGATGGGTTATCTTTTTGTTTTTCTTCAGATGTATCTACATCCTCTACTTTGGACTCTTCGCCTTCTGGCTTTTCCTCTGCAAAATAATCATTATAACCATATTTGTAATATTCAGTCTCGTCTACAGGATGCGCTCCTGGATCGTGTTGAACTGAATTTTCAGGTTGTGTAAACTGTGGAAATTTCTTTTCTGCTGGAGCGTCTGTGGCTGACACCTCTTCTGCACCTTCTACTTGAGATACATCCGCTGTAGGAGTATTTTCAATAGGCGCTGAAGTATTTGTCTTTTTGTCTTCTGCTGTAACGTCAAGATCTTTTTCGAAATTATTGATTTGATCTGAAATCTCGCGTTTGATATCTTCTGAAGCATCTTTGAATTCACGAATACCTCTTCCCAATCCTCTTGCCAACTCAGGTAATTTTTTACCACCAAACAACATCAAAATGATAATCACGATGAAAATCATTTCTTGTGTACCAATATTTAAAAATGCTAAAGTCATTTTAGATTCAATTTTGTATTTCTAAGATTGCTAAGGTAAGTGTATTCTGCTTTTTGACCAATAGTTATTTGTAAATATTTAGACACATTTGAAAACCCATTAGTTTGCACGTAAACATTCGTAACTTTGCAGGCTATTTCGACATTGTATGTTTATTAATATTAAAAAGCACAGAACTTATTACATAAGTGCATTGGCTTTAGCAGGACCACTTATCATTGCGCAGCTAGGCCACACGTTGGTTCAAACTTCTGACACCATGATTATTGGTCATTTTTTGGGTAAAATATCACTTGCAGCATCTTCCTTAGCGCACTCCGTATTTATGATGGTGTTGGTATTTGGATTGGGTATTGCTTATGGATTGACGCCACTTATAGCACAGGCGAGTGGAAAAAACGACAAAAAAGAAATTGCTAAACTGCTTTCCAATAGTTTATGGGTAAATATTTTCGTGAGTATTCTTCTATTCTTTGGGGTATATTATGGATCGATGTATGGCATGCAACATGCCGATCAAGACCCAATTGTCGTGGAAGAAGCAAAACCTTACTTATTTGTACTTGCTCTTTCGATTTTCCCATTGATGATTTTTAATGCATTCAAGCAATTTGCAGAAGGTTTAGGATTTACTAAACAGGCTATGCGTATTACGATTTGGGGTAATGTGCTGAATGTAATATTAGCCATTATATTCGTAAAAGGTATGCTCGGAATTGAACCAATGGGCATAGCAGGCGTTGGAATAGCGACATTGATCGACAGAATTTTGATGATGGTGGTCATGTGTTGGTATGTCTTGAAATCAAAATATTTCAAGGACTACATGGTACACTTCAGATTTTTAGCTGTTCAAGCACAAAAAGTCAAAGCGATTCTTAAGATCGGTACTCCTGTAGCTTTCCAATACACATTTGAAGTAGGTCTATTTGCTGGCGCATCACTTATCGCTGGTAAAATTGGCGCATTGGATCAGGCAGCACACAATGTAGCTATTACGCTTGCATCCATGACTTACATGATGGCAACGGGTATTGCAAGTGCTGTGACTATTAAGATTGGTAATAGTTACGGAAAAGAAAACTTTGAACGTCTGAAAACTTTTGCAAAGATATCGTATAACATCATTCTAGGTTTTATGATATTTACGGCTATTCTTTTTGCGGTTTTCAATCATACATTGGCTTCGTTAATGACGACTGACCCCGAAGTAATTGCATTGGCTGCTCAGTTATTGATTATAGCTGGTTTGTTTCAATTATTCGATGGCACTCAAGTCATCGGTCTAGGTATTTTGCGCGGTATTGGAGATGTTAATATCCCAACAATCATCACCTTATTTGCTTATTGGGTAATCGGTCTACCAGCAGGATATTATATGGGCGTAGAACTAGAAATAGGCGTGCAAGGAGTATGGTACGGATTGACTTTTGCACTGTTAGTATCTTCTATTCTCTTATATTTACGTTACAAATATATGATTAATAGAAAATTCGCTATCTCTTAATTATTGGCAAGAAATAGCTCCATCAATATATAATAATGGACTGAGGTAAGGTATATCCAAATTCGCGCCGCGAAGCAAAAACCAAATGCCCATTACTATGTATAAAAAAGTTAAGATGGATGAAAATTTGATTTTAAAGAGTTTTTTCGGAAGATTCGTCAATAAAGAGAAGACAAGCATAAGTGGCAATGTCCCTAGCCCAAAATAAACCATAAACTGAAAGCTTGACAAAGAGTTTTCAGCATTTAGAGCTGATGCCACAGCCATATACACCATTCCGCAAGGTAAAAAACCATTTAACATTCCTGCTATAAAGGAGCCATTTGGCTTATACATCCATTTGCTCATCGCTTTCGCAAAAGGCTGTATTGCTTTTGTCTGAAATGATGCAAGTGAAGGAAATTTATGGATAAATAGATAAGTAAAGCCTATTACCAAAAGAAATACTCCAGTAAAAATCGAAAGCCCTTGCTGCCAACCTTTCATCGCAAAGGAGGATCCTAAAACACCAAATAAAAGCCCTATTAACCCATATGTCAATATTCTACCGGTTTGATACAGAATTTTATTAAGTACAGTAGCAAAAGAAAATTCTTGATGTTGTTGCAATGCAAATAACAGAGGACCACACATTAAGGTGCAATGTACACTGCCAAACAAGCCCATGAAAAAGCCCAGCATTTGAAAACTCATGGTTATTGAATGTATAATGGTTGATTGTGAACGTAGTTATTTCCTGCTTGTTTCCACGAAATTTCTACATTCCAATTTCCTTTTAGGAATGTTGATACCGGTAATTTAACATCTAATCCTTTTACGTCAAAAGGAATAACCTGATCTAATGATCCGTCGGATGGTCTTTTAAAACTAATATTCCCACTATTCTCCGCAGCGATAAATTGTATAATCAATGAATCATTCTCTAATATTAGAATAGGCTTAGCATTATCGCGGATTAAGTTTTGCTTACTATTGTAAACTTCATCATACGACAGACTAGTTTCATAATAATTCTCATCTATTAAGGTATCGGAATCTTTTGAAACCATATAAATAACCGTAACGATGATGAATAACATAAAACTTCCCAGCCCCAAAATAATTTTACTTCCCCAATTCATAGCTTTATTTCTTAGATCCCGGAGGACATATAAACGTTGTTTTTAACCGATTCACTTCTTTTCCTTCAGATAATATCTGCACGGAGGTCTTAGTCTTGTATGTCTCTATTTTGTCCTTATTCGCAATCAAAAAGAAAGAAAGCTTAGCCGTTCCATCTTTTGCTAGGGAATCGATTTTATTAACTAATTGCAATTCATAATTCGGATCAGAAGCTTTCATTTCAAAAGGAATAGTTTGTCCACTTTTATTTATCAATTCAATGGTATACAAATTGCTAACTCTACCATCTGGCATGGTTTGGTAGGTACTACCCGTAGCACGTAATAATGAACCGTCGATTGGAGCTCTGTTGAATATCAAATAAAAAAACACAATGGATAAAATCACCAAAACAGAAGTATATAAGATAGGGCGAACTGGACTTTTCTTAAAATCCTTTTTCCCTTCAACTTCACCTAATGAATAAAAACCGATAAGTCGTGTAGGCTTTCCAATTTTATCCATCACAGCATCACAAGCATCCACGCAAGCAGTACAATTCACACATTCGAGCTGTACTCCGTTTCGAATATCGATTCCAGTAGGACAAACATGTACACATAATCCACAATCTACACAGTCGCCGAGTTTAGTTTCTTGTTGTTTAGTTAGTTTGCCTCTTGGCTCACCTCGCTCTGCATTGTAGGCTACAGACATACTTTGATCATCCAGCAAAACACCTTGAAATCTTCCGTATGGACATATTGTAGTACATACAATTTCTCTTACGTGTGCAAATACGAAGTAAAAAAGAGCTGTAAAAATTACAATGGCAGTAAATCCACCTAAATGTTGATCTATCGGATCGGATATGATTTTCAGAAGTTCATCAACACCGATGATATAGGCTAAAAAGATATTGGATATAAAACAAGAAATAAGAATAAATACCGTGTGCTTTAGAAGTTTCTTCCAAGCTCTCGCATCAGTATTTGGCCCTTCATTAAGCTTTTTCTGTTGCGTCCAGTCGCCTTCGATGAGATATTCAATTCTTCGAAATATTAACTCCATGAAAATGGTTTGTGGACAAGTCCAACCACACCATACACGACCATACACTGCCGTAAAAAGTACAATTCCGACTAAAATAATCAGCGATCCAAAAACAAAAATATGCAGATCTTGTGGAAAGAACATATTTCCAAAGATGGAAAACTTACGTTCTACAATGTTAAACATCAAGAATGGATTGCCATTCAACTTGATGAATGGAGCTGCAAATAGAAACAGTAACAAACTATAACCAACCCATTGCCTGTACACATACAATTTTCCAGAAGGCTTTTTGGCGTAAATCCATTTTCGCTTCTTTTCTTTTGACGGTAAGACCGGACCTTCGTTATTGTTCACCACTGCTTCCATTTTGCTCACTTTACTCACTTAATAATTAAACACAATATTTTACTTACTGCTCACCTGCTTCTTCCACATTTTCAGAAGCATACTTCTCTACGGCAGTACCCTCTGCAGCTTTTTGATTAGCAGGATTACTATCTCTCAATGTTATGATATAACTTGATACTTCAGCAATTTGGCCAGGCGTTAATGTTTGTTCCCAAGGAACCATACCTTTTTCTGGAATACCATATTTCACAGTTTTGAAAATATCTTTTATTTCTCCACCATGAAGCCAAGATCTGTCTGTAAGATTTGGTCCAATTGTACCTTCACCGTTCGCCCCATGACATGCCGCACAATTGGCAGTGTAAATAGCTTTACCCGCTGGAGCTAATGCAGCATTAAACTCTACAGAACTTTCGTCTACTAAATTTGCTGCTTGCGCTAAATACTCTTGTTTTGCTTTTTCGGCCATAGCCACCTCGTGCAAGTACTCTTGATCTTGGTTCATTCCCCATCCAAATACATGGTAAACTAGAAGATAAATCAAGCCAAAAACTATTGTACCATAGAACAAAGTATTAAACCATATAGGCACAGGATTGTCAAGTTCCTGAATACCATCGTATTCGTGGTCGATCGTTATATCCTTTTCTTCTTCGATAGGTCTTACTCCCATCAATTTACGCCAAGTTGCTAGATTTCTTATTTTGCGTTCGGCAGCCTTAGCTCGCTTTTCCTCTGCTTCGCGTTTTACAACATCGGGCATTGTGACATTTAAGATAGACTTCATCGCTTTATTTATTACTAATGCAGCAAATAATAATGCGATCATCACGATGATCAGTGTAATAATTAAAATATCATTATATAAATTGACTGTCCCAAGTTTCCATTGTGATACTTCAGCAATTGCTTCAGTACCATTTATCATTTCATTCATACTACTAATTTCTATCAGATAAATAATCAGACTTTGGCTCAGATTCATCAAAAGGAATCTCCTTCATGTATTGGATGTGATCCTTTTTCATGAAGAATAACATCAAACCCACCACCACAAAGAATATGAGGAATATCCATAGCGAAGTCATCAAATAAATTTCATCGCCTTGTAAATTTGTTATTTGCTTAAACATAATACCTTCGTTTAATGATTATTTATCTGTTGTAGTTGCTTTAATATCTGTCCCTAAGCGTTGCAAGTAGGCAATTAGCGCAATAATCTCGCGATCAGATTTAACATCCACTTGATTTTTAGCTAAATCAGCAACAATAACATCCGCTTGACTCATTGCATCTTGCACTGCATTATTAACTTGCTCATCCGTATAAGGAACGCCTAATGTTTGCATAGCTTTCATTTTAGCTACCAGATCAGAATTATCAAGTTCTTGCTCAATCATCCAAGGATAAGCAGGCATGATACTTCCTGGAGATGTAATCGTCGGATCCAACATGTGGTCAAAGTGCCACTTGTTAGGATACTTGCCACCGATTCGGTGCAAATCTGGTCCAGTACGTTTTGATCCCCATAAGAATGGTCTGTCATACACAAATTCACCTGCTTTAGAATATTCGCCGTAGCGAGCTGTTTCCGAACGGAAAGGACGAATCGTTTGCGAGTGACAATTCACACAGCCTTCCTTGATATACAAATCACGACCTTGTAATTCTAATGCGGTATAAGGTTGTACGCTTGCAATAGTTGGCACATTGCTCTGAATTGTGAATGTTGGAATCATCTCTACAATACCACCAATCAAGATTGCGATCAATGCAAGAACCATAAATAATATAGGCTTACGTTCCAATCTACGGTGTACAGAGCGCTCATTTGCTACTAGAGGTTCTAATGCTGGAGCTTCGGCAGCTTCATTCGCAACCAATTTTCCTTTTTTCATGGTTTTTGCCAAGTTATACGTCATTAGAATTGCACCTGCCAAATACATTGCGCCACCAATAGCACGCATCATATGCATAGGCAAAATTTCTAATGTAGTAGCTAAGAAGTTAGGGTATTTCAATACACCTTCTGGTGTGAACTCTTTCCACATCAAACCTTGAACTACTGCTGCCCAATACATCGGAATGGCATAGAACAAAATACCTAACGTACCAATCCAGAAGTGAATATTAGCCAATTTCTTAGAATACAATTCTGTTTTGTAAATACGTGGCAATAACCAGTATAGAACCGCGAACG
This sequence comes from Sphingobacterium bovisgrunnientis, assembly GCF_009829085.1. GTDB lineage: Bacteria > Bacteroidota > Bacteroidia > Sphingobacteriales > Sphingobacteriaceae > Sphingobacterium > Sphingobacterium bovisgrunnientis. The sequence goes on from NZ_WUQY01000012.1 coordinate 91,246, forward strand.
TCATAAAACCATTCCAGCCCAATGCGCCAACGTGTACGTGAGCTACGATCCAGTCTGTGAAGTGCGCAATCGCATTCACTTGTTTTAGCGATAACATTGGTCCTTCGAATGTAGCCATTCCATAACATGTCAAGGCTACAACCATAAATTTTAATACTGGCTCTACACGTACTTTGTCCCAAGCGCCTCGTAATGTCAACAAACCATTGATCATACCTCCCCAAGATGGCGCGATCAACATAATCGAGAACACAACACCCAAGGATTGCACCCAAGATGGCAATGACGTGTATAATAAATGGTGTGGACCAGCCCAGATATAGATAAATATCAATGACCAGAAGTGTAGAATACTAAGTTTGTAGGAATAAACGGGACGATTCGCCATCTTTGGTAAGAAATAGTACATCATACCCAAGAATGGAGTTGTCAAGAAGAAAGCTACCGCATTATGTCCATACCACCATTGTACTAGAGCATCTTGCACACCCGAATACACATAATAACTTTTCCAAAAACTTACTGGTAGCTGGATGGAATTCACAATATGCAATACTGCAACGGTCACAAACGTAGCAATGTAAAACCACACAGCTACATACATATGACGCTCTCTACGTTTGATAATAGTACCAAACATATTTATCCCAAACACGACCCAAATTAACGTAATACCTAAGTCGATAGGCCATTCCATTTCGGCATACTCATGCGATGAGGTGTAGCCTAGCGGCAATGTAATAGCGGATGCAACAATAATTAATTGCCATCCCCAAAAGTGTATTTTACTCAATACATCACTAAACATACGCGCTTTTAATACACGCTGCATGGAGTAATACACCCCCATAAAAATAGCATTACCCACAAAAGCAAAAATTACCGCATTAGTGTGTACAGGACGAACACGACCGAATGTGGTATACTGGGTCATAAAATTCAACTCGGGCCAAATCAATTGGCAAGCTACCAGCAAGCCGATAGACATACCTACGATACCCCAAATTATAGTCGCAATACCGAAATTGCGTACTATCCTGTTGTCGTAACTAAACTGCTCTAGATGCATTACTTTATCATTTTGTTTTATGCCGTAAAAGTAATGACAGTTTGATGACAGCCTAATGACACAACTTGGTATTAAAAGTGACTCTCGTCACATAACCAAAAACAACAAAAGGCTTGAAAAATTCCAAGCCTTTTAGTATATATCTGATTAAAGAAATTTAAATATTATACCCGTATTTATCAGGATTCTCAATCACCTCTTTTACAGAGATAATTTTATAGACATAAGAACCAGTCTCATTGTTCAATCTTAATTTATAATAGTCATCTTTCTTTTGTCTACGAATAGAAGCTTTCAGACTACCTCCACCAACATTGTAGGCAGCTGCGACAAGTGTCCAATCACCAAATTGATCATACAAATCTTTGATATAACGTGCAGCTGCGTGTGTAGATTTCTCAAAATCCTTACGCTCATCTACTTTTCCATTAACCTTCAGTCCGTATAGTCGAGCTGTAGCTGGCATAAATTGCCAATAACCTCCAGCACCTTTGTGCGAACTCACTTGTGGATTCAACCCACTTTCTACAATTGGGATATACTTAAAATCTTCAGGGATTCCATAAGATTCAAGGATTTTAGCAATCTTGGGCAAATATTTATCTGCTTTGTTATGCATCTCATGAGACCGAACTTTCTTAAAAGAAAATTTCGCGAGATACTTGCCTAATTTGCTCTTCACAGATACGTCCTCAGTAGGAACATTCTCATCTGCGAAAGTAAGAGAATTATAATATTCTCTCGTTTTGTTGGCTGGTGAATTTATCTCCTCCTTAAGCCTAGCGGCGTGATCCAACATTATCTTTTTATAAGGGTTTTCATAAGAAATTCCCTGGGGGCTTGATTGCAATTTCGACAACACCATTATCGAAAAAATTGCTGTAATACACATTACTCTTTTTTTAATCATTCAGTTCCTTAATGCTACCTATCCACGATACTAACATCGATCAAAAATAGCTTGGTCCATTTATGCTGCGCCAAAGGTACAAACTATTAAGCTATAAAACAAACAGTTACACAAGCGCGAGTTTTATGGAATTGCAAAAACAGCCCCTTAAGCCCATAGCATGCAGTATTTTGAGAATTAAAAAAAACTTAATTAATTGATTATTTTATGTAACTTTGTACTCTATTTTTATATAAAAATTATGCCATTCAAAAGTCAAAGGAACAGTCGCGAGGACAACTCCAGAAAAAGTAAAAGCAACTCAGAAAGCTTTAGATCGAAAGATAATTCTAACAAAAAATTCGGAGCTAAATCCGATAGTTACGGAAAATCTTCTTTCAGCAAAGACAGAAAAGACGATAATAAATCTTTCGGTAAATCACCTTTTTCAAAATTCAGTAAAGACGACAAAAAATCATTCGGTCGTCCGTCATTTGGAAAATCAAATGATAGAGATGACAACAAATCATACGGTAAATCATTTGGTAAAGAAAGCGGAAGTGATAGAAAATCTTTCGACAGAAAGCCTTTCGGTAAATCATTTGATAAAGAAGGTGGAAACGATAGAAAATCTTTCGACAGAAAGCCTTTTGGTAAATCATTTGATAAAGAAGGTGGAAGCGATAGAAAATCTTTCGACAGAAAGCCTTTCGGTAAATCATTTGATAAAGAAGGCGGAAGCGATAGAAAATCTTTCGACAGAAAGCCTTTCGGTAAATCATTTGATAAAGAGGGTGGAAGTGATAGAAAATCTTTCGACAGAAAACCTTTCGGTAAATCATTTGATAAAGAGGGTGGAAGTGATAGAAAATCTTTCGACAGAAAACCTTTCGGTAAATCTTTCGAGAAGGAAGGGTATTCTAAAAACAGAAGACCCGAGCCAACTTCCGAATACCAAGAACAACGCGAAAAGAACGATTTCAAGTATTCTGCGAATAGAAAATTTAGACCTGCTAACAAGCCTGCAAATAAAGAAGCAGAAGATGACGGCTTAATTCGTTTGAATAGATATATTTCCAATGCAGGTATTTGCTCTCGCCGTAAAGCGGATGAGTTAATCGCAGCTGGCGTAGTATCTGTGAATGGAGAACCTGTTACGTCACTAGGTACTAAAGTAGATCCAGCAAAAGATGAAATTCGTTACAATAACGAGCGTCTTAAGCGTGAGAAAATGGTTTATGTATTATTAAATAAACCAAAAGATTATATCACTACAACTGATGATCCACAAGAACGTCGTACAGTAATGCAATTAGTTGCTAAAGCAACAAAAGAACGCATATACCCTGTTGGTCGTCTTGATAGAAATACCACTGGTTTATTATTGATGACTAACGATGGTAATTTAGCTGAAAAATTATCGCATCCGCGTAATAATGTGACTAAAATGTACCAAGTTGAGTTAAACAAAAATTTAGTGCAAGGTGACTTCAACAAAATACAAGTAGGTATTGAATTGGAAGATGGTGTTATCAAACCAGACGATTTGAGTTATGTTGCAGGTGCATCCAAACGTGAAGTAGGTATTCAGATCCACTCGGGAAAGAATCGTGTCGTAAGACGTATCTTCGAATCATTGGGTTATGAAGTTGTAAAACTAGATCGAGTTGTCTATGCTAATTTGACGAAAAAAGATTTACCTCGTGGACGTTGGAGATATTTAGAAGAAAGAGAATTGATTCAATTAAAACACTTTGTAAAATAATAAGTAAAGTCTCGAAACAAAAATCGAGACTTTATTCTTTTTAGCATTTTACTATTACGAACAAAGATTTGTATTTTTATCATTTAAAAGATTTAATAAACATGACAGACCCTAAATCGTTAACATCTGTAGCTGAATTTCATAAAACCTTTCAGCATCCTATATTAGACAGCCCACAAATTCCTTCTGAATCAAGATGCAAACTTCGTGTTTCTTTGATTGCTGAAGAATTAAAAGAATTAGAAGAAGCTATTCAAGCAAATGATATTGTAGAGATCGCGGATGCTTTATGTGACATTCAATATGTCTTGTCTGGTGCGGTATTAGAATTTGGATTAGGTGACAAATTCAATGCCTTATTCGAAGAAGTACAACGTTCGAATATGAGCAAAGCTTGCAAATCTGTTGAAGAAGCCGAAGCGACAATCAAACATTACAAAGAAGAAAAAGGTGTTGATTCGTATTATAAGGAAGTAGATGGCTTATATTTGGTTTTCCGTGAAGGAGACAATAAGACGTTGAAATCAATCAACTACTCTCCTGCTGATTTGAAATCAATCGTAGAGCAATAAAAAAAGCGACTTAAAGTCGCATTTTTTTATCTTATATAGCATACAAACTTCCCTGCTGTACCCCTCTAGCCTCTAGACCTTTGTCAATATAACTTTGAATTCCTGATTTTTTCAGTCCCCAATTAGGCGCAATTAATAAATCTTGGTCAGCAATACCAAACACACGTTGAATAATAATATCTGTTCGCAATAATGGGATAAACTTTGCTAAGAATTCAGTGTATTCTTCCATAGAGAATAATTTGAAAGGCTCACGCTTATATTTCACCCCCATAATAGAACCTTCTACTATATGTAAATGATGTAGCTTCACAAATTTGATCTGCGGATGTTTATTAATTTCTTCTGCATAGCGCAACATCATCTCTTCAGTTTCCCAAGGAAAACCAAATATAGTATGCACACACAATTCCAACTTCGTGTTTTCCAACATTTTCATTGTCGAGATGAATTCATCATGTGAGCAGCCCCGATTTATAATATCTAAAGTTTCATTGTAAATAGATTCCATACCCATCTCCAAATCGACATCGTATCTATCTGTATAAGATTCCAATAAAGCGATTTTTTCAAAATCTAAACAGTCCGGACGCGTACCTACAGAAAGACCTAATACATTTTCTGTATCTATACTCAATGCCTCGTCATACATCATTTTTAGCAAATGTGTAGGTGCATAGGTATTCGTATTAGGTTGAAAGTAAATAATGAATTTCTCGGCACCGTAATTATTACGAGCTCGCTCTATGCCATTTTCGACTTGTTCACGAATGGAAGGAATTTTTCGCGCCGTATCGGGTGTAAATGAATCAACATTGCAATAGGTACATCCGCCATATCCTTTGCTACCATCACGGTTAGGACAAGTAAAATTACCATCTACGATAACTTTAAATACCTTTTGTCCATTGTATTTTTCTTTTAAATAAGCTCCGTAATGATTATACGGTTTAATCCCATTGTCTAATGCTGTTCCCATTCGGATACAAAGGTAGACAATTTAATCTTGGTGGAAAAATGAAATATAGCTCCACACAGGACTAATCAATTCTTTTGAATGAACCTATCAATTTATCGTCTTTAAAAAGGTATAAAATTCCTTTACTATATTTATAAAAAATATTGGTGTCTACAAGTTCATAAAAATAACCTTCTATCAAAATTGGATTTCCATGACACGCCAAATAAGTAGTACGGAAACTCTTAAAATTGAATAAAGAATTTGTTAACTCCATTTCCGCTCCCATATGATTACACGAAGATTTAACACTAAAACCATCCTTTCCAAATGAAATAATCGGAAATCTCATTCCATTTTGAACTACGCTTGGTATTTCATCAGATTTATATAGAGACCAGTTTGTTTCAACCAAATCAATTGATCCACCTTCAATTTCATCAAATTGATACTCATTCTTCTTACAGCCTACAAAGAATAATACTATAACAGCTAATAATGGTAAATTTTTCATAATCAAAGTTTATTCATATACGAATTAATTATCAATTTTGCTACAATAATATTAAACATAAATCCTTTAAACGCAAAAAAGCCTTACCACGTTTGTGATAAGGCTTTGTATAAAAAAAGGCACCGACCTACTCTCCCACCTGTTACGGCAATACCATCGGCTCGGGCGGG
>NZ_WUQY01000116.1 GCF_009829085.1 Sphingobacterium bovisgrunnientis
GCAAAAGAACTCAAATTGAGAAGTCTTTAGGACCAGATGAAATTGATTCTCAACGCATTTCCTTCTACTTAGTAGAAGGAAATGAATTGAATGTCGTAAGAACAATTCCATTTGTTCTACATGTGGAAATCGATCCTAAAACTTATAAAGAAGCTATGACTTCTCGTGATAGCATGTTTTGGAAAGATGCAATCAAAGATGAAATGGATTCAATAATGTCAAATAATACTTGAGAGCTTGTCGATTTACCACACGGATCCAAACCTATTGGATGTAAATGGGTATTCAGGAGAAAATACAATGTTGATGGTTCTCTAAATACCTTTAAAGCTAGATTAGTAGCTAAAGGATATCGACAAAGAGAAGGAATAGATTATTTTGATACATATGCACCGGTAGCTAGAATAACATCGATAAGGATATTATTTGCACTAGTTTCGATACATGACTTGCATGTTCACCAAATAGATGTCAAGACGGCATTCTTGAATGGGGATCTCGATGAGGAAGTTTATATGGAACAACCTGAATGTTTTGC
>NZ_WUQY01000117.1 GCF_009829085.1 Sphingobacterium bovisgrunnientis
TAATTTATTTAGGGGAAAAATTCATAGTGATCCACAAATTTATTTAGGGGAAAGGTTAAGTATCGCCCATTTCAAAACTAAGAAAAAAATATTTCAAATTTCAAAAATCAGATTTTTAAAAATTTTATTTATAAATTGATTTATTAAATATATATTTTATTAATTAGATATATTACGGTCACAATTCTATACCACAATTTATGAATTAACTGGTTACAAATCAATTTTCGGTCACATCTTAACAAATTATTGGTCGCAACTTATTTTTCGATTACAAATCAAAAAATTTATAGGTCACAGTTTATCTCATTAGTCACAAATCAAAAAAAATTATATGTTACATTTTATTTATCGGTCACAATTTTTCACATTTATTGATCACATATTATTATTTTTAGTCACAGATTGATTTTTTAGTCACAAATTGCCGTCCTTTATGGTCACAGTCCGATCCCAATCCCGATTCACGACCAATACTTGGTCACAAATCATTGTCCCGCAACCGCTGCCTTCACGACACCACCACAATTACC
>NZ_WUQY01000118.1 GCF_009829085.1 Sphingobacterium bovisgrunnientis
CTAACATATCCGATTGTTATGATATGTTCAGCAGGATAAAATATCATTCCATCAATTTCTGGACTGATTGAATAAAATTTTATGTATATGGACCTTCATTTGGCAAATTTGGATACTTCAGATTTAAAAATTTCATCGAATCTTTCAATTTCTTTTAGATCTTTTCCGGGATAGATAAGATCTAAAAATCCATAGTCTGCTGTCATTTTGACCATGACAGGGTCTGCATCATTGGTAATTAGTAACCTTGGATAAACATGATCTCCTGAAGATATGAAATAGGAGTCATTTTCTTGTAATTCATAAACAATTTTGGCAAAAGATCTATATTCTTCTTCTTTTGCTGTTAAAAGGGTATCATCATCTTCATCGGATCTGGTTCTAATAACCCTTGTATGTTCATCATTGGATTTTATGGTCAACTTTCTAGGACTTTGTGTATCCCTTTTGATAGTGCTGGGTCCACTACTGCTTTCGCATCGTGGATCACTCCTTGGTACCTGTTGGTATCCCTGTTTGGTATCATAG
>NZ_WUQY01000120.1 GCF_009829085.1 Sphingobacterium bovisgrunnientis
AGCTAATTTGATTCCACTTGATATCCATAACTTTGATGTTATATTGGGCATGAACTTTTTAGCTGCAAATCATGCTTCAGTTGATTGTTTCCGCAAAGAAATGGTATTTAGAAGGCCAGAAGAGCCTGAAATTGTTTTTAGGGGTGAACGAAGAATATTACCTGCATGTATTATATCCGTACTTGATGCTGATAGATTGCTTAGGAAATGTTGTTCTTGCCAATCAAAGCAACTTATACTTTAAGCCCCCGTTTGATTCCATTTTCCTCAAAATTCATTTTTCTCTCTCTTCTTTTCAACCACACATTCTTCAATAAAATAATATTTTCCATCACATCAATAACTTTTCCTTCTTTTTCAACCACACATTTCTCATCATATCACTATTTAAAAATCAATTCTTACCCCAAAAATCACTCCCAAACACCCTCATAATTGGATTTGGCACGATTATCTTCCAGAGTCCACAAAAATTGAGAAAATGCCAAAATTCAACAAGAAAGCAGCAATGCAAAATA
>NZ_WUQY01000121.1 GCF_009829085.1 Sphingobacterium bovisgrunnientis
AATTTTTGCAAATTAAATATAGCAATCCCTGCTATATAAATTACCGCCATTTTTTACCTTATTTGGGACGCTTCTGTTGACAAATAAGAGTTCACATCAAGTACTTTAATTATAAAATTCTCATTATAAAAATGAATAATTTAATAATTCGACAAAACCAATCGGATAGGAGGAACGGAATTAATTCCCGTTCCGACCTTCCACAGCACCGTACGTACCGATCGGTATACGGCGCTTCCCTAAGTTGTAACACAAACTCGCGTGTATTCTGCTAGTAAAGACGGGTATCCCAGGTGTTTAAGATAATCGTTGGAAAGAGTGGTTGACAGTATCCAACTTTTTGCTGTGTGCCAGTAACTTTTCCTTGTGTTAGCCCATTCATACGCCTTATACTTACTTACACCTAGTTGCACCAGGTTCAAGATTTTAGTCTTGGTTCGTTTCCATTGTTTCCATTTGACCATACGTAGACGGCGACGGTACCACTTATCCATATCCCAGAGATTACTCCCCATG
>NZ_WUQY01000122.1 GCF_009829085.1 Sphingobacterium bovisgrunnientis
ATCAACATACTAATGAAACTTTTGGTTAAGTTACTATATAAATTCCAACATAAAACTATTTAGCTCATTATAAAAGTAGTGTAACAAAGAGATTTTTGTTCCATTACAATACAAACATGGAAACTAAAGGAAGAAATTCAAAAGGATAGATAAAACCCTTGTAAAACAACTTTGAACTCTTCCATTTGTTCTCCAAGTTCCCTTGTTGCTATCTCCTTTGATACACCACCTTCAACCCTTAATTTAACCTACAAAAACAAAACAAAAACTAAAGCAAATGAAGAAAACTAGAGAGTTTGGACGAGTGAGAGAGAGAAAGAGCTATGAAGATAATCCCCAAAAATGAATTAATTCCTCTTCTTATCCCCTATCCTTTCTTTTCCACTAAGTTTTCCTAATATAATACTAGTTTTTAATAAATAAAATATATTTTAATAGGTAGAAGATAAGTGTTAAGTATTAAACTAATCAAAAGTAATCAAAATGTTTGGCCAAAGTTCGAGAAAA
>NZ_WUQY01000123.1 GCF_009829085.1 Sphingobacterium bovisgrunnientis
CCCTAATAAACATATATAATATATAATAAATATATGATTCGGCAAATTTTAAAATCTTCGCCCCAACAAAAATATCTAATATATAGCATCTATGCAATTAGGCAAAACAAATATCAAATATTTCCTAAATATTCAATTATAACAACGTCGACTAAATTAAGATGATTTTTAAAAAAAAATTCTGCGCGATAATAAAAATATCTAATACATAATAAATGTACAATTCGGCAAATATTAAAATCTTCGTCTAATAAAAATATCTAACATATAAAAAATATACAATTTGGCAAAACAAAATATCAAACATTTCCTAAATATTCAATTATAACAACGCAAAAAACTAAATTAACGTGATTTTAAAAAAATTAAAATCTACGCCCTAATAAACATATATAATATATAATAAATATATGATTCGGCAAATTTTAAAATCTTCGTCTAATAAAAATATCTAACATATAATAAATATACAATTTGACAAAAAAAATATCAAACATTTCCTAAATA
>NZ_WUQY01000124.1 GCF_009829085.1 Sphingobacterium bovisgrunnientis
TGGCAATATAATTGAACTTCTTAAGATGTTCGATATGTTCTTTTAGATTTTTACTATGGATAAGGATATCATCTACATAAGCAATGCAGAAAGTTTGTATTGGTCTGATGATCTTATCCATTCTTTGTTGAAAAATTGCTGGAGCATTCATTAATCCAAATGACATAACATTCCACTCGAATTGTCCTAATGGATTAGGGGTTGTAAAACTAGTTAAAGGTTTAGATATTTCATCTAGTTTTATTTGCCAATATCCTGATTTACAATCAAATTTAGAGTATATTTTACTTCCTTGTATTTGTTTTATTAACAAATCTTTTATCGGTAATTTATAGCTATTAGGTATAGTTTTAGAATTTAGTTCTCTATAATCAATTACCATTCTAGCTTTTCCTCTTTTAATTTCATTATGGTTTCTAACCATAAATGCAGGACTATTATATGGACTAGTTGATTCTCTTATCACTCCTAATTCTAAGAGTTCTTTAATTTGTATTTTAAAT
>NZ_WUQY01000125.1 GCF_009829085.1 Sphingobacterium bovisgrunnientis
ATGTCCTGGCTGTGCCTGGGACGATGCACATTTTTAGGCATTTTCAGGCATTGTGTCCCGGCCATGTCCTGGCCGTGCCCGGGACGTAGGCACAATTTCATGCAGTTTCAGTCTCTTTGAGGCACCGTGTCCGGGCCATGTCCTGGCCGTGCCTGGGACGTAGGCAAATTTCAGGCACTGTGTCTAGGCCATGTCTGGGACGATAACACATTTTCTGGCACCGTGTCCAGGCCATGTCAGGTCCGTGTCTTGGACGTAGGCATATTTTCAGGCACTTTGAGGCACCGTATCTAGGCCATGTCTGGGACGATGGCACATTTTCAGGAACATTGAGGCACCGTGTCCTGGCCGTGTCCTTGCCGTGCCTGGGACGGATGCGCATTTTCAGGCACACTGTGGACACCAAGCAGGTATGGATGAACTGCAGAAACTTATGACCATCACGACTTGGGAGCAGAAATTTGACAAGCACATTGCATCGACTCTAGCACAGAGGCTCGTAA
>NZ_WUQY01000013.1 GCF_009829085.1 Sphingobacterium bovisgrunnientis
CCGACTTCGTGAACATTGAAAATAAATTAGCGAAACAAGGTAAAATCATGAATAATGCTGTTTCTTCTTTCATATATGAGAAACTAGCCAAAGTCAAGAAAAAGGCTCACTTTCGGTGAGCCTTTTCTTTTTTAATACGTTATACAAAGATTATTTACCTTCGTTTTTCTTATTTGTAACTTCGTTACGAATATCTTGCGCTAAAGTTTTAATTTCTTGTAAACCTTTACGTACACGAGTACCCGCAGCTGAGTTACCGTTGTTGAAGAATTTTTCAGCGTCAGCTTCGATAGAAGCTACTAGTTCTTTTAATTTTGTGTAGTTTTCCATTTTTATTAAATATAATTTAGTTCTATTTTATATACTAAGATGTAATAAATATACAAAACATAAAAACATAAAAACAACAAAATCACACTTTTTAGCAAAAAAAAGGTGATTTTGTAGAAATTTAGTCCCTAATCGTCAACTCATTTATAATATTTTGAGCTCCCGCGTACTTATCTATTATAAATAACACATAACGAATGTCAACTGATATCGTACGTTGTAATTTTGGATCGAATATCACATCGCCTGCCATTGCTTCAATATTGCCATCAAATGCAATACCTATCAGCTCACCATTTCCATTCAATACCGGTGAGCCTGAGTTACCTCCAGTGATATCTTGATCTGATAAGAAATTCACCGGCATATAACCTGCTTTGTCCGCGTAGCGACCATAATCTTTTTTCTCTTCTAGCTCCATTAACTTTTTAGGTAAGTCAAATTCTTCGTCGTTTGGTTTGTACTTCGCTATAGTTCCTGTCAATGTAGTGTAGTTGTTAATTTTCGCATCATTACGTGGATCTTTTGGTAATGCGCGAATTGTACCATACGTCAAACGCAACGTGCTGTTAGCATCTGGATAGTATTTAGCTTTGGGATTTTGTGCTAAGAAACCTGCAATATATTTGCGGTGAGCTGCTTGGAAATTATCATCAGCTAATTGTTGCTCATCCGTTTTTTCGCGGTATTTGTCCGCTATATCTTTGGAAATTTTGAATAATGGATCATTTTGCAACGTAGCAGCATCTGGATTAGCGATGAATGCCGCTAATTTCTCTTTAGAACCAAAAATACTAGTTTCGAAAGCTGATTTAATAACTCCATTAAATTGATTGTTGTTTTGTTTAGCCAATTCCGCAATATACGGCGCAATATTATCACCGCCTTTTGCAACGTACAAGTTCAATTCATCAACTAATACATCAATTTCTAATGGAATATAAGCTTTATCGTAATTATCTGCGATGAAAGCTTCCAAGCGAGGGGCCATTTCCTGACGTTTCGCTTCATTAGAAGCAGCATACTGCGCCAATCCATTACCCAATGAATAAGGTAGCATTGCAAACGTAGACGAACGAATCATACCGATTAAGTAATTGTCGTGTCTTGCTTTCAAATTAGTTGCCGCGTAATAATCCTCGATAGTTTTAATTACATCGCCGTACTGTGTTTTATTAGCCGGTTTATTTGCCCATTTGTTGAATTTTTTCTCTGCTTTGCGTTTCGTTGCAGATGTTTTATGCTTCGTCAATGCATCGATCATTCCTTGGCGGTTTTTCCAATAATTGGCTACCCCAGAATATTTTGATGCATAGTTAATATTCACCGTTTGGTCTTTGTCCATGTGACGTTTCATTGCATCCATACCAACTTTTGAAGCTTCTACCCAAGCTGGATAAGCAAAGTTTACGTTTTGGTCAATACCAGCAGCAGGCATCCAACGGTTGGTACGACCTGGATAACCTAAGATCATCGAGAAGTCACCTTCTTCAAAACCTTTTAAGCTAATCGGTAAATGGTATTTAGGTTTCAATGGAATATTCTCTTTTGCGTAAGCTGCTGGATTACCATCTTTGTCTCCATAAACGCGGAAAACTGCAAAGTCACCTGTATGACGTGGCCATTCCCAGTTGTCCGTATCACCACCAAACTTACCAATGCTATTAGGAGGTGTACCCACTAAACGCACATCGTGGTAATCTTGGTACACGAAATAGTAAAACTCATTGCCATTGTAAAATGAACGTACATTTACTATGTATTTACCATTTTCTGAATTTTCTTTTTCGATTTTTGCAATCTCTTGCTGAATGATTGTATTGCGTTCTTTTTCGGACATAGAATCATTCACTAATCCTAATATGCGCTTAGAAACGTCATCCATACGTACAAAGAATCGTACAAAAAGAGATTTCGGTTTTAGTTCTTCTGCATTATTTTTTGCCCAAAAACCATTTGTTAAATAATCATTTTCTTTTGTTGATAATTCAGCGATAGCACCGTATCCACAGTGGTGGTTGGTGAACACCAAACCTGTTTTGGAAACAATTTCTGCTGTACATCCGCCATTGAACTGCACGATAGCATCTTTAAGGCTAGAATTATTGATACTATAAATTTCTTCAGCAGTCAATTTAAGACCTTTTTTCTGCATGTCAGCCTCATTGAGACGTTTGAGATGCATCAAGAACCACATACCCTCGTCCGCCATCGCTGCAAGACTCGTAACACACAGTACTACTAATACTACAAATTTTTTCATCTAATTTTCTTTTAATTAAAGCAAAATTGGTTTTAATCATTCGTAAAACAAAATTTCAATTGCGTGAAAGTTTACTTTTTATAGATTTTCTATACCGAAGATAATCGGAGGTTTTGCCTATCTTTGCGGGATGCAAGCATCATTCGAAGATTTCAAACTCAATAAACAAATACTTAATGCAATAGCCGAGGCTGGGTATGAAGTACCTACCGAAATTCAGCAAAAAGCTATTACACCTATCCTAGCAGGGCAGGACGTGATGGGTATTGCACAAACTGGAACAGGAAAAACTGCCGCTTTTGTGTTGCCTATGTTGATGAAGTTGAAATACGCTCAAGGCAATGACCCTCGTGCATTGATATTGACACCTACTCGTGAGCTCGCTATGCAAATCGAAGAAAGTATCAAAACGTATTCTACCTATTTAGATTTACGTACGGTTTTGATATTTGGAGGTTTGGGCCCTAAAACACAAAAAGAACAATTAGAGAAAGGTTGCGACATTATCGTAGCTACACCAGGTCGCTTTTTGGAATTATATTTAGAAGGTCATATCAATACGAAATCACTGAAATTCTTGGTGATGGATGAAGCGGATAAGATGATGGATATGGGGTTTATTTCCAAAATTCATCGTATTCTTGAAGTGGTGCCGCGTAAGCGTCAAAACTTACTTTTCTCAGCAACAATGAGTGAATTGGTTCGCAAGATAGCTGGAGATTTTTTAGCTTTCCCAACGGTGATAGAAGTTACAGAACAAGCAACGCCAGCAATTAGTGTGTCCCAAGTTTTGTATCACGCACCAAATCTTAAAACCAAAATCAATTTACTACAGCATTTGTTCCAAAATGATGAAGTCTTTCATCGTGTGATTATATTTTGTAAAACAAAAGAAGTAGCGGACAATGTGTATGCTTTTGTGGAAAGAAAATATGGCGCTGAAAATGTACGCGTAATTCATGCCAATAAAGGACAGAATACACGTATTAACTCTATAAATGCTTTCAAATCTGGTGAAATTCGTTTTCTTGTAGCTACCGATGTGGCGGCTAGGGGATTGGATGTATCCAATGTGAGCCATGTTATCAACTTTGATGTGCCGATTATCATCGAAGACTATGTACACAGAATTGGTAGAACGGGTCGTGCTTTCCAAAAAGGTGATTCTATTACATTCGCAAATGAAAGCGAAATGTATTATGTGGCGAAGATTGAAAAATTAATTAGACAGTCTATTCCTGTGGCGGAATTGCCAGAAGATGTTTTTGTGGAGAAAACACCTTATGAAGAGCGTCAAACTATCGCTCGTGAAATTGATAACCAAAAGAAAAAGGATAATCCAGATTATCAAGGTGCATTCCACGAGAAAAAGCATGCCGCTAAAATTGAAGAAACTAGACGTATCAATGCGAAGAAGAAAGCTGGAAAATTAAAACGTCAACCTGTAAATAAGGATGGTGTGAAGAAAAAGGGAAAGAAATTTAAAAATACCTAACAGTGAAACTTACACCCTTAAATATCACATTGGCCGTCATATTGGTTTGGATTATTTCAGAATGGCAATCCAACCAAGAAATGATTTTTTCATGGGGATGGTTATTGTTGTTGGTCGTGGTGATTAGTTTGGTTGACTTAGCCTTCAGGCTAATATTTAAGGATATGAAAAAAGTGTGGTTCCTGCAAATCGCTTTTATACTGATTGTAGGAATGTTGATGATTATATTGAAATTACAGTAAATGAAAACAGCAGAAATAAAATTGAACGTTGCATTGGATGAAAACAATGTGCCAGATACTATAAATTGGTCATCTACAGATGGACAAAACGAAGAATCTTTGCCTGCGAAAGCAATGTTCTTGGCCTTGTGGGATGCACAATATAAAAATTCTATGCGTATCGATCTTTGGACAAAGGATATGCCTTATGATGAAATGAAACGTTTCTTCTATGAGACAATGCAAACTATGGGTGATTCATTTTTACGTGCTTCGGGAGGTGATCCAATGGCAGAAAAGGTAATTGGTGATTTGCGTGATTACTGTGCCCATTTCGCGGAGAAAATGGAAGTTTTAGAGCAACAAGGCTAGTTCATAGATTATTTACTTCTAACTTTTGACTTTTTAAAATGAATTATTTTTTAGTAAAATCGGAACCATTCAAATACAGTTGGGAACAGTTCAATAAGGATGGTCAAACCTTTTGGGATGGTGTTCGCAATTTTCAAGCGCGCAATAATATGAAAGCGATGAAAGAAGGCGATTTGGTTTTATTTTATCACAGTAATGAAGGTAAAGAGGTTGTGGGAATGGCAAAAGTGGTGAAGGAGTTTTACCAAGATCCTACTACCGAAGATCCAAGATGGGTAGTCGTAGATTTGGCACCTGTGGAAACATTTAAAAAGCCTGTTACACTAGAAATGGTTAAAGCAGACGAATTACTACAAGACGTCGCTTTAGTCAAACAAGGTCGACTATCAGTCATGCCACTGAAGCCAGAAGAATTTGATCGCATTGTGGAATTAGGCAATACATAACATAAAAATAAAGCCTTAGCTGATTAGCTAAGGCTTTATTTTTATCCTTTGTGATCGAAAAGTCCTACTATATTTTTCAATGCGGGTGCATTTTCGGGTTTTAATTTTCCTGCTAGTATTAAGCGTAACTCACGACGTTGTAACGCCTCTTCAAAAAGTTGTTTTTCTTTATCTGTCTCTGGAATTAATTCAGGTACTACTTTTGGTTTTCCTTCTGGATCTAGTGCTACGAAAGTATAATAGGCTTCGTTACTTTTTTCTTTAGTTCCTTTTGGAAGATTTTGGGCAAATATTTCCATTCGGACTTCCACTGAAGAGTTGAAAGCGCGAGTTACTTGCGCTTGAATAGTCACTACTTCACCCAATTTGATGGAACGTTTGAAAGATACATTATCCACCGAAACTGTTACTACCACATTGCTACAATGTTTTTGTGCAGCCATAGCCGAACAAATATCCATCCAATACAATAGTCTTCCACCCATCAAGTTTCCAAATGTATTGGTGTCGTTGGGCAATACCAACTCATTCATTTCGGTATAGGATTCGTGTGCTTTTTTTGCTTCCATCTAGCTATTATATTTTTTTAACTGTTCTTCGATTTTGTGCAAAGATACAACAAAAGGTGTAGGCTTATAACTTAATATTTGTTCAGCTTTATTTAATATAAATCCAGTTTTGCGGGGCCTGTTTGTAGCCTGACCAATTTCAGCCGCTTTTATGGGGGTGATGAGCGTTTTATCATAGTTCCACGTGTCAGCTAATTTTTCTACAGCTTCTAAGACACTCATCATTTCATTGCCTGAAATGTGAAAAATTCCAGAGGCGTTTTTTTGCATAGCTAAATAACAAGCATCCGCTAAATCATCGACCAAAGTCGGCATGCGCCATTGATCCGAAACTACCTTTATACTTGCTCCATTTTCCAATTGCTTCTTTGCCCAAAGCACGAGATTGCTTCGGTTTTTGTCTGGAATAGCTCCGTAAACCAAAATTGTACGAAGTATAGCTGTTTCCTCATTGTTAGCTAAAATAGCTTTTTCTGCGTCAATTTTACTTTGCCCGTACTCATTTGTTGCACTTACTGC
This sequence comes from Sphingobacterium bovisgrunnientis, assembly GCF_009829085.1. Classification (GTDB taxonomy): domain Bacteria; phylum Bacteroidota; class Bacteroidia; order Sphingobacteriales; family Sphingobacteriaceae; genus Sphingobacterium; species Sphingobacterium bovisgrunnientis. Next base: position 6,216 of record NZ_WUQY01000013.1, read on the forward strand.
GTCTGTTTCTTTGTATGGGCCATTTTTTCCATCAAAGACAAAATCAGTAGACAGAAAAGTATAATGAATAGATAGTTTTTTACAAATCTCTGCTAACTTTTTCGGTAATTCGACATTGATTTTTTGCGCCAATTCAGGTTGTTGTTCACACACTTCGACACTAGTCAATGCTGCGGTGTGCAAAATATGTGTAGGCTGAAAATTTATGATAGTTTTTTCCAAAGCTTCAAAATCCAACAGATCCAACTGTTGAAATGTATCGGCATTCAAATATGGATTTCTATTTTCAGATTTTGAAATACCTAAGACAGCTTTTATTTCGGAATATTCAGAAAGTTTCTCGGAAAATTTTTGTCCCAAAAATCCATTTGAACCAGTTAGTAGTACGCGCATATTTAATTTGTCCAAATAAAATCCATTTTGTCTTGCAACATAGAGTTATCAATTACTTTTATTTCCAATTCTAATATTGCCTTCAAAGCTTCATAATCAATTTTGTCTGCATCATCGGTGGCTTTATGGTAATCATCATGACCGCCAGTGTGAAAAAATAGTACCGGAATATTTTTCTTATAAAAAGAAGTTTGATCCGAGCCACCATTTCCGTCCTTACTTTTGTTGAATTTGATGCTGCTGGTGACACCATCAAATATAGCTGGAAACTTAGAACTCGTGCCATAACCAATCACTGCTAATCCATTATCTGGATTGTAGCGGCCGATCATATCCATATTGAGCATCCAGTGGATTTTTTCCAATGGGAGAGTGGGGTTTTCAGTCCAATATCTTGACCCAACTAGCCCTAATTCCTCAGCTGAGAGGGCGATAAATAGAATATTAAATTTCTCTTTAACCTTGTTGGTGCTGTAATATCTTGCTAATTCCAATAATCCAGCTACACCAGAAGCATTATCATCCGCACCATTGTGAATATGTCCAATATGAGAAGTATCTCGAGTTCCACCAAAATCACCGTGTCCAAGGTGATCGTAATGTGCACCTACAACAATGGTGTAAGGCGCTTCATTGTCCAAAAAGCCAATAATATTTTCAGCTTGTCGAATACTATCTGGCACAATGACACGACGAACTTTAGCTTCGAAGGCTTGTCTATATCCTTTTGTTCCCAGCGGTCTCAACTTGTATTTTTTGAATTCTTTCTCAATATATTTAGCAGATTTTGCTAGTTCTTTAGAACCTGTAGCGCGCCCTTTCATTTTGTCGTCTGCCAAAAAATAGATGTGTTTTTTCAATCTATTGATGTCAATTTCTTGTGCGCTAAGTTTAAAACTTAATAAGAATAAGAGTGCTGTGAAGAAGAAAAAATGTCTTTTCATAAACTTATGTAGTTAGTGGTAAATATAATAACAAAGGGCTAGATTTCAATGTCTAGCCCTTTGTTTTAGTCTTCACGTATTTCGCTATGCGGCGTTTCTTTTTCTTGATGTTCTTCTTTGAAATATCTTTTCTGGAAAATTAATATTAGGAATACACCTACTGAAATAGCGGAGTCTGCTACATTAAAAACAGGTCTAAAAAACAGAAAGTCTTCACCACCCCATATTGGAAACCAAGTTGGGAAAGTTCCATTTATTAATGGAAAATAAAACATATCTACGACTTTGCCATGAAGCAAAGATGCATATCCACCAGCTTCTGGAAATAAAGAGGCTTTCTCAAAATAGGTGCTTTCACTGAAAATAACTCCGTAAAATACTGAATCAATTATATTACCAACGGCTCCAGCAAATATCAAAGCGACATTTAAAATAAAACCACGATTGTATTTGTTCTGAATCATATAATGTAATCCGTAACCAATACCGCAAACGGCAATAATACGGAATACTGTTAAAAATAATTTGCCATATTCACCACCGAATTCCATGCCGTAGGCCATTCCTGGATTTTCGATAAAGTGGATTAATACTTTATCACTAATGATATGGAAATCTTGACCAATGGTCATATTTAATTTCACCCAAAACTTAGAGATTTGGTCTATTAATAGGATTATCGTAATTAGAACTAAGGGTTTAGTATAGCCTTTCATATTATTTTCATAAAATAGCCTTTACAATATAAGCATTGCAAAGGCTATTTTTCGCTTTTTAATTTTCGTGTTTAGTATTGTTTGTTTTTTGCCTCAATACTCAAAGTAGTATGAGGTACAGCTTTCAAACGCTCTTTTTGAATTAATTTACCTGTTTCTCTACAGATGCCGTAAGTTTTATTTTCAATACGTACAAGGGCAGCTTCTAGATTGTCCATGAACTTTCTTTGACGAGCAGCCAATTGATTTGTTTGCTCTTTCTCTAATGTAGCTGAACCATCCTCTAACGTCTTATAAGTACCTGCGGTATCATCTGTTCCGTTGGCATTACCTCCACTCAAAGTTTTGGTCAATGCATCAAGCTCTTCTCTAGCAATTCTCAATTTCTCAAGAATAATGCCTTTGAATTCTTGAAGCTCAACGTCGCTGTAACGTGTTTTTTCTGTGTTTTCTCCCATAATCTAATATTTTTCGATTAATACCTCAAGTTTACTTTCATTGATCTCTATACTGTCGTTGGTGCTTACAACATCCATAAAATCAAATGAATCAGCTAGTATTTCTGTGCAAATATACGATAAATTATTTTTGGCAGCTTCTTCGATCTCATTATTTCTACTTAGCTGAACTTTGATACGATCTGTTACCTCAAAGTTCTTCTCTTTACGTAGATTTTGAAGACGGTTGATTAATTCACGCGCAATACCTTCTTGCTTTAATTCTGGCGTAATTTGGATATCCAAAGCCACAGTCAAATTACCTAAGTTAGCAACTTGCCAGCCAGCTACGTCTTCTGCAATGATTTCAACATCTTCCAAAGTAATCGTATAGCTTGTATCTGCAAGCGCTAATGATCCATTTTTCTCTAATGCTGTAATATCTTCTGCACCTAATGCTTGAATAGCTGTGCTAACAACTTTCATATCTTTACCGACTTTAGCACCTAATGCTTTGAAGTTTGGTTTGATTTTTTTCTTAATAATTCCCGTCGTATCCGTGATGAATTCGATGTCTTTGATATTTGTCTCCGACAAAATTAAATCTTTCACCTTTTCTACTTTTTCTTGGAATGCTGCATCCAATACAGGAACCAAAATTTTGCTTAATGGTTGACGTACGTTTATACCTACTTTTTTACGTAGTGACAATGTCAATGAAGAAATATCTTGTGCAATAGCCATTCTTTCTTCCAAAGCTTTGTCTACCAACTCCGTGTGGTATGCAGGGAAGTCAGCCAAGTGCACCGACTCAAAGTTTTCTTTCTTCGTAGCATTGTTTAAATCCAAATACAATTGATCCGCGAAGAACGGCGAAACTGGCGCCATTAATTTCGCAATCGTATCCAAACACGTATACAATGTTTGATAAGCCGAAATCTTATCTTCTGTATATTCACCTTTCCAAAAACGACGACGACACAGACGCACGTACCAGTTACTCAAATGCTCATCCACAAAATTCTGTATAGCACGAGCCGCTTTTGTTGGTTCGTAATCTGCATAGAATCCATCAACTTCTTTGCTCAAACTATTCAGCAAGGAGATAATCCATCTATCTATTTCAGGACGATCTTCAATTACAATCTCTGCTTCAGCGTAGCTGAATTTATCGATATTCGCGTATAATGCGAAGAAAGCGTATGTGTTATATAATGTACCGAAGAATTTACGACGAACTTCATCTAAACCTTCTTCGTTGAATTTCAAATTGTCCCAAGGAGATGCGTTGCTGATCATGTACCAACGTGTCGCATCTGCCGAATATTTATCAATAGTCGCAAATGGATCGACACCGTTTCCAAGACGTTTAGACATTTTGTTTCCATTTTTGTCTAATACCAATCCGTTAGATACAACGTTTTTGAACGCTACCGAGCCACGAACCATTGTCGAAATAGCGTGAAGCGTAAAGAACCATCCACGAGTCTGGTCAACACCTTCCGCGATGAAGTCAGCAGGAAATGCTGAATTGTATTCCGATTTGAAAGGAAGAGGGTCGCCAGCTGCTAATTTATCGTAATCTAATCCCCATTGTGCATAAGGCATCGCTCCTGAATCAAACCATACATCAATTAAGTCCAATTCACGGAACATTTTCTGGCCTGATTCTGAAACCAAAACAATATGGTCAACATAAGGACGGTGAAGATCTAATTTCTCTGAACCGAATTTATCTAAATATTCTTTGTTAACAGATTTTTCGTCAAGTGTAAGAACATCTGATTGCAAAGAAGCTTCTAAATATTGTTTCAATTCTATCATCGAACCGATACAGATTTCTTCGTTTTCATCCTCCGTTCTCCAGATTGGTAGTGGTGTTCCCCAATATCTAGAACGTGACAAGTTCCAGTCTACTAAGTTTTCTAACCAATTTCCAAAACGCCCTGATCCCGTCGCCTCTGGTTTCCAATTGATTGTTTTGTTCAATTCTACCAATTTCTCTTTTACCGCTGTAGTTTTGATAAACCAACTATCCAAAGGATAATACAATACGGGTTTATCAGTACGCCAACAGTGTGGGTAGGTGTGTTCGTATTTCTTAACGTCGAACGCTTTGTTATCTTCTTTTAATTTGATCGCGATTAATACATCTGTAGGACGGAAATCTTTATCAGCGCGTTCTTCTTCCGAATAGTATTCTTCCTTTACGAAACGGCCTGCAAAATCAGTTACTTCTTTTACAAAGCGACCAGTGCGATCTACTGTAGGTCCTTCTTTGCCATTTTCATCTTTTACCAAAATAGCTGGTACACCAGCTTCTTTGGCTACACGAAAGTCATCCGCACCGTAGGTAGGCGCGATGTGAACGATACCTGTACCATCTTCTGTCGTAACGAAATCACCAGGAATTACGCGGAATGCTTTTTCCAATAATTCCTCAGAAGTAATATAAGGTAACAATTGGTGGTAACGTAAACCTACCAATTCGGCACCAGTAAATTCAGCTACTTGTTCCCAAGGAACGATTTTATCACCTACTTTGTAATCTTGGAATGAAGCGTTTTCTCCTTCAGCTTTGAAATGTTTGCTGATTAAGTTTTTCGCCAATACAACCGAAACTGGAGAACCAGTGTATTGGTTGAAAGTTTTGATTTTTACGTATTCAATTTTTGAACCTACAGCCAAAGCCGAGTTACTTGGCAATGTCCAAGGTGTAGTTGTCCACGCGATGAATGCTACATCTTCATCTGCTGATTCTACTAAGGTATTAATCAACGGATGAACTTGCGATTTGTCAACGCGGAATTCAGCAACGATAGTTGTGTCTTTCACATCTTTGTACGTGCCTGGTTGGTTCAATTCGTGTGAACTCAATCCTGTACCTGCGGCAGGTGAGTACGGCTGAATAGTGTAACCCTTGTACAAAAGACCTTTTTTGTATAAGTCTTTCAACAAGAACCACAATGTCTCGATATATTCGTTTTGATAAGTAATATATGGATTTTCCAAGTCTACCCAATACCCCATTTTTTCTGTCAAGTCATTCCATACATCCGTGTATTTCATGACCTCTTTGCGACAAGCATTGTTGTAGTCTTCAACAGAAATTTTCGTTCCGATGTCTTCTTTGGTAATGCCTAAAGATTTCTCCACAGCCAACTCAATCGGAAGACCGTGCGTATCCCAACCACCTTTACGTTTTACTTGGTAACCTTTTAAAGTTTTATAACGACAGAAAATATCCTTAATCGTACGAGCCATTACGTGGTGAATGCCCGGCATACCATTCGCCGAAGGCGGACCTTCATAAAAAGTGTATGGTTTGCTTGCAGGACGATTCGAAATACTCTTTGCGAAGATATCCTCCGCACCCCAACGTCTTAAAACTTCCTTTCCGATTTCCGGTAAATTTAACTGCTTATATTCCTTGTACATCACGTATTTTATATCAATTTTTCAAAGGTCGCTAATTTAACGATTTAACTTTGAAAATGGAAGGTGAAAAAAGCGAAGCATAGTTAGATAAGTATTTATGAATTTCGGATTAGATTTCTTGTGGAATAAAATCAATTTTAGCATCATTGAGGTATGAAACGATTTTCTATTGTATTGTTCTATCTTTTACTCTTATATAGAGCCTATCCTCAGTCAGAAAATGAATCAAATTTGATAAAGCTTTCTAAAGACTTTCAGACTTTTTTTAACAACAAGGGATGGAGATTAAATATTCCATTAAGTAGTAGTGGATTAATCTTCACAAATGGGCCAACATTATATCGAATTAAAGACTCTGTGTATTGGAGTAAAGATGAATATAGGCTTATGAATAAGTTTGTTGTAAATAATGAAAGTATTCAAGATTCAATAATTTATATGATACTTGGGGTTAATGATTTGATGTCTAATATGCAAATAGTAGATGTATATGAGTATGATCATTTAAAAAATGTTGAAAACGTGGGATTTCCTAATCTAGGTATCAGTGCAGAATTTGGTGGAGGTAATAGAAAATTTTGTGATTCATTCAAAAAGTACTTAAAAACGTTGGAAGAAATTCCTAATAAATTTAGTGCTCAATTTAAGCTATATTTTGCCTATAATAAATCGAATATAGAAATGACCACACAATCAGAGAATTCGTGGTTGAAAAAACAATTAGATGATTATTTGATAATTAATCCAATTAAATATTTGTCCCCAATTAGATATGGACGTCCAATATACAGTCGACATGAATTTAAGGTAAATAAAATTGGTAATGAAATTACTGTGGAGGATATAGATTATGGAGAGTCTTTCTTTTTGTATAAAGATTCTTTAACATTATATTTTATTGAACCGATTAGTAATAGTATACATCTAGAAGGGAAAATACCTTTTGTATATGATCAAAAATGGTCAGAACAGGAATTTTTAGAAAGTCCAGATATTGCTAGGATTGGTCGAGAATTGAATAGTCCAAATTTAAGATATGTTCTAAAAAAGTTTCATAACAATTTAGTTGTTAAACCTTGCAGTGCTGTTTATGCTATATCTGTTGAACACCTTTAATAGATTATTTGGAACTAATTTATTAGAAATCTACGTATACAAGAAAAGCACTTCAATCGAAGTGCTTTTCTTGTATATAAAATAAAATTATTATGCAGAGAAACTCGATCCACAACCGCAGGTGCTAGTTGCATTTGGGTTGTTGAAAGTAAAGCCACGTGCATCTAGGCCATTTTTGAAATCAACTTCCATACCTGCCAGATACATGCCATGTGCCTTGTTCATAAAAATGCGAATTCCTTCGATTTCATACTCTGAATCGCCTTCTTTTTTCTGATCAAATCCCAAGATATAACTCATTCCTGAGCAGCCACCGCCTTCTACGCCTAGACGAAGACCAAATTCTGCACCTAACTCTTGTTGATCTATTAATTTTTTTAATTCTGCTACCGCGCCCGTAGTTAAAGTAACTGGACCTGTTGCTGTTATATTTTCAGTACTCATAGTAATAACCTTTCCGAATTGATTGTTAAACAAAATTACATATTTTTAGACATTAAAAATCAACCTTATATTTTTTGACAATTTATAAACATTGAAATAAAATGGAATTTATCGAATTGCTAAAGCAATTATTTATCATTGGGTTCGGCGTATTGGTGGCATTAGTCTTAGGTTTTTATGTGATATGGCCCAAAGTTGAGAGCCTTTTTCTGAAAGTAAATGCTATTAATCAAAATAAGGAGCTTGTTAAGAACACACAACAATTACAGTTTGCAGCTTATGAACGATTGATATTGTTCGCTTATCGCATTACACCCTACCAGGTTCTATTGCGAAATCATGCGCCAAATCTTACTATTGAGCAGTATAAACAAGCCATAATTCAGGATATTGAAAATGAATATCAGCATAATTTTACGCAACAACTTTATGTTTCGGATGCTGCTTGGACTGTTGTCAAAGATTTAAAAGATAGTACGATAGCATTGTTTAAAAATACCAGTAAAGTAGTTCCAGCTGATGCGACTACAGATACATATGTTGGGATGATCTTGAAGCATGTGTCCGAATTGGATGTAAATCCATACGAAACGGCACAACTTATTCTAAAAAAGGAGCTTTCTGCCTAATAAAATTTTATTTTTCGAAAGAATCATATCTCTTTAATGAAGAATTTACTGTACATGCATTCTTTTGAAAAAGAAGTGTTAAAGAATTTAAAGAAAAGATAAGATAATCGTATATTTGCGACAAAATAAAGTGAATTACGCATCCAACAATAATTAAGTATAATGGAAAGAGATCAAGCCATCTTTAATCTAATCGCTGACGAGCTAAAACGCCAAGAAGAAGGTATCGAATTAATTGCTTCAGAAAACTTCGTAAGTAAACAAGTAATGGAAGCTGCAGGTTCTGTTTTGACAAACAAATATGCAGAAGGACTTCCAGGAAAACGCTATTACGGCGGTTGTGAGGTAGTTGATGAAATTGAAACTATCGCGATAGAAAGAGCTAAGAAATTATTCGGTGCAGAATGGGTTAACGTTCAGCCTCACTCTGGTGCACAAGCTAATGCAGCTGTATTTTTAGCTACTATTAAACCAGGTGATAAGATTTTAGGTTTAGATTTGTCGCATGGTGGTCACTTAACACATGGTTCTCCAGCAAACTTATCGGGTAAGATTTACCAACCATTATTCTACGGAGTAAAAGAAGATACAGGTCTGATTGATTACGAATCTTTAGAAGAGACTGCATTACGCGAAAAGCCAAAAATGATTATCTGTGGTGCTTCCGCATATTCTCGTGATTGGGACTACGCGCGTATTCGTAAAGTAGCTGATGAAATCGGCGCTTTATTAATGGCGGATATTTCGCACCCTGCGGGTCTTATTGCTAAAGGATTATTAGCAGATCCACTTCCGCACTGTCATATCGTGACGACAACTACGCACAAGACATTGCGTGGTCCTCGTGGTGGTATGATCATGGTAGGTAAAGATTTCGAAAACACTTGGGGAGCTAAAACTCCTAAAGGTGAAACTCGTACTATTACACAATTGTTAGATTTAGCGGTATTCCCAGGTACACAGGGTGGACCATTGGAACACACTATCGCAGCAAAAGCAATTGCTTACGGAGAGGCTTTGACTGATGAATACTTAGCATATGCTAAGCAAGTACAAGCAAATGCACAAGTATTAGCTAAATTCTTTATCGATAGAGATTACAAAATCATTTCTGGCGGTACAGATAACCACTTAATGTTGGTGGACTTACGTAATAAAGATATTTCGGGTAAGGAGGCAGAGGCTGTATTAGGTCAAGCAGGTATCACAACGAATAAAAACATGGTTCCTTTTGATACACGTTCTCCTTTTGTGACTTCAGGTGTTCGTTTTGGTACTGCAGCAATCACAACTCGTGGTGTTAAAGAGGCAGAAATGATTCAAATTGGTGAATTAATCGACGAAGCATTGAAAAATCGCGGTAATGAAGCTCAATTAAATGCTATTCACGGTAAAGTGAAAGATTTAATGGCAAAATTTCCATTATATAAGTAAGAGAATTGTAAATAAATAATTTTAAAAGCACCAAATCAAACTTTGGTGCTTTTTTGTTGTTAGTTTATATCTAATGTGACTGTGAATTAATGTTAAATAAAAGCTAAGTCTTTTGAATTTATGTAGAATTTCTACTACTTTTATACCTACAATTAGCTATTGAATTTTAAAACATAACTAAAACAAACGCTTATCGAAACACGCTTACTCTAAAATTAATTTTTGCTGTAACTTAAATAGGAAATTGTTATGAAAAATTTAAATAACATGACCGATCAACAACTGATTCATCTATATGCCAGTGGCGATGAGAATGGGTTGAAAATATTGATAGATCGATACAAGAGTAAGATATATACCTCAATATATATGCGTGTTAAAGATGAGTATGTCGCTGAAGATATATTTCAAGAGACATTCATTAAAGTTATTAATACGATCAAATCTGGAGGATACAATGAAGAAGGTAAATTTTTACCTTGGGTGGTTCGTATTGCTTACAATATGGTCATTGATTATTTCCGCAAGGAGAAACGTAGTCCTACAGTCATTACTGGGGATGGTTATGATATTTTTGAAGTGATGGATTTTGCAGATGATGATGTTGAACGTAAGATGGTCAGAAATCAAGTAGATGTGGATTTGAAGAAACTTATACAGCTGTTGCCTGATGACCAAAAGGAAGTGCTTATTATGCGTCATTTTTGTGATATGAGCTTCAAAGATATAGCTGAAGTCACGGAGGTAAGTATTAATACAGCTTTAGGTAGAATGCGTTATGCGTTAAGTAATTTGAGAAGATTAATTGAAGAACATAATTTGAGTTTTCAGTATAATTAATATCATTGTGTGATAAAAAAAAGGATTTTCATTTCGGTGAAAATCCTTTTTTATTGCTGTTATTTTGACGGTGTTTTAGTATATTTGAGGTTCATCATTGACAAGTTGACATTAAAATATAGGATATTTAACCTAATATTATTTTTGGAATTTGTTTTGATATAGAACTGTAAATAAATAGAAATATAAATTATAAAAAGATATGGCAATTTGGGTTTTGTTAATAGGAATTGGAATCATAAGTATGATTGTCCAAACGAGATTTAAGAATAAGTTTAAGAAGTATTCAGAAATGCCGCTGACTTCTGGTCTTTCAGGAGCGGAGATTGCGCAAAAGATGCTTCACGATAGTAATATATACGACGTAAAGATTATTTCGGTAGAAGGTCAATTGACGGATCACTACAATCCAGCTGATCGTACGGTAAATTTAAGTCCTGAAGTATATCACGGGCGTAGTGTAGCAGCGGCTGCTGTGTCAGCACACGAATGTGGACACGCTATTCAGCACGCTACAGCGTATTCATGGTTGCAGTTCCGTTCGTCAATGGTGCCGATTGTTAATGTAGCTTCTAAAATAGTATCATTTACTTTGATGATTGGTGTAATGTTAGCGATTTTCTCTAATAATCTCTTGTTGCTTCAAATTGGTGTTGCAGCATTAGCAGTTACTACTGTTTTCAGTTTTATTACATTGCCTGTAGAATTTGATGCGTCAAAAAGAGCTTTAGCTTGGTTGAATACAGCGAATATCACGCATAATGTGGAAGAACATGATGGCGCAAAAGATGCATTGAAATGGGCAGCGATGACTTATGTAATAGCGGCTTTATCAGCATTAGTAACTTTATTGTACTATGCGAGTATGTTAATGGGTCGTAGAGATTAATAAATTTTAGAATTAAATAGTGGAAAGGGATAATTATTTTATCCCTTTTTTGGTGATTTGTGTTTTGCATGAATCTCCTTTCGAAGCAATTTTGTAACTTTGTCGCTTAGCATAAGAATTTCAAAAGATTAACTATGTTTTCAAATCTTCAAGATAAATTAGATAGAGCCTTTAAAGTATTAAAAGGACAAGGAAATATTACAGAAATCAACGTCGCGGAGACGATGAAAGAAATTCGCAAAGCATTGTTAGATGCCGATGTGAATTATAAAACAGCCAAAACTTTTACGGATGACGTGAAGCAAAAAGCTTTGGGTGAAAATGTATTGACTAGTATCTCTCCTGGTCAGTTGTTGACAAAAATCATGAATGATGAGTTGACAGCTTTAATGGGCGGTACTGTTACAGATCTTGATTTATCGAAGAATCCCACTGTAATCTTGATAGCTGGTTTGAACGGTGCGGGTAAAACAACCTTTACGGGAAAATTAGCAAACTATTTAAAAACTACGAAAGGTAAAAAGCCATTATTGGTTGCAGGTGACGTTTATCGTCCAGCTGCGATTGATCAATTGGAAGTTTTGGGGGGCCAAGTTGGGGTACCAGTATACACAGATCGTAATTCTACAGATCCTATTGCTATCGCAAAGGCGGGTGTAGAAGAAGGAAAAAGAAATGGAAATAATGTAATCATCATCGATACGGCTGGTCGTTTGGCTATAGACGAAGCGTTGATGAATGAAATTACAGCAGTTAAAGAGGCGACTCAACCACAAGAAATTCTTTTTGTTGTGGATTCCATGACTGGTCAAGATGCGGTAAACACTGCCAAAACGTTTAACGATCGTTTGGATTTTACAGGCGTAGTATTAACCAAATTAGATGGTGATACTCGCGGTGGTGCGGCTTTATCGATTAAATCTGTTGTCAATAAGCCTATCAAATTCATTGGTACGGGGGAGAAGATGGAAGCTTTGGATGTATTCTATCCAGATCGTATGGCCTCTCGTATTTTGGGTATGGGTGACGTTGTTTCCTTAGTAGAGCGTGCACAACAACAATTTGACGAAAAGCAAGCAGCTGAACTTCAAAAGAAAATCCGCAAAAATAAATTTGATTTCAATGACTTCCGTTCGCAAATCCAACAAATCAAAAAAATGGGTAACATGAAAGATTTGATTGGTATGATTCCAGGAGCTGGTAAAGCGTTGAAAGATGTAGAAATTGAGGATGACGCTTTCAAACCTATTGAGGCTATTATAGATTCGATGACACCATTTGAGCGTGAAAATCCAGATGCTATAGATCAACGCAGAAGAACGCGTATCGCTAAAGGCTCGGGTACAAACATTGACGAAGTAAATAAACTGTTAAAACAATTCATGGATATGCGTAAGGTGATGAAGCAAATGTCTAATCCGGCTATGGCGGCGAAAATGATGCGCAACATGCCAAAGATGCCAGGAAAACCATTTTAAATAGGAATTCAATAATAAAGAATTTTCAAAACCAAGTCTTTAAATGACTTGGTTTTGTTTTTATAAATGATTTTTGTTGCTTAATTTTAGCGGTAAAGAATTAATTGTTAATTTTGTAGCATGGACGATCACCCCACACAGCTCTCAGCATATGGATCTATTCTCTTAATCGGAGTAGTAGGTATTCTTTTGGTGTGTGTGACTATGTTTATGGCCAAATTATTGGCACCCAATAAACCTAATCCAATCAAATTAAGTACGTACGAATGCGGTGAGGAAACGACCGGAAGTTCGTGGGTACAATTCAATCCAAGATTTTATGTCATTGCTTTAGTATTCCTTTTATTTGATGTGGAATTGGTTTTCGTATTTCCGTGGGCTACAGTCTTTGGGCAATCGGAATTAATTGCTGCAGATGCGCGTTGGGGATGGTTTACGATGATTGAAATGGCAATTTTCTTAGGCATATTGATTTTAGGATTAGTATATGTTTGGGTGCGTGGTGATCTGAATTGGGTAAAACCAAAACATAAAATTCCTACTGTTGATACGGGTATTCCATTAAGTGCTTATGAAGCTTTGAATAGCAGACAATATCTAGTCAAAGATTATAAAGCGACCGAAGTAGTCGAAGAAGTGAAGGAAGAAACGGTACAACCGAAGACTTCTGTTGGCTTCAAACCAAGATTTAAAAAACCAAACGCATGACCAATCTAGAGCAACAACTTAAATCCGATGGTGTCGTCGTCGCTAAGATTGATGACTTATTGAATTGGGCTCGTCTTTCGTCGATGTGGCCTATGAGTTTTGGTATTGCCTGCTGCGCGATCGAAATGATGGGTGCGATGGCTTCGACCTATGATTTGGATCGTTTTGGCGTATTCCCCCGACCTTCCCCTCGTCAATCGGATGTGATGATTATTGCTGGAACGGTTACGTTCAAAATGGCGGATCGTATCAAAAGATTATACGAGCAAATGCCAGAACCGCGCTATGTGATTTCAATGGGATCATGCTCAAATTGTGGTGGTCCGTATTGGCAACATGGTTATCATGTGGTGAAAGGTGTGGACAAAATTATACCTGTGGATATATATGTGCAAGGATGTCCTCCACGTCCTGAAGCCTTAATAGGCGCATTTTTAGAATTACAAAAGAAAATTGAAAGTGAGCAAATCTTTCAAGATAAGTATTTTGAAGAGACTGTTTAATAGTTAAATATAATATGGCAAAAGATTTTTATGGTGAGTTGCAGTTAGGCATTCTTGGTGGTGGTCAGTTAGGCCGCATGTTTATCCAGGAAGCTATCAATTACAACGTGAATGTACATGTGTTGGATCCGGATAAAAATGCACCGTGTCGCAAACTATGTCAACATTTCGAATGTGGCTCATTGAGTGATTATGATACAGTCTACAATTTTGGGAAAGATTTGGACATGATCACTATCGAAATCGAGAAAGTGAATGTGGATGCTTTAGAAGCATTAGAAGATGAAGGCGTTGTCGTATATCCACAATCTCGTGTTATTCGTTTGATTCAAGATAAAGGATTGCAAAAGCAATTCTTCAAACAAAATGATATTCCTACATCAGCATTTCAATTTATTTCAAATATTGATTCATTGAAAACCGCTAATCTTTCTATTCCTTACGTTCAAAAATTGCGTAAAGATGGATACGATGGTAAGGGAGTGAAGATGATTCGTACTGAAGATGATTTAGCGAAAGCGTTTACAGAGCCATCTATCATCGAAGAAATCGTTGATTTCGAAAAAGAAATTGCTGTTATCGTGGCACGTAATGACAGAGGTGAAGTAAAGACTTTTCCTATGGTCGAGATGGAATTTAATCCTGAAGCTAACTTGGTAGAATTTTTGATTTCGCCATCAACATATAGTTTTGAAATACAACAACAAGCAGAAGAATTAGCTAAGAAAATTGCTAATGACTTGCAAATAGTAGGATTGTTAGCTGTCGAAATGTTCCTAACAAAAACAGGTGAGATTTTAGTGAATGAATTGGCCCCACGCCCACACAATTCGGGTCATCAAACTATTGAAGGGAACTTTACTTCGCAATTTGCACAGCATATGCGCGCAATTTTCAACTTACCTTTGGGTGATACAAGCGCACGTTCAAATGCTGTAATGATTAATCTTTTGGGAGAAGAAGGTTACGAGGGATTAGCAAAATATGAAGGTGTAGAAGATGTGTTAGCTATGGATGGCGTGTATATTCATTTATATGGTAAGAAGTATACAAAGCCTTTCCGCAAAATGGGACACGTATGTATTGTAAATGCCGATAGGGAATTGGCAATTAGCAATGCCCGCAAAGTACAAGAAATATTAAAAGTTATTGCATAAAAATTTATGAGTTCACAATCGGTGCAAGTCGGCATTATTATGGGAAGTAAATCAGATCTTCCTGTCATGCAAGATGCTGTAGATGTTTTAAAAGAATTAGGTGTATCTTTCGAAGTAACAATTGTTTCGGCACACCGTACACCTCATCGTATGTTTGAGTATGCTGAAAATGCTGCTGGAAGAGGTTTGAAAGTTATTGTTGCTGGAGCGGGTGGTGCTGCGCACTTGCCAGGTATGGTAGCCTCGATTACACACTTACCTGTCATAGGTGTTCCTGTAAAATCGTCTAACTCTATTGATGGTTGGGATTCGGTGTTATCAATTCTACAGATGCCAAATGGTATTCCTGTAGCCACAGTAGCTTTGAATGCTGCTAAAAATGCGGGTATCTTAGCCGCTCAAATTATAGCGACAAATGATGCTGATATTACTTCTAATCTTTTAAATTTCAAAAAGGGATTAAAAGAAAAAGTTGAGGAAACAGCAACCGAAGTAGAAAATATGGATTTCTAAAATAAGAAAAGGGACTTTAAGTCCCTTTTCTTATTTTGCTAAATACTTCTGCACGTAATCATAACTTTTCTTAACGCTCTCAAATTTATTTGGCAAATAAATATCATCTTGCTCCACAAAAGCGTGAACCAATCCCGATTTTTCGGCAGCTTGTACAATATTTGTAAAGTCAATATTTCCAGAACCAACTTCTGTATATTTCACTTCTTTGAATATTGAATCCAACGGCAATTGATCAAAATTTTCTCCGATTACTGGCGTAGTAAATTGTTTATCCATGTCTTTTACATGCCACATCTCAAATCTTCCAGGATATTTGTCAAAATACGTTAATGGATTTAAACCAGCTTTTTCAATCCAGAATAAATCCAGTTCAAAAGCCACTAAATCTTTTTCAGTGAAAGCCAACATAATGTCCAATCCTCTGGTATTATTAGCAAACTCTCTGAATTCCCAAAAATGATTGTGATAACCTATTTTAATGCCGGCTTTTTTTGCCATTTCACCCGCTTTATTCAGTTGATCGGCTGCATACTGATAATCTTCTATTTTCAAATTATTCAAATCATGCATAGGGTTAACAGGTGCAATCACGTATTTCTGCCCTAACTCTGCTGCTGTTTCAATATATTTTTCGACACTTTCTTTATCGTTATTGTTACGATCTAGGTATTTACTCATATCATAATGCCCACTAAATGTAGACAAACCGTTGTCATGTAATATTTTCTTTAAGTCAGGAACTTTTACGCCCCAAAAAGAGTTATTCGCAAGATCAACTCCAAAAGTCTCTATATGCGTGTATCCAATTTTGGCAACAGTTTCTAGTGTTAATTTGGGATCATCGTTTAATAAATCACGTAGGGAATAAATTTGTATACCTATATTCTTAATTGGACTACCTGTTAAAGTTGTTTTTTTAGCATCGCTACATGCTGTAAGTAAGGATGAACCGAAATAAGCACTCATAGCGCCAATTCCAGCTTGTTTTAAAAATTGTCTTCTTGAATTTTGCATGTTAGTGTTGATTATTAAGTTTTAATCAAAAACAATTTCCCCCTCAAATCGTTTTGATTGGTTATATATTTTGATTCCTATTAACGAAAATTCGTATTGCCCTGATACATCATATTGGAAAGAGTTATTTCCTAATGGAGTAATGTTTAATGATATTTGCTTCCATTTTACACCAGCAACTAGACCAGATAAGTTTGTTCCCGCACTCAATGGTGAGTATTGCTGTGGATCAATAGATTTTTGATACATTAATGATATAAATAATCTAGCAAATTGTTTATCATCAATCACATAATAATTGTGATAGGGGCTTCCAATATTGTTTGAGGGCTTATTGAACGTTATAAAATTAGATTCTTTAGTTTCTTTTGGTTGGTTTGCATTGTTATAGCTCGACAATAATGAAGGAAGTGCAATAAAGAAAATTAGAGCGGGTATAACTCCTGTTTTTTTGTTAATTAGTGATATACATTTGAAAAAGTAGTAGAGGAGAAGTATGAAACTTACACCATTTAGTACGCACCATGAAAGATAAATAAAAGAGCCCATAATTGATTTTACGATGGTAACGTAAATATAATAAAATTAACTTTAAAACAAAGGGCTACCATGTCGTATGGAAGCCCTTTGTGTAGCATAAAGAGATTATAAGGATTATACCGTCATAATATCTTTTTCTTTCAATTCAGCTAATGTATCAACTTTAGCAATATATGTATCAGTCAATTTCTGTACTTCAGCTTCACCTACTTTGATTTCATCCTCAGAAGCACCATCATTTTTCAATTTTTTGATAGATTCGTTCGCATCTTTACGAATATTACGTACCGCTACACGACCTTTTTCTGTTTCTTCTTTCGCTTTTTTAACTAAATCACGTCTTCTTTCTTCTGTAAGAGGAGGTACTACTAAACGAATAACTACGCCATCATTCTGTGGGTTAAGACCAATATTAGAATCGATAATTGCTTTTTCGATTGTTCCTAACATGTTTTTTTCCCATGGCTGAATCACGATAGTACGTGCGTCCGTCGTGTTCACATTCGCTACTTGAGAAAGTGGAGTTGCCGATCCGTAGTAATCTACATTAATACCATCCAACATAGATGGTGTAGCTTTACCAGCACGGATTTTAGTCAGTTCTGTCTCCGTATGTGCGACTGCTTTAGTCATTTTCTCTTTGCAGTCATCCAATTCAATAGAAATCAGTTCGTTCATATGTTTTAATATTTTATACTTAGCTTACTACTGTACCGATATGTTCACCATCTGCTAATTTTTTCAAATTGCCTGGTTTATTCATATCAAATACAATGATTGGAAGATTATTTTCTTGGCACAACGTAAAGGCTGTCATATCCATTACGTTAAGGCCTTTTTGGTATACTTCGTTGAATGAAATATGTTCGTATTTAGTAGCTGAAGGATCTTTTTCTGGATCAGCTGTGTAAATACCGTCTACTCGTGTTCCTTTTAATACTGCATCAGCATTGATTTCAATTGCACGTAAAGAAGCAGCTGTATCTGTAGTGAAGTATGGGTTGCCAGTACCTGCACCAAAAATTACTATTCTTCCTTTTTCTAAATGTCTTACTGCTCTACGACGAATAAATGGCTCACAGATTTGTTCCATCTTAATAGCTGTAAGCAATCTTGTTTTTAAACCTACTTTTTCTAAAGCATCTTGCAAAGCCATGCTGTTGATTACTGTAGCCAACATGCCCATATAATCTGCTTGTACTCTGTCCATTCCAGCTTTTTCTGCACTTAATCCGCGGTAGATATTACCACCTCCGATTACGATTGCAATTTCAAGACCTTGAGAATGAATTTCTTTGATATCTTTTGCGTATTGAGCTACGCGATTGATGTCGATACCATAATTTTGCTCACCCATAAGGGCTTCGCCGCTGAGTTTTAGTAGGATACGTTTATATTTCATATAGTTTTTTCTTTGGAAGATTTCCAAAAGACAAAGATATAATTTTTTTGCTGCTATCTAATATAGAGAAAGTAATTGTTTTATTTTTTTGAATTCGAGATTGCTTCTTCGTAGTACTCTTCATACAAAGGCAATATTTTGCTGATTTCAAATTTTTGAGCGTGTTCGTATGCTGCTTGCTTAAATTTCTCTAAACGATTGCAGTCTTCCAAAATATGAATAGCATGTTTGGACATTTCCTCAATGTCGCCGACATTACTCAGAAATCCAGTTACACCTTGTTCATTCAATTCGGGCAAGCCGCCGATATTTGTTGAAATAATAGGTACTCTACAAGCCATTGCTTCCAATGCTGCCAAACCAAAACTTTCGGATGATGAAGGCATAAGGAATAAATCAGAAACAGATAAAATCTCTTCCACAGCATCTTGTTTACCTAAAAAACGAACAGAGTTTGAAATGCCTAATTGACGCGAAAGCTCTTCAGCATTGCTACGTTCTGGTCCATCACCGACCATTAATAATTTACTTGGAATAGTTTGGGATACTTGATGAAAGATACGAACCACATCTTGTGTATTTTTTACCTTACGAAAGTTTGAGGTGTGCACTAATATACGTTCATTTCCAGGTGCAATCGCTTTTTTGAAATGTTCACGATTTTTACTCACGAAACGTGTCAAATCAATAAAGTTTGGAATCACCTTAATGTCTCTCGTAATGTCAAATGACTCTAAAGTTTGACTTTTTAAATTCTCGGAAACCGTCGTCACACCATCAGATTCATTGATCGAAAATGTAACAACAGGTTTGAAGGTTTTATCTTTTCCGACAAGTGTGATATCTGTACCGTGTAATGTGGTGACTACAGGAATATTAATTCCGTAAGTCTTCAATATTTGCTTTGCTAAATAGGCTGCTGAAGCATGTGGGATGGCATAGTGTACGTGTAAAACATCCAATTTTTCAAAGCGTACAACATCCACTAGTTTACTCGCTAAAGCAGATTCATAAGGCGGAAAATCAAATAGGGGATATTGAGAAATAGATACTTCATGGTAATATAGATTTTCTAAAAAGAAATCCAATCGCGCAGGTTTATTGTAGGTTATAAAATGTACTTCGTGACCTTTAGACGCGAGACCTTTACCCAATTCTGTCGCCACGACGCCGGATCCACCAAATGTTGGATAACAAACAATACCTATTTTCATGAAGATTTATTTATAATTTTAAAACAACCAAAGTTAAGGAAGGTTTTACATTCGATTTGCAATAAAATCGTAATCTTTGTGTTATGATTATAAATTTGGAGGAATTAAGAAAAGAAATCAAATACAAAACAGCTCGATCTTCTGGTGCTGGAGGACAGAATGTGAATAAAGTGGAAACAAAAGTGAGTTTGATTTGGGATTTTGAACATTCAATTCTTCTTAATGATGTACAACGTTCTAAGGTTCGCTCAGCGTTTAAAAATAGACTACAATCGGAGGGATTAATTCAAATTGATTCTTCGGAAAGTCGTAGTCAGTTAGCAAACAAGGAAATCGCTTTTGATAAACTTGTTTTTCTTATTCAAGAATCACTAAAACCCAGCAAAAGAAGAATTCCTACCAAAGTGCCTCGTTCCAAAATATTAGCTAGACTCGATCGTAAATCTAAAAATGCAGAGAAAAAATCCAATCGTAGGTGGCGAATGGATTAATAGTCTAACACGAATTGTATTATTATAATACGAGTTAATAAAAATTATTTTAACTAAAATTTTTTCCTGACTTGTGCCTTTTAGTGCGGCAGATTTAATTTCCGTATTAAATCCTCCACTATAGGCATCATTTTGGCTCTTATTCTCATTTCCTTGTTAGTGATTTGACTAAACATTCTAGCGTCGGTCACTTTTTTGAGTTCAGTTACAAACTTTTTGATAGAAACATTGGTGGTTAATTCAATGTGCTTTGAAATGACTAATGCCTTAAAACAGATTAGTAAATGTAATTTTATTGGCTCTTCCTTGAAATGAAAAATGGGCCTTGTTTTGAGGTCATTTTTAGAGATTCTGAAGGCTTGCTCAATTTTATATAAATCCTGGTATCTACTAATTACGGTCTCATTATCTACAATAGACTCCTCTAGGTTTGTGTAATAACCTTTAATTCCAAGAAGAACCTTTGTTCGATTGATCAATTCATTATTCAATGCAGGTTCTTTGTTATCGGTTTTCAAGAATTTTACTTTCTTGATTTTACCAGGCTCTTTCAGTAAGATTTCTGCACGCTGTATTTGCTTTTCCATTTCATACTTATCCTTTCGATATCTTGTATTTGAGAAACTGCAAATCAAATATCCCTTTTCTGTCTGTAGTCGAATAGTGTTTCCATCCTCTCGGACTAAACTACTATGAATCCGTTGGAAGAGCTCATTCCCAATATTGCCCAATCGGGCACCAACAATGTAGTTAACACCTGCCTTTCTAAGCTCTTCCACATTATCATTACTGATCATAGCAGCGTCCGCTACTATTGTAAACTGTTTAATACTGTGCTTTTGGATGAAAGCCTTAACCACGGGAAGAATGGTATGCCCCTCAAAGGTATTTCCTGGAAATACCTCATAACCTACAGGAAAGCCTTCTGGAGTAACCATTAAGGCCACTAAGATTTGTGGCTGTAGGGATTTATTATCTTTTGAAAACCCTTGCTTTCGAAATTCATCAGCATCAAATGTCTCAAAATACAATGTAGTTACATCGTAAAACAATAGTTCGAAATTGAAATCATAATTCTCCTTGAGAAATTTAATTACGATTTGTTCGACCTCTTCCTTTAAGCTTAACCAATTTCGGGCTGATTTGTAGAAAGATTTCCGGCTATGCTTGATACCAAAACAGGTTTCAAGTAATTCTATAGAACGTAATTTTGAGGAAGGATCCAGTATGCGCATAATGACCAGATCTAAAAGAAATTGTTTATTTATCCCCGATAATCCCACTTTTATAATAATTGCTGAGAGAATCTCGTACAAATAGGTATAGTAGACTCCTAAGAAATCGGCTTTATCAAGGTAAAGTAGGTTGTCAAATTTTGTTTCTATTTCAAAAGGGAGTGTTGGTGCGTAATTGTCAATGAAATCTTGGGCTACCACTAGCATGGTTTCAAGTTCGGAATCGGTCTTAGCAGAACCAATATGTTTATAAATAACCCTTTTGCGGTTTAAATAATAAATCACCTGAACAGCTCTTGCTTCAGAACCTGTTTTTATTGTACGAATTCGCAACATAGAACACCCTTAGTGCGACAAATTACGATTTTTTATTAAATAAAAAACTGATTATCAAATGAATATATTTTCTTAGTTCTACAAGGGGACAAGTCAGGACGAATTGTATTATTATAATACGAGTTAATATAAATTATTTTAACTAAAATTTTTTGTTTTAAATACATTAATCTATATTTACTATAGATATAGTAGATTAAATAGTTTTACATTAATTCGTAGTATTAAAATAACGCATGAGTACAAAAGAAAATCAAACCGCCTTAGGCGATGTAGCAGCGAGACACCTAGCCATTGCTACCCGTACCGCACCTCAATTAGAAAGTATCACACCGAGATGGATTACCTTATTGTTACAATGGTTGCCTGTAGAATCTGGTGTTTTCCGATTAAATCGTGTTGTAGGCGAAGAAGGAATCCAAGTAGATTGTTCACGTCGTGATGAAAGTGTATTGCCCCACACTTTTGTGGATTACGATGAGAATCCCAGAGAATACAATTTGAGTGCAGTAAATACTTTAATTGATATTCACACACGTGTATCGGATTTGTATAGTAAGCCTTACAATCAGATTAGTGAACAATTACGTCTAGCTATTGAGAAAATCAAAGAAAGACAAGAAAGTGAATTAATTAACAATGCAGATTATGGATTGTTGAATAGTGTTGCAAAGAAACAAGTTATCAAGACGCGTTTAGGACCTCCAACACCAGACGATTTGGATGAGTTATTAACAAAAGTGTGGAAAAATCCTAGTTTTTTCTTGTTACATCCACAAGCTATTGCTGCTTTTGGTAGAGAATGTACACGTAAAGGTGTTCCGCCTCCGACAGTTTCATTATTTGGTACGCAATTCATTACCTGGAGAGGAATTCCTCTTATTCCATCCGATAAAGTGCCAATTGTGAAAGGAAAAACAAAAATCATTCTGGTAAGAACAGGAGAAAGTAAACAAGGCGTCGTAGGACTATATCAGCCTAATCTTCCTGGTGAGCAAACTCCAGGTTTATCGGTAAAATTCACAGGGATCAACGACAAAGCTATTGCTTCGTATTTGATTTCGTTATACTGCTCATTGGTTGTATTGGTAGATGATGCATTGGCTGTATTGGAAGATGTGGATGTTACAAATTATCACGAATACAAGTATTAATAATTCTTGATTTTTATGCAAGATTAATAATGCAGTATTCACATTTTAAACTAATTACATGTCACAATTCAATAATATTCCTTCTGACAAGGAGTTAGAATCGGTTGTCAATCACTTATTCAAAGGATTATCGGGTTTTAATCAACTTGCGCATGTGAGTCATTCGGATTCTGGTGTCTTTCAACGTAAAGTGACTACGGATTACGATCAAATCAGTGCGCATGATAAAGAATTTAATATAGCGAATCCGCAGACGAGTCTAAAAGATCCTTTACTTCGAGATGAAGGTAAGTTCCCATTAGCACAAGCTGGGGATGGGAGTTCTCCACATTTCAAACAAGAAGGTAGAGATGCTTTAAATTCCTATGCAAATCCGTCGCAATCGGCTGGTTTGGAAGATATATCCGAGATATTCGCTGATTCTTACGCCTATCAATCGAATCTTGGTGCGAATTCGGCATCCTAAGAGGATTTGATTCCGAAAGATATCTTTGCGTTTAATAATCCAATTTCTTATCAACCTGAATACGGAGATGACATTCCTTTTGCAAAGGAAACCTATACAACATTCAATGCTGCTATTAGTCCTTTAGGAAGTCCATATTCATTTGTAGGAAATGATTTACTCCAAGATCGCAGTTCCAATTTTGATGTGTATGCTATCCGCAAGGATTTTCCGATTTTGAGTGAATACGTAAATGGTCGTCCGTTGGTTTGGTTTGACAATGCAGCGACGACACAGAAGCCACAAGTGGTGATTGATCGTTTGGCTTATTTTTACCAACACGAAAATTCGAATATTCTCCGGGCGGCACATGAATTAGCTGCGCGTGCTACGGATGCCTATGAGAAAGCTCGTGAAACGATAAAATCTTTTATCAACGCAAAGTCTGTAAACGAAATCATCTTTACACGTGGAACAACGGAATCTATTAATCTTATAGCCAATAGCTGGGGTGCTGAAAATCTCAAAGAAGGTGATGAAATTATTATTTCGAATCTGGAGCATCACGCGAATATCGTGCCATGGCAATTGTTAAGTCAGAAAAATGGCTTCAAGATTAAGGTTATTCCAGTAAACGATGCTGGTGAATTGCTTATCGATGAATATAAAAAACTATTCACGGATAAAACGAAACTTGTATCTTTTACCCACGTCAGTAATGCGTTAGGCACGGTAACACCTGCGAAGCAAATCATTGAGATAGCGCATTCAGCTGGTGCTAAAGTGTTGCTGGATGGTGCACAATCTATTCGCATATCAAAGTAGATGTTCAAGATTTGAATCCAGATTTCTTTGTTTTCTCTGGACACAAAATTTTTGGACCTACTGGAATAGGTGCGGTTTATGGAAAAGAAGAATTGCTTAATCAAACGCAACCTTACCAAGGTGGTGGAAATATGATTCAGGATGTTACTTTCGAAAAGACAATTTTTCACCCTGCACCCAATCGCTTTGAAGCAGGAACTGGTAATATTGCGGATGCAGTAGGTTTAGCAGCAGCGCTGGATTATGTCCAAAAAATCGGAATTGATCGCATTGCAAAATACGAACATGAACTTTTGGATTATGCGACTAGTTTATTTAAACAAATAACGAAAGTGAAATTGATAGGGACAGCGAAAGATAAAGCTAGCGTCATGTCTTTTACCATAGATGGATTTAGCAATGAAGAAGTGGGTAAGGTATTGAACGATCATGGTATAGCTGTGCGTACGGGACACCATTGTGCGCAACCAATTTTGCGTCGATTAGGCTTTGAAAATTCTGTTCGTCCTTCCTTTGCATTCTATAATACATTTGCGGAGATTGATTTATTAGCAGATGTGGTTCGAAAATTAGCTTCGAGTAAATTCTAATTAAAAAATTCTTTGTTACAAATAGGTTTAGGCTTTCATACTCACTGTAGTATGGAAGCCTTTTTTTTGCGAAAACTAAAAAAATAGTTGTAAAACTAAAAATATAGTTTTAGATTAGTTTTAGTAATCGATTATAGGCAGACGTGCCAATTTAATTTTTATTAATAGAGTTATGGACGAAATCAAAGAACTTACAAAGGCAGAAGAGCAAATTATGCATGAATTGTGGGAGATGGGAGGAGGCTTCGTAAAAGAAGTGATCGAACGTCTACCTGAGCCAAAGCCTGCATATAATACTGTTTCTACAATAATTCGTATTCTCGAGACCAAGGGTTTTGTGAATCACGAGGCTTATGGTAAGAGTCATAAATATATTCCAACGATCAGCAAAGAAGACTACAAGAAAGTCGTAGCAGACAAATTGTTGAGTGGTTATTTTGAAAATTCACCCAAACAGATGCTTTCTTTCTTTTTGGAAGAGAACAAATTGGATGTCAAAGATCTGGACGATATTTTGAACATTATCAACAAGCACAAATAAAATTATAAACTACTTATAAACTTACGTTATGGTAATTTATCTGCTATTAGTCAATATAGCTGTCGTCCTAAGTTATAGCTTATACTATTTCAGCTTTCGTAAATTAACTTTTTTCCAATGGAACAGAGTTTATTTACTCAGCACAGCATTTTTCGCATTACTGATTCCGATTGGATTATTTATAGATTTATCCACATTTTTTGAGGATGATATTATTATTCCTATGGTCAATGTACACGAGTTTATTGATATACCAATTGTCCTCTATGCACAGCAAAATTCTTCCTTGTACTTGGTAGATGTTCTAAAATGGATTTATATCGTTGGTTTGATTGCAAGTGTATCAATCATATTTTGGCGACTGTGGAATGTGCGCAAAATGTTTCAAGCTGATGCACCTTTTTTGGGTTTCTCCTTCTTCAATAAAATGTTTTTAGGTAAAGAAGTCAATTCCTATAAAAGCATTGAACGACACGAACAAATTCATATCGAGCTAGGACACAGTTATGATGTACTATTTATGGAGTTGTTCAAGGCTTTGAACTGGTTTAATCCTGTGGTGTATCATATGAGCAAGGAAATCAAATTTCAGCATGAATGTATAGCGGATGAATTGAGTTCGGAAGATAAAGTAGCTTATGCCGAGTTATTAGTGGCTCATGCGCTCAAAGTGCCACAAAATGTATTGGTGCATGAGTTTTCCAATCAATCGTTTTTAAAGAAAAGAATCATGATGTTATTTAAGAATAAATCATCAAACAATAAACGCTTTTTGTATTTAGGCATAATTCCAGCTGTATTGGTTGTTGGAATATCAACTGTAGTTTTTAACACCTCCAGAGCAAAAACTGTTGTAGCAAAGGTTGAATCAAAAATGGAAGATGTGAAGTTGCCAACATCGGATATGTCAGTGCAGATTGAAAATTCTACTGTATTTAAGCAGTCACATCTAGAATCTGTAAATCCATTAGTTCAAATTATGGCTAATGATACGATAAAAGTAGGCGGTAATGAAATTTTTATCGAAACAGAGATAAATCCGGAGCCTCCAGAAAGTATTGATGAATTTCGTAAGTGGATAGGTGAAAATTATCAATACCCACAAGCTGCTATTGATGCTGGTGTCAAAGGAACTATCAGAACAAATTTTGTAGTCGAAAAAGATGGCTCGTTGTCGGATATTAAAATTGTAGAAGATATAGGTCATGGAACTGGTGAAGCTGCTGTGGAGCTGCTAAAAAAATCCCCAAAATGGAAACCTGCTATTCAAAATGGTCGTAAAGTACGCTATGAATTCACCTTGCCAATACGGTTAGATTTGACGGATATGGATGGTAATTCAGAGAGTGCGCAAGATACAATTCAAGGTAAGTTTGGTGGAAAAATAACAAAAATAGTTGAAGGAAATGAAACGTTTTCTCAAGTAGAGATTCAACCAGAGCCTCCTGGAGGATTAAATGCTTATCGTAAATGGTTAGGTGATAATTATAAATATCCCCAAGCTGCAATTGATGCCGAAGTAAAGGGGACAGTTCAAGTTACTTTTGTTGTTGAAAAAGATGGCGCACTTAGTGATTTAAAAGTGGTAAGAGATTTAGGACATGGTACAGGAAATGCAGCGATTGCTGTTTTAAAAACTTCTAAGAGATGGTCACCTGGAATTCAAAATGGTAAATCTGTACGTGTTGCATATTCTTTACCTATACGTCTTGACCTTACTAGAATGTAATATGAAGGTTAGGATTATTAGTATGATAGTACTATTTTTCTTATCAAGTTGCTCATCTCGCAAGTTTGCGAAGGAAAGTGTTTTTGTGGAAGATGTGGATGAATATTTTAATCCTGCATTGAAAATAAATGTGTGGACGTATATGAATTTCTATCCTTATCAAGATGGTGGAGAGACAGGAGTTAAGTTGAATAAGTTTTATGCTCAAGATATAGATGTACTTAAGAAAATTGGTCTAAAGAATAGAGGTTCAAAAGTTCTTTTTTCTGCTGTTCCGAATTCATCGCCTCAATACCATCTTTTAGCAGTTTTACATCAAAAGAATTTACCAAATACTGTGGGTTTTGAAAAGAGGGAAGTCGGTAAAGATCAATATTACCTGCAAAAGGACTTTGAACTAGGGAGATTAGACATTCGTCAGGTATTGATTCCTTTTGACAAGGGTAAAAAAATGTTGAGTCTAGTATATTATATTAGCAGTGAAAAACATCTGAATTGCAAATTTTGCAAATTGGACTATCTAGCGAAGATCAATGCAATAAACCTACAAGATTCACAGCAAAAGATTTATAGAAACAATTGGAAAATCGCGGAGAATATTTCAGAAAAAGCTCTAGATACAGAAATTGTCGTCCCTGAAACTATTCAAGATGCGAAAGGAAAAGTTTATTTAAAACTCTTCGCGGAATATGAGACCGAAACAGGAATTAACTATTTCCATATTCTAGATTCAAAACATAAGGAAGAAAAGATAAAAATCAAGCTACTTCCAAACCGCTATTTCTTAGAATATCAAGATGAAAAGTTCAAAACAATTCACCGCGATACGATACATATAAAATCTTAAAATAATAAAGCTAGGTTAATGACCTAGCTTTATTATTTAGTATAAGTATTTTTAATTACCTTCCAGTACCTTGTGCTTCTTCAAGCGACATATCTACAACTGGTTTTTTATCTCTATTTGCTATTTCCCAAGCGGTAAAGAAAATCAATCTCTCACGTTTTACCATCATAGGGAAGTCTATTTTGTCAACAGTATCTTCTGGTGTATGGTAGTGAGGGTGCAATCCAGAGAAGAAAAATAACGATGGAATACCATTCTTCGCAAAATTGTAGTGATCCGAACGGTAATACAAGCGCATTGGTTCTTCTGGATGATCGTAGTCATAATCCAATTTCATTTTTGTCTCAGCGTTTGCTTTTTCAACAATTGGTTTAAGATCCGTACTCAATTTATTAACACCAATCACGTGAATGTAGTTATGATCCCCGTTCAAGTGTTTGTCATCAATACGACCAATCATATCAATATTAAGACAAGCTACAGTTTGCGTTAAAGGAATAATTGGATTTTCAACGTAATATTGCGAACCTAATAAGCCTTTTTCTTCTGCTGCTAATGCGATAAATAAAATGCTACGACGTGGACCTTTGCCTTCTTTTTTAGCTTTTGCAAAAGCTTTAGCAATTTCTACAACACCAACAGTACCCGAACCATTGTCATCAGCTCCAGGGAAGAATGTGCCGTCAGGTAAAATGCCGTCATGATCCCAGTGACCACATACTACTACCACTTCATTTTTAAGATCTGTACCTTCTATGTAACCAATAACATTTGGGTCGCTAAATTTCTCATTTTTTACGCCCATAGAAGCGTTCAGCGCACTTTTTATAACTTGAGGTTGCGCTGGGGTAGCAAGATTTTGTGCTTTGAATTTCTCTACACTTGTATTTGCTTGTGCTAACAAATGATCAGCTAATGATGTTTTGATATGTACAACCGGAATAGAAACTCGTTGATTTTGATTGGCATTACCTTTATCCAAAGCCACACGTCCCATCATGCCACGATTATTCATGCGTTTGATCATTTCCTCATTTTGAGAACTTGCCGCAAGGATTAATTTTGGATTCAACTTCATAATTTCTTGAAGTCTCTTGAAACGGCTTGATGACCATGTAGATTTTGAAGTAGTGCCTGTGATGATCGATTTTCCTTCTGCGTCTACAGGTTCACCTTCGTTGATAAGTAACACCACTTTACCGGCGATGTCTGTATTTTTTAATTCATTGAATTTATCATCTTGAATGCCATAGCCTACGAACACAATCTCATTAGCATTGAATGACGCCGTGCTATTATCTCCCTGCACATAGAAATCCTGTCCATATACTAGTGTTTGGTTTCCTAGCGTAAAAGAGTCAACCTTATAGGAGGTCTGTAATAATGGAACCTGCTGTAGATATGATCCATTCACGATTGGTTGCAAACCAAAAGATTTGAACTGATCTTCCGCGTATTTAACCGTTTTTTTACCGCCTTCTTGGCCTGTTCCTCTACCAGCAAATTCTTTGCTTGCTAGAATAGTTAAATATTCTTTTGAAGATTCTTCTGTAATCAGATTGGCATATTTAGATGGATTTTGAGCCACCGAACAACTGTATGCAACAGGTAGAATGAAAAGTAAGGAAAGGATTTTTCTCATAGTAGGTGTATATTAAATTATGCACAAGAAATTTTGTTCACACGTGTAGCATGTCTACCGCCTTCAAATTCCGTTGTAATAAATGTATTCGTAATTTTTTTAGCTAATTCTAAATCTATAAAACGCGCAGGAATACACAATACATTCGCGTTATTATGTTGACGTGCTAATGCCGCAATTTCATTTTGCCATGCAATTGTCGCACGTATTCCTTGATGTTTATTTGCCGTAATAGCTACTCCATTTGCACTACCGCAAATCAAAATTCCCAATTCATTCTCTTGATTTTCTACCGAAGAAGCTACTGGATGTGCATAGTCTGGATAGTCTACAGAATCAGCTGTCGAAGGTCCGAAATCACTAACCTCATGTCCCAATTCTTTCAAAAACTCTACGATTGGAGTTTTATAATCAAATCCTGCGTGATCGCTACCTATTGCAATTTTCATAGTATTATATATTAGTTCTTATAAAATTCTTTTTCTTTTAATTCTCTCTTACGCTGTACATTTGCCGAAACAGAAATACTCAACTCGTACAATATAAACATTGGGGCACTCACCGTTAATAGTGTGATAATGTCCGCTGTAGGCGTAATAATAGCAGCAATGATTAATATAATTACTACCGCATAACGTCTACTCGCACGCATAAATTGCGGCGTCATAAAGCCAAGTTTGGATAGGATAAATATCAAAATCGGCAATAAAAATACTACACCACAACCCAATGTTAATGTCGCTATAGTCGACAGATAGGAGTCAATTTTGATCTGGTTTGTTATTTCCGCGCTCAATGATACATTAGCTAAAAAGTTAACAGACAAAGGAACGACAATGTAGTAGCCAAATAATGCCCCTAAAGCAAATAATATAGTCGCATAGAATACAAAACCACTTGCCGACTTGCGCTCGACTTCTGTCAATGCAGGCTTCACAAACAACCAAATTTCAAATAAGAGATATGGAAAACCTAAGGCAAGTGCCATCAATAAACAGGAGTTTATTTGTAACATAAACTGACCCGCTAATTCCGTATTTATAATATTAAAAGGAATTTTATCAACACAAAAACCATCTAAATTCATTAATTCTCCAACCTTACACATCATGCGGTACGTCCAGAAATCTAAATTCTTTGGCCCCATAATGATTTGGTTGAATACGAAATCATAAAATGAAAATGAAAGTATCGCAAAAACTGCTATTGCTATTACGGATCTAATGATGTGCCATCGTAATACTTCTAGGTGCTGGAAAAATGACATTTCCGCTTCGAGTGTCTTTCCTTTATCTTTTATGGCGTCAATTAGTTTTTTATTTGACATATCTAGTTTTTAGTAGTGAAAACAAAAATACCATTCTTTGGGATAAGAATGGTATGAATTGAATATCAAAACAAAATTTTTACGCTTCCTCTTCTTCCGGGTATTCCGAAAGGTCGAAAGTTTCCATAAATTTCGTTGTAAAATTACCTGCTCTAAAGTTTGGATCACGCATTAATCGCAAATGCAAAGGAATAGTAGTCTTCACACCTTCAATTACAAATTCACTTAATGCTCTTTCCATCGTTGCGATAGCTTCTTCACGAGTCTGTGCTGTACAGATTAATTTCGCAATCATAGAGTCATAGTTTGGCGGAATAGTATATCCAGCATATACGTGTGTATCGACACGCACACCATGACCACCTGGTGAGTGGAAATTTGTGATTTTGCCTGGTGAAGGACGGAAATTATTGAATGGATCTTCTGCATTGATACGGCATTCAATGGCATGCATTGTCGGCTCGTAGCTCTTACCAGAAATAGGAATACCTGCAGCCACTTTGATTTGCTCTTTGATCAAATCGAAGTTAATTACTTCTTCAGTTACCGGGTGCTCTACCTGAATACGCGTATTCATTTCCATGAAATAGAAATTGCGGTGTTTGTCCACTAAGAACTCAATGGTTCCAGCACCTTCATAATTTACAGCTGTTGCACCTTTGATCGCAGCTTCACCCATCTGTGCACGCAACTCGGGCGTAATAAATGGAGATGGAGCTTCTTCTACTAATTTTTGGTGACGACGTTGAATAGAACAATCGCGCTCTGACAAGTGACATACTTTGCCGTATTGATCACCGATTACTTGGATTTCAATGTGACGAGGCTCTTCAACGTATTTCTCTAAGTAAATACCATCATTACCAAATGCAGCAGCAGATTCTTGACGTGCTGAATCCCAGTTAGACTCGAAATCTTCATCTTTCCAAATGATACGCATACCACGACCACCACCACCAGCAGTAGCCTTGATAATGACAGGATAACCAATTTCATTAGCTAATTTAATACCTGTTTTTACGTCAGGAATTAAACCATCTGATCCAGGTACTGTTGGTACACCGGCTTTTTTCATGGTGTCTTTAGCTGAAGCTTTATCGCCCATGCGTTCAATCTGATTCGCAGTCGCACCGATAAATTTGATACCGTACTCCGCACAGATAGCTGAGAATTTAGCGTTTTCAGAAAGAAAACCATAACCAGGGTGAATGGCGTCAGCATTAGTTAACTCTGCAGCCGAAATGATATTAGGAATATTTAAATAAGAATCTTTACTCGCAGGAGGACCGATACATACCGCTTCATCAGCAAAACGTACATGCAAACTATCTTTATCCGCTGTAGAATATACAGCCACACTCTTGATACCCATCTCGCGACATGTGCGGATGATACGTAGAGCGATTTCCCCTCTATTTGCTATTAATATTTTTTTGAACATAAGGAATGACTAAATAAACCAATTGTACTATGTTAGCATAGCATCTATTTAAACTCAAAAAGCTGCGCGAAGGCAGCTAGAGATTAGTTTGGATCAACTAAGAATAATGGTTGATCGTATTCAACTGGTTGTGCGTCGTTCACTAATATTTTAACGATTTTACCAGAAACTTCCGATTCGATTTCATTGAATAATTTCATCGCCTCGATAATACATAATGTCTTACCAGAAGTGATTTCGTCACCTACATTTACGAATACTGCTTTATCAGGACCTGGTGAACGGTAGAATGTACCAATCATTGGCGATTTTACAGTGATGTATTTAGAATCATCAGATGCTGCAGGAGCCACTGGTGTCGTCGCTACAGGAGCTGCTGGAGTCGCCGCTTGTACAGGAGCAGGAGCAGGGATAGCTGCTGGAACGCTTGCTGTTACATAAGTCGGTTCTTGATTTGTTTTTATCGTGATTTTGAAATCTTTCTCTTCAATCGATACTTCATTCACACCTGATTTAGATACGAATTTAATCAAGTCTTGAATTTGTTTAATGTCCATA
Source organism: Sphingobacterium bovisgrunnientis (assembly GCF_009829085.1). GTDB lineage: Bacteria > Bacteroidota > Bacteroidia > Sphingobacteriales > Sphingobacteriaceae > Sphingobacterium > Sphingobacterium bovisgrunnientis. Next base: position 39,189 of record NZ_WUQY01000013.1, read on the forward strand.
CTCATGATAGTAGGTTTTGTCAATTTGTTAATTAATTATTAAAAAATAGTCGATAAATATAGCAAAAAATTGACTTAGCTTAATAAGCCCATTTTAAATAAACTGATCCCCAAGTAAATCCGCCACCGAAAGCTGCTAATATTAAATTATCACCTTTCTTCAATTGGCTTTCCCATTCCCATAGACATAATGGGATAGTACCACTTGTAGTGTTTCCGTATTTATGGATGTTTACCATCACTTTTTCTTCTGGTAGTCCCGCACGTTCGGCAGTAGCATCAATGATTCTTTTGTTCGCTTGATGAGGAACCAACCACGCAACATTATCAGCTGTCAGGTTATTGCGTTCCATGATGCTATGTGCAACATCAGCCATATTTGTAACAGCAAATTTGAATACTGTGCGTCCTTCTTGATAAGCATAGTGTAGACCTGCCTCAATAGTTTCATGCGAAGCTGGATTCAATGAGCCACCACCTTTGATATTTAAAAATTGACCACCTGAGCCGTCAGTTTTTAAGATTGTATCTTGGATGCCGTTACCTTCGTCGTTTGGTTCTAATAATACCGCTCCACATCCGTCACCAAATAGAATACATGTATTTCTGTCAGTATAGTTGACTACTGAAGACATTTTATCTCCACCGACTACTAATACTTTTTTGTGTTTGCCAGACTCAATAAATTGTGTACCTGTCGTCAAACCAAAAAGAAAACCTGAACAAGCAGCTTGTAAGTCATAACCCCAAGCGTTCTTTGCCCCGATTTTATCTGCTAATATATTTGCAGTAGCAGGAAATAACATGTCTGGTGTACTAGTACAGAATATTATTAAATCGATTTCTTCGGCAGATATACCTCTTTTTTCAAGAAGACCTTTTACCGCTGGTACAGCAAGATCTGAGGTTGCTAATCCTTCTCCTTTTAGAATACGACGTTCTTTAATACCTGTACGAGAGACGATCCATTCGTCGTTCGTGTCCACCATAGTTTCTAGTTCCTTGTTCGTAAGAACATAATCCGGAACATATCCGTTTACCGCCGTAATAGCCGCGTGAATTTTAGACATATAATGTTAGTTAAAAGCAGTTTTTATCTTATCGATAAATTTCGATTCGATCATACCTTTGGATAGTAATACCATATTTTTAATTGCAGTAGGAGTGGAAATGCCATGCCCGATAAGCACCGGTGCATTGACACCTAGAATTGGACTACCTCCATATTGCTCATAGTTGAACCTATCAAAGAAATCATCTTTAAAACCTTTTTTCAAAGTAACAACATAGAATGATTCGGCTAATTTAAGAACCACATTTCCTGTGTAACCGTCACATACATATACATCGGCATGATCCGAGAATAAGTCACGGCCTTCGGCATTACCAATGAAATTAATTTTAGTGTTTGATTTAAGTAATGGATAGGTTGAGATTGTTAGGGCATTACCTTTTTCTTCTTCTTCGCCAATGTTTACCAATGCAACTTTGGGATTGGAGACATTATACATATGCTCGGCATATAAGCTTCCAAGAATCGCAAACTGGTTTAACATTTCAGGCTTACAATCAGCATTGGCACCTACATCGAGAAGTATGCCGAATCCTTCTTTTAGCTTTGGAACATTAGTAGCTATTGCTGGGCGAAGTACGCCTGTAATAGTTTTTACACTAAACATAGCGCCTACTAGCATAGCGCCAGTATTACCTGCTGAAGAAAATGAATCTATCACCCCATTTTTCAACAACTCAAATCCTTTTGCGATACTTGAGTTTGGTTTTTGGGTGATAGCCTTTGTGGGATGCTCATGCATAGAAATACTTTCAGGAGCATGTACATAATCAAATAATGATGGATCTGCACCTGCTTCTTCTATGCGTTTTTTTGTATCTTCTTCGTCTCCGAATAATACTATTCGTTGATCTGATGATAGACTTTTTTGTGCTTCAATTGCACCTAATATGTTTGATTTGGGGGCATAATCCCCACCTAGAACGTCTAATCCTATCTTCATCCGTTATTATTTTTCTACTTCAATAATACGCAAAAACATCCCAAAGTAAAGCAAAAAAATCTATTTTTTACTCAATTTGGGATGTTTTATCCAAAGATATTTTTAGACTGCAGCTGTTCTTTCAACGATTAATTTACCGTTGTAAAATAAGTTACCATCAACTTCGTACGCTTTGTGAGGTACGTGTACAGCACCAGTTTCTTTACATACTGTCAATGTAGGTTTCTCAGCCTTATAGTGCGTTCTTCTTTTGTCTCTTCTTGATTTCGAAGTTTTACGTTTTGGATGTGCCATCTCGTATATGTTTTTTTAATTGTTTTTAATATTCTTTAATGCGGCCCAACGTGGGTCAATGTTTTCTTCTTCTATTTCGATTCCTTCTTCTGTACTGATTTTAGCTAGCATTTCTGGATCACAAGTGATATTTACTCCTTGCTCAGTGCATTTAGCGTAATATGGAACTTGCACGTTTATATATTCGTACAATAGGTTCGCTATATCTAGCTCGTGATCTGTTTTATTCAAAATGATAACCTCATCAGTTTCGTTGTCCCATTCCTCGTTTACAAACTTAACTATAAGTTTTTCATCAAAGGAAACAGGAGCGTCAAATTCGGTCAAGCAAACGTCGCAAGTTAATTTGATTGTGCCTTTGATGTCAAAATTCACAATTAACATCGTCTCTTGTTTTTGAAGAGAAACGTTGGCAGTCAGATTACCTTTCTTTACTAATGAATGCTCGTAGCAGTCAAAGAACTTATCGTTTATCTCAAAATCAAAATCGTGCTTTCCTGCTGCTAATCCCGAAAACGGAATTCTATATTGTTTTAGATACTTCACAATCCTGTATTTGAGCCTGCAAAATTAATGTTTTATATTTTAGGATGCAATTATTTTATGAAATAATTATTCATTATCTCCATAATATTTTACCCCCAATTCTATTTTCTCACGACCATTAGCCATACGCCATTTGTTGGTGTCACGAAGGGAATATGCACAACCACAGTACTCTTGCATATAAAATCGTTCACGTTTACTAATTTCCAACATACGTGCACCTCCACCTTTTTTACGCCAATTTAATGTCCAATAATCCATGTCTGGATGACGAGATGCGGCGCGAACACCACAATCGTTTATCTGATCCATGTTCTTCCACCGCGAAATCCCTAAAGAGCTGGATATGACATCAAATCCATTTTCGGCAGCATATTCAGCTGTTTTTTCAAATCGCATATCGAAGCACATTGTGCATCTTATTCCTTTTTCAGGTTCATTTTCCATGCCTTTTGCTAACTCAAACCAATGATCTACATCATAGTCAGCATCTATGAAAGGTATGTTGTGTTTCTCTGCAAAGCGAATATTTTCTTCTTTGCGAATGTCATATTCTTTGCGTGGATGAATATTTGGATTGTAAAAATAAATTGTAAACTCAATGTCGGAAGCAATTAGTGCCTCCATTACCTCTCCAGCACATGGTGCACAGCAAGAATGTAATAACAATTTCTTGCCTTGGTTTGGTAAAGTGAGTTTTTCTCTTACAAATTCTTTTTTCGTTTCCATATGACAAATGGTAATCTTCTGCAATTTTACGCAAATCTAATGGCTTTTGAAAGTTATTTCATTTTTGTAACGTTTAGATTGCTATTTTCGTTTAAATACTTACAGACAAAAATGTATACATTTGTAATCTAGTAATCGATTCAATTTTTATGCGTAAAATTTTATTTTTATACCTCATACCCGCTTTATTAATAAGTGTTATTGCGTGTCAACGAGATGACGACGAGCCTCCTTCACGAGAAATCAAAGATATATCTAGACTTTATATTTCCACTTCTGATTACCAAATTGGGGCATCAGAAAATTTGAATAACATTTATGTAATTGATCAAGCTGATGAGGATAGTTTTCCATCTGTTGATTCCTTGTATTCTTACAATTCTGGGGCTAAAGGTGCGCGTACTATTCATTTTGCACCAAATGGGGGGATGATTTTTCAATCTAGTTTAAACACTCCAGGAACAAATGATACGAGTATATATGTAATGAATGTCAATATTAGAGGTGATATTTCGTCTAGAGGTAAAATTTCCAATCGTAGATTTGATAATATAAGAGGGTTATATTATACGGTAGTAAATGTAGGTGTTTCGCTTTCTAATGATTATTTACTAGCAACAAATAAGTCAAATAGAGATGCTAATGGTAATATGTATGTTTTCTTAAGGCCACAAAACTCAGGTGCATTCAGAGTGCCATCTTTTAGGTTGCCTTTAAATTTCGTTCCATGGGCACTTACTGTTTATGAAAAGGATGTTTTTGTTGTTAAGACCGGAACAGAAGGAGGGGTTGAAGTGTATAAAGATTTAACACAAAAATTTATAGATAGTCAGGATACATTATTAAATGTGAATCCTACGTTTTCACTTACTGTGAACGGCTCTAGAAATCTTCGTGGCATTTCGTATTCAAGAATAAAGGATATTTTAGTGATGACAGATTACTCTATCAATGGTAATGTAATCGAGGATGGTAGAATTTTAATTTTTGAGAATTTCTCTTCAAACACCACGACAAAAGAAATCTCTCCTACTCGTGTTATCAAAGGTTTGACTACAAAATTGAAGCAGCCAATCGATGTTGCAATTGACACCCGAGACGATGGAAAGTATATTTATGTAGCTGATCCTGGCGCTAAAAGTGTTTTTCGTTATTTAATTAGTGATGAGGGAGATGTAGCTCCCAATGCTTCATTAGATTTTAACGGTAAAACACCAGAAAGTATATCCCTGGATACTCGTTAGTCTTCAATAATTTTTAAAAGGATGTCTATTTCCTCTTTTTTCTGAGGACTTCCAATATTCTCATAAGCCGTTATTAAATTGCGAAGTACGCGTTTGATAATGGCTTTATTCGTACACGGCATGGTGTACTCCTCATTAGGAGGGAGGTTTAATTGTTTTAAAAAGGAATATATGTCGTTATGATGCATTACTTGTCCTCTGTTAAAAGCATTGATATAAAATAGGGGAGGTTGTTCTGTATCTTCTATGTAGGCTACTATAAAATGTTTTGGAAGATTAATTCCATAAACAGGGATATCTAGCTGTTGTGCAATTATGCTATATACACAGGATAAAGATATAGGGTTGCCTTTTTTGCTTTCTAAAACTTTATGTATAAACGAATTTTGTGGGTCATGATAATTTGTTGTATTTCCCGATAATCCAAATTCACGAAACAATACATTATTTAACAGTTTGACTTTCTCCAACGGACTCATGTCATACATAAGTTGAAACCAAGCGTTACGTTTAAGTTCAGAAATAGTTAACAACACATTATTCTCATCCAAATTTGGGTATTGGTACCTATTTATAATAAGTAATCCCTCTAATAGGTCGTCGCTATTTTTGAGATCCCAAAATTGAAGGTCATATTTTATCTGATCAAATTGGATTTTATGAATAATATTTTCAATCCGAGATTGCGATAATGGATCAAATGAAGACTCCCAATTTTCTTCTAACAAAGGAATTACATCTGGTCCTGCAGTAACAAGGCGTTCTTCCAATTGGTTGAAAATTTCAGTGTCTGGATCGTCTAATAAAGATATTATCGCTTTAATCTCTCTCTCATTCATATATAAATTTAGTTAAATCTATTGATTTATTAAAAATGAACTGTCTTAATAATGTAAATCAATATATGTATTTTTGCAAAATGATTTATTTTCTGCAGAAAATCAAGCATTACATCACTTCAAATACTCGTCATGGCACACACTCACCTTTTGTATATGCTCTGGCGGATGAGTTGATATATAATAAGAACATTACTCGTTGTGATTCGTTGATAGAGGATATTATCGCGTATTATCTTTCAAAAGGATTGACAGAATTTTCTTTTTTAATTACTGATTTTAAGCAACATTCTTTTGCAGATTTGTTAGTTCTTCAAAATTCCTATTTTATGATTTTCGTGAAAGACATTAATGATTGTTCTTATCATCGAAAACTTTGGAAAACTATGCAAGCACATAAAGATTTTGTAGTGTTAATTGATTTGTTTGAATTTGGAATAATTTGTAAACGAAAAGAGCAACCCAAAGAAAATTTTAAGTTGCGCTATCCCTATTTTTACTACTAAAAAGCTTCACTTATACTTAAGTAAAATCCAGATTGTCGCTCTTCTCCTGGCTTTTTTTCGCCAAAGGCGTAATCGAGACGTATACTACTGCTGTGCTCAATACTAAAGAAATAGCGAAGTCCAGCACCATACGTTGGTATAAACCGTGCCTTATGCTGTTTTGAGAAAGTGGTGCCGGCGCCGACAAAACCTGATAGGCCGAATCTAGGATGTAAGCGATAGCGAAGTTCTGCTTGTGTGGCTAAATAATTTTTGTCTTTGTATCTTCCTAAATAGTATCCACGCATTGTCATGTCTCCCCCAAGATCGCGTAAAGTATAAAAAGGAATGTTTTCGCCAAATGTTCCACGGTAAAGTATTTGCCCAGCAAAATTTAGTTTTCGATTCAATGGGTGAAAGCCACGCAGGTCAGTTTCTAACAATGACCCATTAAAATCCTCGTAGGTAAAAAATTTAGGGGCATAGGCATATTTTATACGACCGTAAAAACCTTTATTTGTATATGTTGTCACATCACGTGTGTCGAATAATGCAGATAGACCTAAGGTAATGTATTGACCACCAGTTTTACCAATGATGCTGTTGGATTCAAAGATGCCGTCTGCTTCAACATCTTTGAATTTATAATTGTCATAGCTGGTATTTACACCTACATAAAACCTTGGTAATATCTTCTTTTCAATATCGGCCTTGAAACGGTATAGTGTCTGATCCAAATAATCTTCATCTGCTTTCCATGTATCATTTCCAATGCCGTAAAAATTGAATGGCCATTCTCTTGCGCGTAACTCTAATAAGATATGGTAGTCATTGTCTTTGGTCCATAAATCGGATGTAATATTAATTTTTTTCTGCTTTTTTGTGGTAATAGTGCTAATTAGAGTGATGTTTGATGTACGGCTTACAAGGCTATTTTTGTCTAAATAAAAATTATAAGTTGCTGCGACACCAAATTCTGGGCCTGTTTCTTGCGCGTATGAAAACGCAGGTACTACAAAATAGCTCCCATTTCTAGTGGTGTCACCTTGCGAAGAGAAAGTTTTTTTTATTATTTTTTCAATAAAATTTGTAGAGTCTTGAGCTAGTGCAATATGGGCGCATATTAAAAATAGAAAAATAGATACATACTTTTTCATGCATCACTGTTGGAAATTATCGTGCCAAAGATGCGTCAATGCTTCTTGTGAAGTAGGTGTTAATTTCATATTGAAAAATTATCAGACTGCATATCAGCTTAATGGATGATTCTCGTATGTTTTTTTATGTAAAAATTTTTGAAATGTCATGTCGGTGTCTATCTTTGCAACATCAAAAACGATCACAGTTGTCGATTTGTGAGCGTTTTTGAATAGAGTTCTTTAAGAAATAGAAAAGTAAAAGTTTTTAAAAAATTCTCTTGCAAGTTTGAAATGAATTTTTCTATCTTTGCACCAGCTGCCCGGAAGGGTAGATGTTCTTCGAGAGTTTGAAAAGACAAAAATAATAGTAAGCCTCCTTAGCTCAGCTGGTAGAGCAACTGACTTGTAATCAGTAGGTCATTGGTTCGATTCCGATAGGAGGCTCTAAATGCGAGACATCGCAGGTCTGGAGGGGTTCCAGAGCGGTCAAATGGGACGGACTGTAAATCCGTTGCTTCGGCTTCGAAGGTTCGAATCCTTCTCCCTCCACACTAAATTTGTTGTTTTTAGTATTTCATATATTAAAAACAAAAAGCGGAAGTAGCTCAGTTGGTAGAGCGATAGCCTTCCAAGCTATAGGTCGCGAGTTCGAACCTCGTCTTCCGCTCATTTTCAAGGTTTTTCAGTCTCTATCTTTCATGATTTAAATATGTAAGGTGGAGGCATAATTCCGTAAATGAGCTTTTTAATTAAAAGCCGAAGTAGCTCAGGGGTAGAGCACTTCCTTGGTAAGGAAGAGGTCGTGGGTTCAAATCCCATCTTTGGCTCGTCAAAAAAGTTTACTATTTTTGTAAAGAATTTATATAAAGAAATATTTAATAATTACTAATTCGCATAAACATGGCAAAAGAGAAATTTGACCGTAGTAAACCCCACTTAAACATTGGTACTATCGGTCACGTTGACCACGGTAAAACAACTACAACTGCAGCTATCACTAAAGTATTAGCGGATGCAGGTTTATCAGAAGCTCGTTCATTTGATTCAATTGACTCTGCTCCTGAAGAAAAAGAGCGTGGTATCACGATTAATACAGCGCACGTTGAGTACTCAACTGCAAGTCGTCACTATGCACACGTTGACTGTCCAGGTCACGCCGATTACGTTAAGAACATGGTAACTGGTGCTGCTCAAATGGACGGTGCTATCATCGTTGTTGCTGCAACTGATGGTCCTATGCCTCAAACTCGTGAGCACATCTTGTTAGCTCGTCAGGTAGGTGTACCAGCGTTAGTAGTATTCTTAAACAAAGTTGACTTAGTAGATGATCCTGAGTTATTAGAGTTAGTAGAAATGGAAGTACGTGAGTTATTGTCATTCTACGAATTCCCAGGTGATGATATTCCAGTAATCCAAGGTTCTGCTTTAGGTGCATTGAATGGTGAGCCTGAGTGGGTTGCTAAAGTGATGGAATTAATGGACGCTGTAGATAACTACATTCCAATTCCTCCACGTTTAACTGACTTACCTTTCTTGATGCCAGTAGAGGACGTATTCTCGATCACAGGTCGTGGTACAGTAGCTACAGGTCGTATCGAAAGAGGTGTGATCAACTCTGGTGATCCAGTTGAAATCTTAGGTATGGGTGCTGAAGATTTAAAATCTACAGTAACAGGTGTTGAGATGTTCCGTAAAATCTTAGATTACGGTGAAGCAGGTGATAACGTAGGTTTATTATTACGTGGTATTGAGAAAACTGATATCAAACGTGGTATGGTTATCGTTAAACCAGGTTCAGTAACTCCTCACGATCACTTCAAAGCTGAGGTTTACGTATTGTCAAAAGCAGAAGGTGGTCGTCACACTCCATTCTTCAACAAATACCGTCCTCAATTCTATTTCCGTACAACAGACGTAACAGGAGAGATCATGTTGCCAGAAGGTACTGAAATGGTTATGCCAGGTGATAACGTTACAATTACAGTTAAATTAATCTCTGCAATTGCAATGGAAAAAGGTCTACGTTTCGCTATCCGTGAGGGTGGTCGTACAGTAGGTGCTGGTCAGGTAACTGAAATCATTTAATCTTTTTTTAGATTAATAAAATAATAAAATAAGCTAATCGGCTGATGCTGATTAGCTTATTTTTTCCAACACAAAATTGTTCTTTAAAACATATAAAAAATGCAAAAAATATTTGTTCTAATAGGTTTAGAACACTATATTTGCATCATCAAAAAAAAACACAGGGATATAGTATAATGGTTAGTATCGTGGTCTCCAAAACCATTGGTCTGGGTTCGAATCCTAGTATCCCTGCTAAATAACTTAAATAATCAAACAATGGCTAACGTACTTGATTTTTTTAAAGAGTCTTATCAAGAGGTGACTGAGAAAGTTACTTGGCCTACTTGGTCTCAATTGCAAAATCATGCAGTCGTAGTCCTTGTAGCTTCGTTGATCATAGCTTTAGTAGTATTGTTAATGGACAAAGCTTCAAGTAACGTGTTGGAGTTGTTGTACGGTACTAAGTAAGGTTTTATCTAGAAGACATTATGGCTGATCAAAGTTTAAAGTGGTACGTAGTACGTGCTGTAAGTGGTAAAGAGAAGAAAGTAAAACAATACGTAGAAGCGGAAGTTAGTAGATTGGGTATTCAACATTTAGTGCCTCAAGTATTAATTCCGATGGAAAAGTATTACCAAATGCGCGACGGAAAAAAGGTCGCTAAAGAGCGTAATTACTATCCTGGATATGTGTTGATTGAAGCTGCTCTTGATGGGGAGATTGAACACGCGATCAAGAATTTGAACAGTGTAATTGGTTTCTTAGGAGATAAAGCAGGTGTGGCTATTCCATTGCGTCCATCTGAAGTTAATAGAATTTTGGGTAAAGTGGATGAGATGGCTGAGCAAGGCGAATCAATCAACGTTACTTATTACGTTGGAGAGTCTGTAAAAGTTACTGATGGACCTTTCAACGGATTTACAGGTGAGATTGAAGAGGTTCATGAGGATAAGAAAAAGTTAACTGTAATGGTTAAAGTATTCGGTCGTAAGACTCCACTTGAATTGAACTACATGCAAGTAGAAAAGGAATAATAGATTTATTATAAAATATACGAAAAAGCTTCTTATGAAAATATGAAGCTTTTTTGTGTTTCGCTATCATTATTTATTTCGCACGATAGACGTGGCTAATGACTGTAGGCTCAATCATTTTAAATAAAAAAGAATATTTAATAAATATTTGTGAGCAACTATTTTGTGAATCAAATATTCTTATTATCTTTGCACCTCGTTTAGTTGTGAAAACTTCTGTTTTAACGCTAACCGATATAAATGTTACAAGTATTGCTTCCAACTTACTAACAAACATTTAACAAATTAAATTCAAAACAAAATGGCAAAAGAAGTCAGTGCGTTAGTAAAATTACAAGTAAAGGGCGGTGCAGCCAATCCATCTCCTCCAGTAGGACCTGCTTTAGGTGCTAAGGGTGTGAATATCATGGATTTCTGTAAGCAGTTCAATGCTCGTACGCAAGACAAACCAGGTCAAGTATTACCAGTAGTGATTACTGTTTATGCTGACAAGTCATTTGATTTTATCATCAAAACTCCACCGGTAGCTGTTCAATTGAAAGATGCTGCTAAATTAAAAAGTGGATCAGGTGAGCCAAATCGTAAGAAAGTTGCTTCAATTACTTGGGAGCAAGTAGAGACGATTGCAAAAGACAAAATGACTGACTTAAATGCTTTCACTGTAGAATCTGCAATGAGCATGGTAGCTGGTACAGCGCGTAGTATGGGTATCACTGTTTCAGGTGACGCTCCTTGGAAAAATTAATTAACGAAATCAGTTTAAGAAAGTGGCTAGATTAACAAAAAATCAAAAAGCGGCACTATCCAAAATTGAAGCTGGTAAAGCGTATACTTTGGCTGAGGCTTCTGCTTTAGTGAAAGAGATTACTACAACAAAATTTGATGCTTCAGTGGATATCGACGTACGTTTGGGCGTAGATCCACGTAAAGCGAATCAGATGGTTCGTGGTATTGCGACGTTACCTCACGGAACTGGTAAGACTGTTCGCGTTTTAGCATTAGTTACTCCTGATAAGGAAGAAGAAGCTAAAGCTGCAGGTGCAGATTACGTAGGTCTTGATGAGTACATCAGTAAAATTGAAGGTGGTTGGACTGACGTTGACATTATCATCACTATGCCTTCGGTAATGGCTAAAGTAGGTAAATTGGGTCGTATTTTAGGTCCAAGAAACTTAATGCCTAACCCTAAGACTGGTACAGTAACTACAGAAGTAGGTAAAGCTGTAACAGACGTAAAAGGCGGTAAGATCGATTTTAAAGTTGACAAGACAGGTATCATCCATACTTCGGTAGGAAAAGTGTCTTTCCCGGCAGAGAAGATTTATGAGAACGCATTAGAAGTATTACAAGTGCTTTCAAAATTAAAACCTTCAGCGGCTAAGGGAACATACTTCAAGAGTATCCATATCTCATCTACGATGAGCCCGGGTATTCATGTAGAAACTAAATCAGTAGCAGGTATTTAATCATGAGAAAAGAAGAAAAACAAGAAATTGTTCAAGCTTTAGCAGAGCAGATTAAATCTTACGGTAACTTCTATATTACTGACACTGCTGATTTATCTGTTGAAAAGATCAATGGAATCCGTCGTAAATGTTTCGAGCAAGGTATTATCATGCAAGTGGCTAAAAACACTTTAATTGAGAAAGCTTTAATCGAAGCAGGTATCGAATCAGAAGAATTAGTAGGCGTATTGAAAGGTGCTTCTACATTATTGTTCTCTGAGACAGGTAACGCTCCAGCTAAATTGATTAAAGATTTACGTAAAGCAGGTGACAAACCAGTATTAAAAGCAGCTTATATTCAAGAGACAGCTTTTGTTGGTGACGATCAATTAAATGCTTTAGTAACTCTTAAATCGAAGGACGAACTTGTTGCAGATATTATCGCGGCTCTTCAATCACCAGCGAAAAACGTTATTTCTGCGCTTTCATCAGGCGGAAATACTATTTCAGGTGTGTTAAAGACTTTAGAACAAAGAGGTTAACGAACACCTTATTACAATAAAAAAGTTCGAGATTTAATTAACAATATTTTTAAAAAGAACATTCAAAAATCAAAATAAAATGGCAGATTTAAAACAACTTGCTGAACAGTTAGTTAACTTAACGGTAAAAGAAGTTAAAGAATTAGCTGATATCTTAAAAGACGAGTACGGTATCGAGCCTGCTGCTGCTGCTGTTGCAGTTGCTGCTGCTCCAGCTGAAGGCCCTGCTGCTGCTGAAGAGAAAACTTCATTCGACGTTATCTTGAAAGAAGCTGGTGGTCAAAAATTAGCTGTAGTTAAATTAGTAAAAGACTTAGCTGGTTTAGGATTGAAAGAAGCTAAAGATTTAGTTGACGGTGCTCCTAAAGAATTAAAAGCTGGTGTTTCTAAAGACGAAGCTGAAGCTTTGAAAAAACAATTAGAAGAAGCTGGTGCTGTAGTTGAGATTAAATAATTTCAAATACCATCAAAACGAGATTAGACTCTGGTAATTTATCAGAGTCTATTCCCGTTTTAATATAATATTAGTCTTTTCATACGTGTGCTGGCGTGTGAATATATCATACAAAAACAGCAAACATTAAGTTCAGTTTTTTTAAACTAAAATCTTATTCCCTTGGCAAACAATAATATTCAAAACGAAAGAGTAAACTTTGCTACAAGTAAGAAGGTAATTGATTATCCGGATTTCTTGGACGTGCAATTGGAGTCTTTCAGGGAGTTTTTTCAATTAGAAACTACTTCTGATAACCGCCATCAGGAAGGGTTGTACAAGGTTTTCGCAGAAAACTTCCCTATTTCTGATTCAAGAAACATATTCGTGCTAGAGTTTTTGGATTATTTCATTGATCCTCCTCGCTATGATATCCAAGAATGTATCGAGCGTGGCTTGACTTATAGCGTGCCTTTGAAAGCAAAATTGAAGTTGTCTTGTAATGATGAAGAACACGAAGATTTCGAAACTATCGTACAAGATGTATACTTAGGTACAATTCCATACATGACACCAAAAGGTACTTTCGTTATCAATGGTGCAGAGCGTGTAATCGTATCTCAGTTACACCGTTCTCCTGGTGTATTCTTTGGTCAGAGTAGACACACAAATGGTACAAAACTTTATTCGGCAAGGGTAATTCCTTTTAAAGGATCTTGGATTGAATTCGCGACAGACGTGAATAACGTAATGTACGCGTATATCGATCGTAAGAAAAAATTCCCAGTTACTACTTTATTACGTGCTATTGGTTACGATTCAGATAAAGATATCTTAGAATTGTTTGACTTAGCTGACGAAGTAAAAGTTAGTAAAACGGGTCTTAAGAAATACGTTGGTCGTCGTCTAGCGGCAAGGGTATTGAATAAATGGACAGAAGATTTCGTAGATGAGGATACTGGTGAAGTAGTGTCTATCGATCGTAACGAAATTATCTTTGAACGTGAAACTGTATTAGAAGAAGATCATATTGATTTGATCATCGAAGCTGGAGTTAAGTCTATTATCTTAGCAAAAGAAGATGAGTCAAACAATGCGGACTATTCAATCATATATAACACTTTACAAAAGGATACGTCTAACTCAGAGAAAGAAGCGGTAGAACATATCTATCGTCAATTGCGTAACGCTGAACCACCTGATGAGGAAACTGCACGTGGTATCATCGATCGTTTATTCTTCTCAGACAAGCGTTATGATTTAGGTGATGTAGGTCGTTACCGTATCAACCGTAAGTTGAAGTTAGATACACCTCCTGAAACTAAAGTATTGACTCGTCAAGATATCATCGCTATTGTGAAATATTTGATCAACTTGATCAATTCTAAAGCAGAGGTAGATGATATTGACCACTTGTCAAATCGTCGTGTACGTACTGTTGGTGAGCAGTTGTATGCACAATTCGGTGTTGGTCTAGCTCGTATGGCACGTACTATTCGTGAGCGTATGAATATTCGTGACAACGAAGTATTTACACCTACTGATTTGATCAATGCACGTACATTGTCATCAGTAATCAATTCGTTCTTCGGTACGAATCAGCTTTCTCAATTCATGGACCAAACAAATCCATTAGCTGAGATTACGCACAAGCGTCGTTTATCAGCGTTAGGTCCAGGTGGTCTTTCACGTGAGCGTGCTGGTTTCGAGGTTCGTGACGTTCACTACACGCATTACGGTCGTTTGTGTACTATCGAAACTCCTGAGGGACCAAACATTGGTTTGATTTCATCTTTATCTGTTCACGCTAAAATCAACAACTTAGGATTTATCGAGACTCCTTACCGTAAAGTAAGAGACGGTAAAGTCGTAGTTGATGAGCCTGTAGTTTATTTATCTGCAGAGGACGAAGATGGTAAGACAATCGCGCAAGCGAATGCTTACTATGATGATAAAGGTAATTTTGAAGATCCAAAAGTAAAAGCTAGATACGAGGGTGACTTCCCGATTATCGATCCTGAGAAATTGGATTATATGGACGTTGCTCCAAACCAAATTACTTCGATCGCGGCTTCATTAATTCCTTTCTTGGAGCATGATGATGCCAACCGTGCGTTGATGGGATCGAACATGCAGCGCCAGGCTGTACCATTATTGCGCCCTCAAGCGCCAATCGTAGGTACTGGTTTGGAAGGTCGCGTGGCTTCGGATTCACGTACGTTGATCAATGCAGAAGGTAATGGTGTTGTTGAATATGTTGATGCTGAAGAAATCAAAATCCGTTACGAACGTAATGAAGATGAGCGTTTAGTATCATTTGATGATGACATCAAAACTTACCGTTTAATTAAATTTAAGAAAACCAACCAAAATACTTGTATCAACTTGAAGCCTATCGTTAAGAAAGGTCAAAAAGTTACTAAAGGACAAGTATTGTGTGAGGGATATGCAACAGAAGATGGCGAGTTAGCATTAGGTCGTAACTTGAAAGTGGCTTTCATGCCTTGGCAAGGTTACAACTTTGAGGATGCGATCGTAATCTCTGAGCGTGTTGTTTCTCAAGATATTTTTACTTCACTTCACATCGAAGAGTTTGAATTAGAAGTACGTGATACAAAACGTGGTGAAGAAGAGCTTACAGCTGATATTCCTAACGTTTCGGAAGAAGCTACTAAAGATTTGGACGAAAATGGTATTATCCGTGTAGGTGCTGAAGTAGTTGAGGGTGACATCTTAATTGGTAAGATTACACCTAAAGGTGAATCAGATCCTTCTCCAGAAGAGAAATTATTACGTGCAATATTTGGTGACAAAGCTGGTGACGTAAAAGATGCTTCTTTGAAAACTCCTCCTTCTATTAAAGGTGTAGTTATCGATACGAAGTTATTCTCACGTGCGAAGAAAATGTCTAAAGAAGTCGAAAGAAAAGCTTTAGAAAAATTGGAAATTACGCATGAGAAAAACGTAAGAGTACTAAAAGAGCGATTGGTAGAGAAATTATTCACTATTGTGAATGGTAAAACTAGCCAAGGTATCTATAACGTTTATAAAGAGTTGTTAGTAGCTAAAGGTGCTAAATTCACTCAAAAAATCTTAACTGATCTTGACTATGCAAACATTAACCCGTTTGGATGGACTACAGATGAAGATAAAAATGAGTTAATCAAATTGGCATTGCACTATTACAACATTAAGTTAAATGAAGAATTAGGTGCATTCAAACGCGATAAATTTGCAGTTTCTGTAGGTGATGAGCTTCCTTCTGGTATTGTTCAGATGGCTAAAGTTTATGTAGCTAAGAAACGTAAATTGAAAGTGGGTGATAAGATGGCAGGTCGTCACGGTAACAAAGGTATCGTCGCACGTATTGTACGTGATGAAGATATGCCATTCTTAGAAGATGGTACTCCAGTAGATATCGTATTGAACCCTCTAGGTGTACCTTCTCGTATGAACTTAGGCCAGATTTATGAAACAGTTCTTGGATGGGCTGGTCAAAAATTAGGTATGAAGTTCGCTACGCCAATCTTCGATGGTGCTGAAATGGATCAAGTAGAAGAGTGGGTAGAGAAAGCGGGATTACCGAAATCAGGTCGTACATACTTGTACAACGGTTTGACAGGAGAGCGTTTTGATCAACCAACTACTGTTGGTGTTATCTACATGTTGAAATTAGGTCACATGGTTGATGACAAAATGCACGCACGTTCGATCGGACCATACTCATTGATTACACAACAACCATTGGGTGGTAAAGCTCAATTCGGTGGTCAGCGTTTTGGTGAGATGGAGGTTTGGGCTCTTGAGGCATTCGGTGCATCTAACATCTTACAAGAGATCTTAACTGTGAAGTCGGATGATGTTGTAGGTCGTGCTAAAACTTACGAAGCTATCGTAAAAGGTAACAACTTACCAACGCCATCAGTTCCTGAATCATTCAACGTATTAGTACACGAGTTGCGTGGTCTAGGTTTAGATATCACATTAGATTAATCAAGTAATATTCAAGCATAAGAGGTGAAGAGCCTCTTATGCTCTAACATACATCTTTAAGTTATACAACGTATGTCTTACAAAAAAGATAATAAAATTAAAAGTAACTTTACTTCAATCACGATTAGCTTAGCTTCTCCAGAAACTATTTTGGAGCGTTCAAGCGGTGAGGTTACTAAACCAGAAACGATCAACTATCGTACATACAAACCTGAACGTGATGGTTTATTCTGTGAGCGTATCTTCGGTCCAGTAAAGGATTACGAATGTCACTGTGGTAAATACAAACGTATCCGTTATAAAGGTATAGTGTGTGACCGTTGTGGTGTGGAGGTTACGGAGAAAAAAGTACGTCGTGAGCGTATGGGACACATCGCATTAGTTGTGCCTGTTGCACACATTTGGTACTTCCGTTCTCTTCCTAATAAAATTGGTTACTTATTAGGTCTTCCTACGAAGAAATTAGATATGATCATCTACTACGAGAGATACGTTGTTATTCAAGCAGGTATCAAAGAAGATGATGGTATTTCTTTTATGGATTTCTTGACAGAAGAAGAGTATTTAGATATTTTAGATACTTTACCAAAAGAAAACCAATATCTTGATGATCACGACCCTCAAAAATTCGTTGCTAAAATGGGTGCTGAGGCGTTGGAAGAATTATTAAAACGCATTGATTTAGATAAATTATCATACGATTTACGTCACCAAGCAGCTAATGAAACTTCACAACAACGTAAAAACGAAGCGTTAAAACGTCTCCACGTTGTAGAAGCTTTCCGTGGTTCTAGAGACCGTATTGAAAATCGTCCAGAATGGATGATTGTGAAGATCGTTCCTATCATTCCACCAGAGTTACGTCCTTTAGTTCCTTTGGATGGTGGTCGTTTCGCGACTTCGGATTTAAATGACTTATACCGTCGTGTGATTATCCGTAACAACCGTTTGAAACGTTTGATCGAAATCAAAGCACCAGAAGTAATCTTACGTAACGAAAAACGTATGCTTCAAGAAGCTGTTGATTCGTTATTTGATAACTCACGTAAAGTTAACGCTGTGAAAACAGAAGGTAACCGTGCGTTGAAATCATTATCTGATATTTTGAAAGGTAAACAAGGTCGTTTCCGTCAAAACTTATTAGGTAAACGTGTGGATTACTCCGCTCGTTCGGTAATTGTTGTTGGTCCTCACTTGAAATTACACGAGTGTGGTCTTCCTAAAGATATGGCTGCAGAGCTTTACAAACCATTCATCATTCGTAAAATGATCGAGCGTGGTGTTGTAAAAACTGTAAAATCGGCTAAGAAAATCGTAGATCGTAAAGATCCTATCGTATGGGATATCCTTGAGAATGTATTAAAAGGACACCCAGTATTACTTAACCGTGCGCCTACGCTTCACCGTTTGGGTATTCAAGCTTTCCAACCTACATTAGTAGAAGGTAAAGCGATTCAATTGCACCCATTAGTGTGTACAGCGTTCAACGCCGATTTCGATGGTGACCAGATGGCGGTTCACTTACCATTAGGTAATGCTGCAATTTTGGAAGCACAAATCTTAATGTTGGCGGCACACAATATTCTTAACCCTGCAAACGGTTCTCCAGTTACTGTACCTTCACAAGATATGGTATTGGGTCTTTATTATATTACTAAAGGCCGTAAATCTGACGAGACACGTAAAATGAAGGGTGAGGGAAGTACGTTCTATTCTCCAGAAGAGGTAATCATTGCCTTGAATGAGAAACAAGTAGATCTTCACTCTTGGATTAAAGTTAGAACTAAAGACTTGAATGAAAATGGTGAGTTGGTTCAAAAAATTATCGAAACTACTGTAGGTCGTGTAATTTTCAACCAAATTGTACCTGAAGAAGTTGGATTTATCAACGAGATTTTAACGAAGAAATCATTACGTAATGTAATTGGTGATATCGTGAAAAATACAGGTATGGCTCGTGCAGCTCAATTCTTGGATGATATGAAGGAATTAGGTTTCCAAACAGCCTTCAAAGGAGGTCTGTCATTCAACTTACAAGACGTTCAAATTCCTGCTGCTAAAACTGAATTGATTGCGCAAGCTACTGCTGAAGTAGAGGATGTAATGAATAACTATAATATGGGTTTCATTACAAACAACGAGCGCTATAACCAAATCATCGATATCTGGACACGTATCAACAATAAGTTGACAGCACACGTTATGGATATTCTTTCGAATGATAATCAAGGTTTCAACTCTGTATATATGATGTTGGATTCTGGAGCCCGTGGTTCGAAAGAGCAGATTCGTCAGTTAGCAGGTATGCGTGGTTTGATGGCTAAGCCTCAAAAATCAGGATCTTCTGGTGGTGAAATTATCGAAAACCCGATTTTATCAAACTTCAAAGAAGGTCTATCTGTATTAGAATACTTTATCTCTACTCACGGTGCGCGTAAAGGTCTTGCCGATACGGCATTAAAAACAGCCGATGCGGGTTACTTGACTCGTCGTTTACATGACGTAGCACAAGACATGATCGTTGTAGATTTTGACTGTGGAGGTTTAAGAGGTATTTATACAACAGCATTAAAAGATAACGATGATATCGTTGAGCCATTATACGATCGTATCTTAGGTCGTACACCATTGAATGATGTTGTACATCCAGAGACTAACGAACTTATCGTTGCGGCTAACGATGATATTACTGAGGAAGTAGCGCAAGCTATTGACGAAGCAGGTATCGAAGGTTTAGAAATTCGCTCAGTATTGACGTGTGAATCTAAACGTGGTGTATGTGCTTGCTGTTACGGTCGTAACTTAGCATCTGGTAAACGCGTTCAATTGGGTGAAGCTGTCGGTGTAATCGCAGCACAATCAATTGGTGAGCCAGGTACACAGTTGACACTTCGTACGTTCCACGTGGGTGGTACGGCTTCTAACATTGCTTCTGATTCAGCAGTTATTGCTAAATACGAAGGTACTGTAGAATTCGAAAATGTACGTACAGTAGAGAAAGAAGGCGAAGAAGGTCCATACCAAGTTGTATTAGGACGTTCGGGAGAGATCAAAATCGTTAATAACGGTAAAGTTCTTTACCAACAAATCATCCCTTACGGATCGAACTTATACGTTAAAGAAGGTGATAAAGTTGAAAAAGGTGCTAAACTTGTTGATTGGGATCCATACAATGCGGTAATTATCTCTGAGTTTGCTGGTAAGGTTGAGTTTGATGCAATCATTGAAGGTGTTACCTTCCGTGAAGAGTCAGATGATCAAACTGGTCACAAAGAGAAAGTAATTATCGAAACACGTGATAAAACGAAAAACCCTACTATCAAAGTTCTTGACAACAAAGGTGAGGTAATTCGTTCATACAATATTCCAGTTGGAGCTCACGTTTCCGTATCTGATGGTCAGAAATTGAAAGAAGGTGCTATCTTAGTTAAGATTCCACGTTCTACAGGTAAGACACGAGATATTACGGGTGGTCTTCCACGTGTAACGGAATTATTCGAAGCACGTAACCCTTCAAATCCTGCTGTTGTTACAGAGATTGATGGTGTTGTAACTTTAGGTGGTGTTAAACGTGGTAACCGTGAGGTTTCTATCGAATCGCGTGATGGTCAAGTTAAAAAATACTTAGTTCCACTTTCGAAACACATCTTAGTACAAGATAATGACTTTATCAAAGCAGGTATGCCATTATCAGATGGTCAGATTGCTCCAGGTGATATCTTAAATATCAAAGGTCCTTCGGCAGTTCAACATTATATCGTAAATGGTATTCAAGAGGTTTACCGTCTTCAAGGTGTAAAAATCAACGATAAACACTTTGAGACAATCGTTCACCAAATGATGCAAAAAGTTCACATTGAAGATCCAGGAGATACTCGTTTCTTAGAAAAAGAAGCCGTAAACAAATGGGATTTCATGGAAGAAAACGATACTATCTTCGATAAGAAAGTAGTTGTGGATGCAGGTGATTCTAATAACTTACGTCCAGGTCAGATCGTTACTTTACGTGGATTACGTGAAGAAAACTCTAACTTGAAACGTCAAGATTTGAAATTGGTACAAGTAAGAGATGCAGTTCCTGCAACTTCTAGTCCAATGCTTCAAGGTATTACAAGAGCTTCATTAGGTACTAAATCATTCATTTCAGCAGCCTCTTTCCAAGAGACTACGAAAGTATTGAATGAGGCAGCTATCGCAGGTAAACGTGATAACTTATTAGGATTGAAAGAAAACGTAATCGTTGGTCACTTGATTCCTTCAGGTACTGGTTTACGTTCGTACAGCAACATTATTGTTGGTTCTCGTGAAGAGTACGATCAATTATTAGCTTCTAAAGAAGAAGATTAATCTTCTTCTCTTCATAAATACGAAAGGCTTTCCAAATTTTGGAAAGCCTTTCGTATTTTATATCAAAATTGGGATTATTTAGCCCATTCAAGCAAATTACTGCATCTTTCTGCTAACCAATTTTCATTAGAAGAATCGGTCGGATCAGCAAATAATTTAGAACCTAATCCTACGGAAAATACTCCGGCTTCTCTCCAAGATTTGATGCTTTCGGGTGTTGTGTCTACGCCACCTGTCGGCATGAATTTTAGGTTTGGGAAGAGAGGTTTTATAGCTTTCAAAAAATTAACACCTAAAGAATCACCTGGAAACAACTTTACCAATTTAGCATCTAATTCTTCTGCAAAGGCAATTTCTGTAGGCGTCATACAGCCCGGAATCCAATCTAAATTGTATTCTTTTGCTACTGCAGCGATCTCAGCTTTTACAATTGGACTTACTAAGAATTCTGTACCCGCATCTGCAAAGTCCTTTGCTTGTTGTGCAGTTTTGATGGTTCCAATTCCAAGTTTTAGATCAGGGAAATGTTCGTTTTTATACGCTAACAACGCTTTGAAATTTTCGAAGGCTTTCTCACCCCGATTTACAAATTCAAATACCCGTATTCCTCCTTTATAACAATCCTTTAATGTATTGATACATTTTTCTACATCGTCATTATAATAAACCGGAATGACCGGGTAGTGTTTTATGGTTTCTAGTATACTCATCTTTTATATTTTTCCATTTCCAAAATCACCTTCTACAAAAAGTTTTTCGAAACCAGCAGACGTTGCTGTATCGATAATTTCTTGTGGAGCTAATTTCTTTATTATTGCATAAATCAACCCCGCCATAAATGCATCGCCACTTCCGATACGATCGACAACCTCATTTGTTAGTCGAGTTTCAGAATATGTATTCGTTTCACGATTATGGTATGTACCATAAAACAAATTGTGCTGTGGATTATCCATGAATCGGAATGTATTGGCAATATGTTTTACTTTCGGGAATTTTTCGAAGGTTGCTTGCGCTACTTGATTCGCGAACTTTACATAATCTTCTTTGGGAGTATTTCTGTCCAAAGATTCGTCAATACTCGTTCCCAACATTTTATTCGAAGCCCAAATATTTCCCATCACAACATCTGCGTATTGGATTAAGTTTGGCATGATGTCAATAGGATTTTTACCATATTGCCATAATTTACTTCGATAATTTAAATCTACAGAAATGATTATATTCCGTTTAGACGCTTCAGCTAACGCTTTCTCAGTCAAAAAGGCTAAATCTTCACTGAGTGCTGGAGTAATCGCCGTAAAGTGAAACCATTCTATCCCTTCATATAATTTATCCCAATTTATATCTTCTGATTTCAAATTACTAAATGAAGAATATTTGCGATCATAGATTACCTCACCATTCGTGAGGCCATTTGCTGAAAGCAAATAATACGAACCAATGCGATCGCCTTGGTGTAAAATTTTGGAAGTGTCCACATTATTTGACTCCAATAAATCTTCAATTTCTTTTGTTAAAGCATTGAAAGGAGCAGCACTAAAATAGGATGTAGGAATATTTAGTTTCCCTAAAGTCACAGCGACATTCGCTTCAGAACCACCAGGATATATTTTTAAATTATTTTGACCTATAGTAAAAAAGGAATCAACTGTGGATTGCAAACGTATGAGCAATTCACCAAAACATAATACGCGATTAGTAGGATTATTCATGGATTGATTTATAATCATCCAAATTACGAATACTTTAACGAATACCTTGAAGACTACACTTCTAATTTTGCGAAATCGTTATCGTAAAAAAATGCCGCTAAAATCTTTTAATTCCAGCATGATATTAGCACCTTTATGTTAGTTATAAACCTTATTTAGAGAGCAGTATCATATCATGGGTATTTTGGATCAGTTTTCCCTGAAGGGAAAGGTCATTGTTATCACCGGAGGAACAGGCATTCTCGGCGAGTCATTCGTGAAAGCATTAGCCGAAGCGGGAGCAAAAGTTGCGATTATTGGAAGAAATGCGGAAAAGGCCACAGAGCGTGTTCGTCTTGTTGAATCTTTAGGCAGCGAAGCAATCGCTATACAAGCGGATGTATTGATAGAAGAACAAATTATTAAAGCAAAGCAAGAAATTTTAGATAAATGGGGTACCATCGATGGCTTAGTAAATGCGGCTGGTGGAAATATGCCTAATGCTACTATTGGTCCAGATAAAAACTTATTTGATGTAAGTGTGTCCGACACGATAGCAGCAATTGAACTTAATCTTAATGGCACTATTATCCCAACGCAAGTTTTTGGACAGGTAATAGCCGAAAAGGGTAAAGGTTCGATTATAAATATCGCTTCTCTTTCGTCGCATCAAGCTATCACACGTGTATTAGGTTATACGGTTGCAAAAACGGGTATAGTAGGCTATACAAAGTGGATGGCTACAGAGTTGTCTTTACGCTATGGCGATGGTGTTCGTGTAAATGCAATTGCACCAGGGGTATTCTTGACAGAACAAAATCGAGCGTTGGTAACTAATCCGG
Organism: Sphingobacterium bovisgrunnientis; assembly: GCF_009829085.1. Taxonomy (GTDB): domain Bacteria; phylum Bacteroidota; class Bacteroidia; order Sphingobacteriales; family Sphingobacteriaceae; genus Sphingobacterium; species Sphingobacterium bovisgrunnientis. The sequence goes on from NZ_WUQY01000013.1 coordinate 62,876, forward strand.
ATGGAACTTATACCGAGCGTGGTGAAAAATTTATTCGTAATACGCCATTTTCAAGACTTGGAAGTCCTTCAGAATTGGAAGGTGCTTTGGTATTTCTATTAAGTGATGCCGCAAGTTTTATTAACGGTGAGATTTTGTATGTAGATGGTGGATTTTCAGCATGGTCTGGAGTTTAATAATTTAGGTAAATGAGTAAACAAAAATTAGAGCAAACTTGGAGATGGTATGGACCGAACGATTCGGTGAGTTTGTCTGATGTAAAACAAGCAGGTGCAACAGGTATCGTGTCTGCACTACATTATATTCCACATGGCGAAGTATGGCCCGTTGCGGATATATTAGAAAGAAAAAATACAATTGAAGCAGCAGGTTTAGTCTGGTCAGTGGTAGAATCAGTTCCCGTACATGAATCGATAAAGACAAAATCAGCAGACGCCGCAAAATATATTGAGAATTACAAACAAACTCTAAGTAATCTAGCTGAATGTGGCATTTTTACGGTTTGCTATAATTTCATGCCTGTACTAGACTGGACCCGTACAGATTTAGCATATGAAATGAAAGACGGCTCTAAGGCACTGTATTTCAATTGGTCAGATTTAGCATTATTTGATATTCATATTCTGAAAAGGGAAGGAGCGCAGCAGGATTATAATGAAATCATTTTGAAAGAAGTTGACCAAAAAATAGCTACGCTTTCTGAAGATGACAAAAAAGCTTTGGCCCAAAATATTCTAATGGGAATTCCAACCGAAAAGGAAATCTTATTGGAAGATTTAACAGCGAGTATAGAGATATACAAAAATATAGGTACTGAGGGGCTTCGAAACAACTTAATTTGGTTTTTGAATGAAATAGCTGAAACTTGCGAATCCACAGGAATCAAGATGACTATTCATCCAGACGATCCTCCATTTCCTATTCTAGGTTTACCACGCATCGTTTCAAATTACGAGAATTACCAGGAGCTTTTAAGAGGAGTTGACAAATCTTTTAATGGATTTTGCTACTGCACTGGTTCTCTCGGTGCTAATCCTAATAATGATTTGTTAGCCATTTTTGAGCTTATAAAGGATCGTGTTTATTTTACGCATTTGCGTAATGTGCGTATCGATGAAATTGGAAACTTCTATGAGTCTGATCATTTGGACGGCAATGTAGACATGTACAATGTGATGAAAGCAATTCTTGAGGAAAATCAAAAACGCGATCAACCTATTCCATTCCGCCCTGATCATGGACATCAAATGCTAGATGATCTGAGTAAAGTAACAAATCCAGGCTATTCTGCAATAGGTAGATTAAGAGGATTAGCTGAATTACGTGGTTTGGAATTAGGAATCTTGGGAAGCTAGAAGTTTAAATTAAAAACGATAACTAAATTATTTAATATAATATTATGAAGAATATTGGAAAATATAGGTGGACTATATGTGCCTTGCTTTTTTTCGCAACGACTATTAATTACCTGGATAGACAAGTATTAAGTTTATTGCATCCGATGCTTGAAGAAGAGTTTGGATGGAGTAAATCTGATTACGCTAATATTACGGCAGCATTTCAATTTTCTTATGCGATAGCGATGCTGTTTGCAGGACGCTTTATTGATAAGTTAGGTACAAAGAAAGGTTTTGCTTGGGCAATTGTTATTTGGTCTATAGCTGCTATACTTCATGCGTATGCCGTACAAATTGGTGAGATCTCGACAACTATTTTAGGTGTATTAGGGATCACAGGTTTATCTATTTCTGTAGTAGGATTTATGGTTTCACGTGTTTTATTAGGTTTTGGTGAATCAGGAAACTTTCCTGCGGCTATTAAGACAACAGCGGAATATTTTCCAAAAAAAGAACGCGCTCTAGCTACAGGGATTTTTAACTCGGGATCAAATGTAGGTGCGATCTTAGCACCTTTGACTGTGCCATGGATGGCCGTAAAATGGGGATGGCAATCTGCATTCTGGGTTGTCGGTGCGGTTGGATTTTTATGGTTGATATTTTGGTTTATATTCTATGAAAAACCTTCAAAGCAAAAAAGACTTTCTGCCTCAGAATTGGAATATATTAATAGTGATACTGTCATCCAAACTGAAGACGAATCAGGAAATGAAATTAAACCGACAATTGCTTGGCACAAGTTATTAGGTTTCAAACAAACTTGGGCTTTTGTAATTGGTAAATTTATGACTGATGGCGTTTGGTGGTTTTTCTTATTCTGGTTACCATCTTTCCTGAAAGATCAATACGCGATGACTGGTACTCAAATAATGCTTCCATTAGCTGTCTTGTACAGTATGACAATGTTTGGAAGTATAGGAGGGGGCTGGTTTCCAATGTATTTCATTAATAAAGGTTACAATGCCTACGATGGACGAATGAAAGCTATGTTTATTATTGCATTATTCCCTCTGGTAGTGTTATTGGCACAGCCATTTGGTGAAATCTCATTTTGGGTTCCGGTTATTTTGATTGGTATTGGTGCTTCGGCTCATCAAGCTTGGTCGGCTAATATATTTACGACTGTATCGGACATGTTTCCTAAGACTACGGTTGCTTCTGTAACAGGTATCGGTGGAATGGCTGGTGGTATTGGTGGTGTAGTAATGTCCAAGTTAGGCGGATATTTATTCGATAAATACGATTCTTTAGGCAATATAGAAACAGGCTATACGATTATGTTTAGCATTTGTGCTTTGTCGTATATCATTGCGTGGTCAATTATGAAATCGCTTGTTCCAAAAATGAAAGTTGTAAATATTTAATCAAATACTACAATTCATTAAAACAAAAAATGCTAGTTTTTTAAAACTAGCATTTTTTGTTTATCTCAAATCTACAACTTCATAACCCTTGAATTTGTCTTTCGAAAAAGTAAACATTTTTGGATCAAACTTTTTACCTAGGTAAAGCGTATTAATTGTATACGTGTATTTATTGCTAGACTTGTCAAAAATAGTTACATCCTGTATGTGGTTATTTTTGTTGATGCGCAATTTGATCTTGAAATAGTTCGTCTTTGTGTCTTCTGGAGACAACTCAATAACTTTGGCGGATTCTGTATTTCCTTGCCTTATTATTTTCTCATCGGGCATCAATACATACTTGTAGCCTTTTTGGTAAAAATTAAAAAGATTATTTGGACCAATAGTATTGCCATTGTTCTCGTTTTCTGAGACTTGAACTTCTTTGATATCTTTTGAAATACTCCAAACCGATTTCCCATCCGAAATAATTTCTTGCTCAGGCAAAGAAATAGCATATTGGTTCTGTGGTTTGTTGAAATACATCACACCTGTTGTCGTATGCGTCTTTTTATTCGCATCCTGAATGCTCAGACTAAAATCAGACTGAATAGTACGATATGAGCTGTATTTTTTAGATACATCGTTTAAAATTTTCTTTGCGGCAGCATCAGTTTGTGCAAAAGACAAAAGTGTACTTCCTGCAATAGCAATTGATAATAACAGTTTTTTCATTGTAACTAATCTTTTCTTAACGTTTCTAAAAACTGTTCCAAAGAGTACTCATCGGGATATAAAACTTCTCTTGCTTTACTTCCTTCAAATGGACCTACAATCCCTGCAGCTTCCAATTGATCAATGATTCTTCCTGCTCTATTGTATCCTAATTTCAACTTACGTTGAATCAAAGATGTAGAGCCTTGTTGATGCATGACGATAAGACGAGCAGCATCTTCAAAAAGTTGGTCTCTATCGGACAAATCAAAATCCATAGAACCCGAGCCTTCACCAGATTCATCTACGTATTCTGGCAACATAAATGCCGATGGATAACCACGTTGACCACCAATATAATCCGATATACCCTCCACTTCAGGTGTATCAACAAACGCACACTGAATACGTATCAAATCAGATCCTGACGACAATAACATATCACCTCGACCGATTAATTGATCCGCACCACCCGAATCCAATATCGTACGTGAATCTATCTTGGACAACACCCTGAATGCTAGACGTGCAGGGAAATTGGCTTTGATAGTACCTGTAATAATATTTACCGAAGGACGTTGCGTCGCAATCACCAAGTGAATACCGATGGCACGAGCTAATTGTGCTAGACGTGCAATAGGCGCTTCGACTTCTTTACCCGCTGTCATCATCAAATCCGCAAATTCATCAACAATAAGAACTATAAAAGGTAAGAATCGATGACCCTCCTCAGGGTTTAATCTGCGATTGATAAATTTTGCATTATATTCCTTTAAGTTACGTACCTGCGCATTTTTTAATAAGTCATATCGCTGATCCATCTCAATACAAAGGGAATTCAATGTATTGATAGCCTTCTTGGTGTCGGTAATAATTGCGTCTTCTTCGCCAGGCAATTTTGCTAAAAAATGTCTTTCTACTTTTTTGAAAAGCGAAAGTTCAACTTTCTTAGGATCGACAAGAACAAATTTTAGTTCTGCTGGATGTTTCTTGTACAATAACGAAGTCAAAATGGCATTGATCCCGACAGATTTACCTTGACCTGTAGCACCAGCTACAAGCAGGTGAGGCATTTTAGCCAAATCTGCAATGTATACTTCATTTGAAATAGTTTTACCCAATGCAATAGGCAAGTCCATATCCGTTTTTTGGAACTTCTCTGTAGCAATAACCGAACGCATGGAGACCATCTCAGGTGAGCTATTTGGCACTTCGATACCGATTGTTCCTTTACCTGGCATAGGCGCGATAATACGAATACCCAACGCCGCTAAGCTTAAAGCGATATCGTCTTCCAAATTCTTGATTTTTGAGATACGCACCCCTGGTTTCGGGATGATTTCATACAATGTTACCGTAGGTCCAATTGTCGCTTTAATATGTTCGATTTCGATATTGTAGTTACGTAGGGTATCTACAATACGATTTTTATTCGCTTCTAACTCTTGTTGATTAATTGTGATTTTACCTGTTCCATACTCTTTCAATAAATCCAAAGTAGGATATTGGTAGCCTGACAAATCAAGCTTAGGGTCATATTCGCCAAATTGAGCTACAAGATCATTTGCCGTAATTTGTTTTTCTTCTTTTACTTCTGTTACAGCCAAGGCAACTTCTTCGACAAGTTCATCAGTAGCCACAGGCTCGATTACTAAAGGAGCGTTCACAGATAAATCAATTGAATTGACATTCTCTGCATTAATTTCTGGTGCCTTTGTTTCGAACGTTACGCTTGCCGCGTTTTCTTCCTCGTCCAAATCAGCTTCATCTTCATCTCTTTCAGGATCATGCAAGTGTGCATAGCGATCATTGACAGTAGGTATTGTTGCATCTGTACGTATATTTCGCAAGGTATTCGAAACTTCGATTACTGCACCGTCAATGTTGTCTTCCTGTTCATTATCTTCTTCATCTTTTGGCGCTGTCTGAATTGCATTTGATTTAACAATTGGCTTCTCCTCTACAAGATCATAATCCTGTGCTTCATCCTTCGATGGTGCTAAATTAGTTATCGCCAACTTTAGATCTAAATTGTAAATCAAGACCAGAGCCACCAAATATGCGAATATAATAATACCTCCAACGCCAAATTTTCCAATTTGCGCATTCAACAATTGATTGGTCCAATATCCAAATTTACCTTCTAATATATGTGGTGTTTCAACAATATAATCTTGAATAAAACCCAATGTAACTGACAAGAAAATTATGCCGATGATAGAATAAAGAATAGTTTTCCAAATAGGAAGTAATGATTTCTGATATAATAATTTGTAACCGAGTACAAATGCTAAAAAAACGAATAGGAAGGAGGCTACTCCAAACCATTCGAAAATAAATTGATTGGCAAGCAACGCACCTAATTTACCCAATTTGTTTTCTACAACTGGTAATTCTACACTCACATCAGCCAATTCTTCATTGGTTCCAAAGAGTGTACTCCACGAACCATTAGTTGCACTGATATAGCTTTGATCCTCTTTCCAAGTAAATAAGTAAGATGTGAAGGCTACAGCTAATAAGAATGAACATAGAATTAAAAATAGACCAGCTATTTTTAGTGCTTTACGTTGTCCCTCGGAGAAGTCTATTGTATTGAAAGGCTTTAATAACGGCTCTCTTTTAGGACTCGATGTTTTAGCAGCATTTTTCGATTCCCTCGAACTTTTATTTTGCGTATTATTTTTAAATGAATTGCCCTTATATGCCATGTAAATGTATTCTATTCCAATACAAACTTATTAAAAATATCGCATAAGATTTGCTCCTTTTTAGGATTACTTTAAGCTTGTAGTTAGCTTCTGATAAACAGTATAATAGATTTATAAGTGTTTATTTAAATCTATTATGGAAGGACTAATATGAGTTAGCTAGTTGATAGGCTGTGAAGTTCGTCCAACATAAGCTGGAACTTAGGTTTGATTTGAAGAAATATATCTTCGATTTCAGCAATTGAAACGCGCTCTTTTGCTTTAGCCTCTAAAATTTGAAAATGTTGTAATAAATTTTCTGCACCGATGTATTGCATTGTGGGCTTTATGTGGTGTGCGCGCTGTCGAATGAGATCAAGTTCGCCCGAAATAATAGCATCTTCTAGGGCTTTGAAATCAGTAGGCGATTGTACAATGTACAAATCAACCAACTGCTTAATCAGATCTTCATTCCCCATCATGGACTGTTTGATAGTGTCCAGATTTATAATTTTGAAACTCATTTCTCTAGATTTTTACAACTTCAAGGTTATCTTTGCAAATTAATAATAATTGTTCATTAGTAAGATTTAATTTTGGATGTTTGTAGCTGTTAGCTATCTCGCAAAGTGGCTGTAGTGTAAATTTTCGATCTTGTATATAGGGATGGGGGATTTTTAACAATGGCTTATCGATGATTTCAGAGTTAAAATATAAAATATCTATATCAATCAGTCTCGCACCCCATTTTTCTTTTCGAATGCGACCCAATTCATTTTCAATATTTTGACAGATTAATAGACTTTCATCCGCTGATTTATCCGTTTCTATTAGCAAAACTTGATTCAAAAAAATGGGTTGATCTTCTACGCCCCAAGCTTCTGATTGATATACCGACGATGCTTTGACTAAATTTCCTAGCTTCTGTTTTAATAATTCTCTTGCCTTCCCTAACTGTGTAATTGGATCTCCTAAATTTGCACCCAGCAATATATAAATTTCATTAACTATACTCATATGTTATATTTTTTCTTTGTTTTAGATTTAATTGCTGTAAATTTATTACTTAAATTACTGTTAACATATGAATTTTTTTAAACAAGTACTTGCAACTATTACAGGTGTATTGATTACAGGTGTGATATTGTTCTTTGGTTTTATATTTTTAATAGCTGTGTTGGTATCGAGTTCATCGAAAGATGCAAATGTACCTGCGCCGGCTAATTCTGTGCTATATCTTTCAATGGATTACAACATTATTGAAAAAACAGAATCAAATCCATTCGCTGATCTCGATTTACCATTTGGAGTATCTCCTAATGAAATAGGATTAAATGATATTCTTGCTAAAATTGAAGCCGCTAAAACAGATGCAAATATTAAAGGAATTTTTATTAATCCCACCACCGTAGGGACAGGTTTCGCAACATTAAAAGCTATTCGTGATGCCTTAGTTGATTTCAAAAAATCTGATAAATTTATTGTTTCTTATTCTGATGGGTATTCACAAAAAGCATATTATTTAGCATCTGTGGCTGATAAAATTTATTTAAATCCACAAGGTTCATTAGATTTTCGCGGATTAAGCTCGAGCACTATGTTTATGAAAGATGCTTTGGATAAATTGGGGGTGGATATGCAAGTGATCAAAGTTGGTACTTACAAGTCGGCGGTTGAGCCTTTTATGCTCAATTCAATGAGCGAAGCCAATCGACTTCAAGTTAACTCATACCTAAATAGTATTTATGAAGCATTTTTGGATGATTTGTCTGCTGGAAGAAAAATAAGTAAAGATTCATTACGTCAATATGCAGATGCTTATGCAATTCGTAATGCAGATGATGCATTAAAATATAAATTCATTGATGCCAAATTGTACAAAGATGAGCTTATTACTGATATCAAAAAGCGTCTAGATATTAAAGAAAAGGATGATATTTCTATAGTATCTATAACTAAATATGGCGGTAAAAATGCAGATAGTAAAGGAACTGATGAAATTGCTGTATTGTATGCATATGGAGATATAGTAGATGGAGAAGGGGATGTAGGTCAGATAGGTGGAGATAAAATTTCACGTGAATTGCGCAAGCTACGCCAAGATGATAAGGTAAAGGCAGTTGTTTTGCGTGTGAATTCTGGTGGAGGCTCAGCCTTAGCTTCAGACATTATTTGGAGAGAAGTAGAATTGACAAAAAAAGTTAAACCTGTAGTTGTTTCTATGGGTGATTATGCTGCTTCAGGTGGTTATTATATCGCAGCTGCGGCTGACTCAATCTTTGCTGAAAAATCGACTCTAACTGGTTCTATCGGTGTATTTGGGTTAATTCCGAATGCTAAAAATTTATTAAATAATAAATTGGGAATCAAATTTGAAGAGGTTAAGACTGGAAAATATGCAAGCCTAATGGGAAGTATGGATAAACCACTTACTGAAGAAGAGAAAGCAATTATTCAGGTTGAGGTCAATAAAATCTATGGTACTTTTATGGATCGTGTAGCAAAAGGTCGCAATATGACTGTTGCGCAGGTCGATAGTATTGGACAAGGGCGTGTGTGGACAGGAGATCAAGCTTTGGAAATAGGCTTAGTAGATAAGATTGGTAATTTGCAAACTGCGATTAATGCTTCTGCATCAAAAGGTAAAATTACTTCGTATTATACCAAAGAATATCCTGCGAAAGAAGAACCTTTTGCATCTATTCTTTCTACATCAAAAGATAAAATAAAAGCTTATATGATAGGGGAAGAATTTGGCGAATACCAAAAGTATATTGGCGAGCTGCAAAAAATCATGCAAAATACAGGTATTCAAGCTCGAATACCTTATGCTATAGAAATTTATTAAATACTAAAAAGCAAAGAGATATAAATATTTCTTTGCTTTTTATATATTTACACCTTTAATCAACTTAACTAAAAAAATACATTTCAAGGGTAAATATTGTTTAACAATATTTCTAAAACCTCTTGATTACAGGAAAAGAATATGAAAACAATTGACAACTTTAATTTTTCGGGTAAAAAAGTATTAATTCGTGTGGACTTTAACGTTCCTTTTGATGAAAATTTCAATATCACGGACGATAACCGTATCCAAGGTGCAGCCCCGACTATTAAAAAAATATTAAATGACGGTGGTTCTGTAATTTTAATGTCTCACTTAGGTAGACCAAAAGATGGACCTACGGATAAATACTCTTTGCGCCATATCGTAGCTCATTTATCTAAAGTATTAGGTGTAGATGTACAGTTTGCAAATGATTGTATAGGACAAGAAGCAATTGATAAAGCTGCAAACTTAAAAGCTGGTGAAGTTTTATTGTTAGAAAATTTACGTTTCTACAAAGAAGAAGAAAAAGGTGATAAAGATTTTGCAGAGAAATTGTCAAAATTGGGCGATGTATATGTGAATGATGCATTTGGTACAGCTCACCGTGCTCACGCTTCTACTGCTATTGTTGCACAATTTTTTGGCGATGCAAAATACTTTGGTTACTTAATCGAGTCGGAATTAAAGAATGCAGAAAAAGTATTAAACAATCCTGAGCGTCCATTCACAGCTATTATGGGTGGAGCTAAAGTTTCTGATAAGATCCAATTAATCGAAGCACTATTAGATAAAGTGGACAACTTAATCATTGGTGGCGGTATGGCTTATACTTTTGTAAAAGCGCGTGGTGGCGAGATTGGTAATTCACTTTGTGAAAATGATAAATTGGATTTAGCAAATGAGTTAGTAAAGAAAGCGGAAGCGAAAGGCGTTAATTTGGTATTGCCAACAGATGCACAAATTGCGGATGCATTTTCAAATGATGCAAATGTTTACGATGGTCCTAATGACCAAATTCCTGCTGGATTAGAAGGCCTAGATATCGGTGCGGAATCAGCAAAGCATTTTGCAGAAGTAATCTCAGCTTCGAAAACATTACTGTGGAATGGCCCTATGGGAGTTTTTGAATTCGACACTTTTGCTACAGGAACTAAAGTTGTAGCTGATGCTGTTGTGTTAGCGACAGAGCAAGGCGCATTCTCATTAATCGGTGGTGGTGATTCAGCGGCTGCGGTTGCCAAATTTGATATGACAGAGCATGTTAGCTATGTAAGTACTGGGGGGGGGGCACTATTGGAATACATGGAAGGTAAAGTATTACCTGGTATTGCTGCTATTCAGGACTAATAAATTCTTTCGAAATATTAAATCCCATATCATTCGATATGGGATTTTCTTTGTTTGATAAATTTTCAGAACAATAAAAAAGGTTTACATGTGAATGTAAACCTTTTTTATATCATAGAAATGAAATAAAACTATTTAGCGTCAGCAGCTAATTTGTTTAAGATTTCATCGTTTTTAACGATTTGACTTTTTTTAGGCATTTGTGAACGAGAACCTAGTTCAATGTTACGGCCTAATTTCAAAAACTGAACTTCAACACGTGAAACAGTTTTGTTTCTTCTATCTTTTCTTTTTAAACGTGTAACTCCCATTGTATTTAATATTTTATATTACGTTTTAAACGAGGTCGGAAGCGGATTCGAACCGCTGTAGGAGGTTTTGCAGACCTCTGCCTAGCCACTCGGCCATCCGACCCTTTTCCCTTACTGGGTGTGCAAAAGTAACTCTTAATTTTGTAATTGCCAAAAATAAATTCAAATAAAACATAAATATCCAGGCTTTAATTTTTGGTATCAAATTTGCAAATGCCTTTGGGATATGTTACTCATTTGGGATTCAGGGTAACAGCATAATTTAAATTAAATATATTAAGGCATGAAAAAAGTTTTACTATCTCTAGGTGCGGCATTATTAATGGCAGCAGGAGCACAAGCTCAAACTGGTTATGGATTAAAAGCAGGTGTTACTCTTCCATCATATAGCTATGGAAGTTCGGATGATTTGTCTGATACAAAGTCTGCATTGAATTTCTATATCACTGGTTATTTGAATGCAAACATCAACCAAAACTTTGCAATACAACCAGGAATTTCATTGCAAGGTAAAGGAGCTAAATTTGCTGAATATAAATTCAACGGTACTACATACGAGTTAAATCAAAATACAATGTGGATTGAAGTTCCAGTTAATTTTGTAGGTAAATTGCCTGTAGGTGCTGCTGAATTACAATTAGGCGCTGGTCCATATGTGGGTTTTGGTGTGAGCGGAAAAAATAAGTTAAATGCTATATCAGGAAATGGAGATGCTTCATCAACTACTTTGAATGAATTTAAGTTCGGTAAGGATGAAACATTGAAAGGGGTTGATTTTGGTGCTAATATTACTGCTGGAGTGAAATTGCCAGGTGGTTTCTTGATCAACGCTAATTATGGACTAGGTCTTACTAATATTGCTGGAGACAAGTTTCCATCAAATGATGTTAAGAACAGAGTATTATCGTTTGGTGTAGGATTTGAATTTTAATACCACTACTTAGGTAAATTATTTTTATTATTTAAAAGCTTTCCAATTTTTGGAAAGCTTTTTTTGTGGAGTGGTTTCGAATATTACAAATTGATGATTGCAGTAATAAATTATCATTTATAGATTTTGCAAAGTTTGCTTACATTTGTGTTATGATAGAACTACCCGTTATACCTGTCCAACAGACACAGCGCAAGCCTGATTGGTTGCGTGTAAAGCTTCCTGTAGGAAAAGAGTATCGTCATGTTCGTAATTTAGTAGACGAGCATAAATTACATACGATTTGTGAGAGTGGCAATTGTCCTAACATGGGTGAATGTTGGGGAGCAGGAACGGCTACATTTATGATTTTGGGGAATATCTGTACACGATCATGTTCATTCTGTGCGGTAGCAACGGGTCGACCATTGGCTGTGGATACGGATGAGCCAAATCGTGTAGCGAATTCCGTGAAGTTGATGCAGGTAAAGCATTGTGTAATTACTTCGGTGGATCGTGATGATTTAAAAGATGGTGGTTCTACGATTTGGGCAGAAACTATTAATGCTATTCGTCGCGAAAGTCCTGAAACGACATTAGAGACGTTGATTCCTGATTTTAAAGGACAATGGGAGAATTTGGAACGCGTAATTGCTGTGCGTCCTGAGGTAGTTTCACACAATTTAGAAACTGTTCGTCGTTTAACAAGAGAAGTTCGCATACAGGCGAAATATGATCGTTCTTTAGAATGCCTTCGTCGTATTTCGGAAGCAGGATTACGAACAAAATCAGGTATTATGCTTGGGCTAGGAGAGACGGAAGAAGATGTAATCGAAGCGATGCAAGATTTGTATAACGTTGGTGTGCATATTTTGACTTTAGGTCAATATCTTCAACCGACGAAAGCACATCATCCGGTGATTGATTGGATTACGCCTGCACAATTTGATAAATACAAACAAATAGGTTTGGAAATGGGCTTTAAATATGTAGAATCGGGGCCTTTGGTTCGTTCTTCATACCATGCGGAAAAACATTTATTCGATATGCAATAAAAAAATGGAGCTTATGAGCTCCATTTTTTGTTAGGGTTTTATGTAAACCGATTCTCCGGCGATCACCGTTCGAAGGGTTTTGATATTTCTCAATTTATTGTTTTCTGCGGTCATAATATCATCTTCTAGCATTACAAAATCAGCATCTTTCCCCTTTTCAATAGAACCACGTTTCTTCTCTTGCAAAGCACCAAATGCAGCCCAGATAGTCATTCCGCGAAGCGCTTCTTCTCGTGAAAGTGCTTGGTCAATTTGAAAACCTTCTTTAGGTAATCCCAATGCATTTTGACGCGTTACAGCTGCGTGAAAACTGTATAATGGATTGAAGTGTTCAATAGGAAAATCGGTACCTATAATTACTTTGCCGTACGCTTCTACTAATTTTTTATAAGCGTACGCTCCTTTAGCTCTTTCTGCACCGAGTCTATCATTGATCCAACCCATGTCAGAAGTTGCATGTGTAGGTTGAATAGATGGAATAATATTAAACGTTTTGAATTTGATAAAATCTGAAGGATGTACGACTTGCGCATGTTCGATACGCCATCTTTTGCTTTTCACATTTAGTGCGCCATAGATATCCAACAGCATTCTATTTGTAGAGTCACCAATCGCATGAATCGCTACTTGAAAAGGAGAGTTGGCTAAGAGTGCTAAAGATTCTTCGAATTCTGCTCGAGAATGTAGCAGAAAACCTTTTGTGCTATCATCACTGTAATTTTCCAAAAGGCAGGCACCACGTGATCCCAATGCGCCATCAGCCATTAGTTTTATCGCTTTGATGTTTAGTCTATCGGATTCGTAAATTCCTTCATTGATGTATTTTGAAATATTATGAGGTTCGGCAAATAGCATTGCATAATTGCGAATTTTCAAAGAATCTTGTTCGTAAAATTTCTTTAGCAATTCCAATTGTTCGGTATCTAATCCCGCATCCACGACTGATGTTAATCCCACAGAAAACAAAGAATCCTGCGCTTGTCTAAGTTTTTGAAGAATATTTATTTCATTTCCGGCTGGAATATATTTTGTCACATGTGCCATCGCATTATCTATCAAAACACCTGTAATACGTTGAGCAGAATCAACATCTATTTTTCCGCCTTCTACATTAACTACAGTGTCTATTTGTGCAATACGCAAGGCTTCTGAATTAGCAATAGCTGCATGGTAATCGATGCGATGTAAGAATACAGGAATATCAGGGAAATATTTATCTAACGTATCGCGGTGCGGATATGCATTGTCAGGCCAGAGGTTTTGATCCCATCCACCACCTAATATCCATTTTGTTTCAGGGTTCTTTTTTCTATACTCTTGCACTTTTGAAATAAGTTCATCTATGGATTTGCATCCAACCAAATCTACTTGTTGCAAGTAATCGGCCAACATAAATGTATGTGCATGACCATCATAAAATCCTGGGTAAATCGGTTTTTGCTGTGCGTCAATAATTTCTTTGGCTTTATATCGTGCTAATATTTGTTTACTCGTACCAATATCGATGAAAATACCATTTTTTACGGCAAATGCTTCTCGAATTGTAAAAGTAGAATCAACTGTATATACTTTTGCATTGTGTACAATTAGATCAACTTCAATATTCGTTGTACAGCGTATAAAAAGAATAATTGTGATGAGTAAGCCTATATATTTCATGCAGAGTGGATAATTTATTAAAGTTAATCAATGGATTGGATAACTACATAAAAAAGGCCTAGTAAAGTTTTACTAAGCCTTCTTACGAATATAATATCTTGGATTCCGATTACATAGCTTCTGCTACGACTTCTTCAACCTCAGGAACCATACGTTTTAGTAATCCTTCAATTCCGGATTTCAACGTAATAGTCGAAGAAGGACAGCCACTACATGAACCTCTTAATTCGACAGTTACTGTGCCATTTTCGAAAGATTTGTAGGCAATAGCACCACCATCTTGTTCTACAGCAGGTCTTACATAATCGTGTAATACTTGTTGAATTTTGATTTCTGTATCCGTACCTTCAAAAGTTACATCTTCATCTTTTGCAACCTCTTGGATTTTCAATTCCGATTCAACAGCGCCTTTTACAAATTCTTTCAATAGCGCTTCGATATCACTCCAGTCTGCATCATCAGTTTTCGTAATCGTCACAAAATTAGAAGCAAAGAAAACACCATTTACAAAGTTGAATTTGAATAATTCGCGCGCGAAAGGTGACTCTTGTGCTTTTTCTCTATCTGGAAAATCTACACTTCCGTTGATTAAAAGTTTATTTACCAAAAACTTCATTGTCGAAGGGTTTGGAGTAGATTCTGTATATACGTTAATTGTTGCCATAATTATTAAAAAATTATTCAAATATAGTAGATAGAAAAATGATCCACGTCATTGAATCGTAAAAGCTTACAAAGCTACACCGGTGTAATTTGAAGGTGTGATATTTTTGATTTCAGCTTTAACTTCGTCAGATACATTTAGACCTTCTACGAAAACTGCAATTGTTTCTTGTGTCACATGTGCATTTGTGCGTGTCAAATCTTTCAATGCTTCGTATGGTTTAGGATAACCTTCTCGACGAAGAATTGTTTGAATAGCTTCTGCCACTACAGCCCAATTGTTTTCTAGATCTTTTTGGAAAGCGTCAGCATTTAAAATTAATTTACGTAGACCACGCAAAGTCGATTTGAACGCAATCAACGTATGTGCAAATGGAACACCAACGTTACGTAATACCGTAGAATCAGTTAAATCACGTTGTAACCTTGAAATAGGCAATTTAGCAGCCAGATGTTCTAAAATAGCATTAGCAATACCCAAGTTTCCTTCCGCATTTTCGAAATCAATAGGATTTACTTTGTGTGGCATTGCAGAAGAACCAATTTGTCCAGCTGTGATTTTTTGCTTAAAGTAATCCATAGAGATATACGTCCAAATATCTCTGCAAAGGTCGATTACGATATTGTTGATACGTTTTAATGCATCGCAACTTGCCGCAAAATTATCGTAATGTTCAATTTGTGTTGTTGTCTGCGAACGATCAAGACCTAATTGTTCATTAACAAATTTATTTCCAAAAGCAACCCAATCCAATTGCGGATAGGCCACATGATGTGCATTGAAATTACCAGTAGCACCACCAAATTTCGCAGAATAAGGAACAGTTTTCAATGTGTTAACTTGTTTTTCGATACGCTCAATGAAAACCTTGATCTCTTTCCCCAAACGAGTAGGAGATGCGGGTTGTCCGTGTGTACGGGCCAACATTGAAATATCTTTCCATTCGTCAGATAATCCCTTCAATTCATTTATTAATTCAGTGACTGTAGGTAGGTAAACATTATTGATCGCTTCTTTCCAAGAGTACGGAATAGCTGTATTGTTAATATCTTGAGAAGTCAAACCGAAGTGAATGAACTCTAAAGAATCGTGTAAGCCTAATTTCTCAAATTCATTTTTCAAAAAATATTCTACGGCTTTCACATCGTGGTTGGTTACTTTCTCCGTGTCTTTGATCCATTGCGCATCTTCGATTGAAAAGTTCTGATAAATATTTCTCAATTTATCATTTAAAGAACCATCAAAATGTGTTAATTGTGGTATTCCTGATTCAGCTAAGGCTATAAAATATTCTACTTCTACTAGAACGCGGTATTTGATAAGTGCAAATTCTGAGAAATAGTCAGATAATTCTTTTGTAGCATTGTAATATCTTCCGTCTACTGGAGTGACGGCTGTAAGCGATGATAATGTCATAAGTTAAAATAATACAAGTCAGAAGGACTAATTAAGTTAGCCTCAAAAATAAGAAATATTACGTTTATTCGGGGATTTATATAAACAAAAAAGCCCGTGTCATCAGAACACGAGCTTTTTGGAGTATTTTAACTCTTATCGGAATTATTGAGCGTTAGCAACTGAATCAGCGATAGAATCAACAACTGCAGTAGCTGAATCAGCTGTAGCGTTGATAGAATCAGTTAAAGCTGTAGCTGTAGAATCGATAACGTTAGTTAAAGAATCAGCAGTTTCTTCAGTTTTTGTAGTGTTGTTACATGAAACTACAGTTAAAGCTAATGCTAAAAATCCGAATGCGAATAAATTTTTCATCTTTTAATTTTCTATTTTAATTGAAACAATTTCGTTTACTATACCTATTAATACGGGTAACCATAAAAGGTAACCCAAAAAATAAAACTTTTTTTATTTTTAATATAACAAACTGATTATCAGTTATTAAAAATAATTTTCGTGTTATTTCGGATGCAAATATAGTATACATTTCTTGAAATGCAACAATAAAAAGTTATTTTAATAAAAAAAGATCATACACAAAAGGAGATATTATGTTTGAGAAGATTCAAAAATTGATAAAGTTGTTTAAATCAGTGGATTTGGCACAACTTGAAAAATTATCCCAAAAAGTTGATTTAGCTGCGGTAATAAATTCGGTATCCAAAATGGATGAGCGGCAACTACAAATGGCAATGAAAATGCTTACTTCACAAAAGAAGAAAAAAGATCCACCGCCCATTGATGCAGATTTTTATGCTGTAGAAGCAAAGTTGTCTCCTGCGGATAGAGAATTGCAGTTGAAAGTGAGGGCTTTTTTGGAAGCAGAAATAAAGCCTTTAGTCAATAAATATTGGTTGCATGATGAATTCCCTTTTGAAATAATTCCAAAATTGGCTGAGCTGAATGTCTGCGGGTACGTATATGAAGGCTATGGCTGTGCAGGTGGAACTTCATTAATGGACGGGATTATTGCCGCTGAATTTGGGCGTATCGATCCTTCGATTGCAACCTTCTTAGGTGTGCAAAGTGGCTTGGCCATGGGATCTATATATATGTGCGGTTCGGAAGAGCAAAAACAAGAATGGTTGCCACAGATGCAACAATTGAAAAAAATAGGTGCTTTTGGGTTGACGGAGCCTGAAGTTGGATCAGCTACGGCTGGTGGTTTGACGACTACTTGTAAGAAAACGGCAGAAGGTTGGGTGCTGAATGGACAGAAAAAATGGATAGGTAATTCAACATTTTCGGATATAACAATAATTTGGGCTCGTGACGTTGATGACAATCAAGTCAAAGGTTTTATTGTTCGGAAAGAAAATCCAGGTTTTTCTGTAGAAAAGATCAAAGGCAAAATGGCACTTCGTATTGTGCAAAATGGCTTGATTACATTGACAAATTGTATAATCCCTGAATCCGATAGATTGCCGAATGCAAATTCGTTTAAAGATACAGCCAAAGTATTGCAGATGACAAGAGCTGGGGTTGCGTGGATGGCGGTTGGTTGTGCGCGTGGAGCTTATGAAAATGCCTTGGAATATACGTTGAAGCGTGAACAGTTTGGAAAACCTATCGCCTCTTTCCAATTAATACAAAATCATTTGGTAGAAATGCTATCTAACCTCACGGCAATGCAGACACTTACATATAGATTGTCTGAATTACAAGATGAAGGTAAATTGAAAGATGAACATGCGTCTTTAGCTAAGGTATTCTGCACATTGCGTACTCGAGATATTGTGTCGCGTGCACGAGAAGTGATGGGAGGAAATGGAATTTTACTAGAATATAATGTAGCTAGATTTTTAGCTGATGCTGAAGCAATATATTCTTACGAAGGCACAAAAGAAATCAATTCTTTAATAGTAGCAAGAAGTATTACAGGCTTTAGTGCTTTTGTGTAAATATAAAGGGGAACTCGCCAGTTCCCCTTTAACCTTTAACAATCCTGAGAATTAATATAGTGAAAATTCTACGCGGCGATTTTGTTGACGACCTTCTTCCGTACTATTCGAACTAATAGGGAATTTAGCGCCATGTCCTGCAGTCTCAATTTTATTTGAACTTACTCCTTTTGAAACTAAGTAAGCTTTAACTGCATCAGCACGATCTTTAGATAACTTTTGGTTTACAGCAGCACTGCCAATGTTATCAGTATATCCATCTAATTTTAGATTATATCCTTTGTCTTTCATTAAATCAGCTACTTTGTTTAAATAACTATTAGATGAAGAACGGATAGTAGCTTGGTTGAAATCGAATTCTAAATTTCGGACAGCCTCAATAATTACTTGTTTTTCGCTTTCAGGTAATTTTAATTCTGGAAGAGGACAACCTGAACCATCTACTTTTGTACCTACAGGTGTATTTGGACACTTGTCATATACATTTGCTACACCGTCATTATCATCATCCTTTAAGCCATTAACTAAGTTGCCTAATTGATCTTTAACTTCCTGATTAGATTTCAAAATAGCATCTTGAGCAGCCTTTAACTCATCATATTTTTGTGCTAATAGATCTGCTGAATTGTTGCGTTTAGTATTTTGAATAAATGGTTTTTCTTTTGAACCTAGTGCAAATTCTAATCCCGTGTGGAGATAAGAGAATAGATCATAAGGGAATGTATTGACTTGCTTGCCATCGAAATAATCATTAGTCCAGTTGAATTGATAGCCTAAATCCAAGTTAACACCTTTTCCGATAACAAATTTTAAACCTAGGTCAGCAGGTACAAAAACTCTTTTTACATCCACTTCAGAGGAGCCTGAACTTCTGTTAGCATTTAAATAACCAATTCCTGCTGCTACATATGGTCTTACTACTTTTGAATTGAATAAATTTGACACATATTCCCCTGAGAATGCAAGTGACCAAGGTAATTTAGTTTCAAACTGCGTAGTTGAATTAGATTCTTCGCGAATCTTACCACCTAAATACTGGAGTTTAAATCCGAAATTTGGTGATAAGTGCTTTTTAATATAAGCACTATAGCCTAACTCTAAATTGCCTTTATTAAATCCAAATTTGCTTTCTTGGCTTAACAAACCACCGTTCAAACCGAATGACCAAGTTCTATACGTAGAGCTAGGTAGAGAACTGTCATAAATAGCATCTTGAGCGTAAATGCTTGATGTCGCTAATAGTCCGAGTAATAATCCAGACGTCTTAATAAAATTATTCATTTTCATAATAGAGTACATTTTAACCATAAACAAAAGCAATATAAAATTGTTTTATACAACATTGTGTTGCAAATATAAATATTACTTCTTGATTTTAATGAGATTTGATATTTATTTTAAAATAAATTCAATTGGTTTTATTTATTAAGTTTTTGTTAATCAATTTGTTTTGTGATTTTTCTTGGGATTTTTTATTCAATGATGTAGTTTAAAACTTACAATTGGTGGCATAAAAAAAAACGGCTTTGAGATTAATCAAAGCCGTTTTAAATAATTTAATGTGTAATTTATATTAAAATAGTGTAAATTCTACACGACGATTTTGCTGACGACCTTCAGCTGTGCTGTTTGACGCGATAGGTTGGTTTGGACCGTAACCAGTAGCTTCGATACGTGAAGCGTTGGCACCTTTAGATACTAAATAAGCTTTCACTGCTTCTGCACGCTCTTTAGATAATCGTAAGTTTGTTTGTAAAGAACCTGTGTTGTCTGTATGTCCAGCTAATTTTAAGCTAAAGTTTTTCTCAATTAAAATTGCAGCAACTCTGTCTAATGAAGCGTATGAAGTCGAACGAATAGTTGATTTACCAGTTTCGAATTCTAAGTTTTTGATGGCTTCATCTACTACTTTTTTATCTTCTTCTGTTACAACGATTTTTTCGATAACTTTAGTCTCGTTTTTAACTGTAATTGGACATCCAGCACCATCTACCTGTACACCAGTTGGCGTATTAGGACATTTGTCAAATTTGTTAGGTACACCATCACCATCGTCATCTTTTAGACCATCATTGATTTGTTGTATTTGGCCTTTTAACTCGCTGTTTGAAGCAATTAAAGCGTCGCGTTCTGCTTTGATTTCATCGTATTTTTTGTTCACATCAGATGCTAGTGTTGCTGCTGGATTGCTATTGCCTAAGAAAGGTTTTCCTGATCCACCGATAGCAAACTCTAAACCTGCGTGTGCATAAGAGAATAAGTCATTTTTGTATTGACCTCCAGTGATACCGTCGAAATCTTGATTAGACCAGTTTAGTTGGTAACCTAAATCTAAGTTAACACCTTTAGCGATAGCAAATTTCAAACCTGCGTCTACTGGTACATATAATTTTGTTTGTGCGCTAGCTGTGTTAGAACCAGCTGCAGTAGTAGTAGTGGTCTCAAAATTCAACGCACCTACACCAACTGAGAAATAAGGTTTAATAATGCTATTTACGAATCTCCAGTTTGTATTAGCTAACGTCCATTCAGCGGATAATGCTGCTGACCAAGGTGTTTTAGTTTCAAATTCAGAAATTGCAGCACCTGCTGTCTCGTTAGCACCACCGATTTTTCCACCTAAATATTGAGCTTTCAATCCAAATGAAGGTGAAATATATTTTTTAATATAAGAGCTATACCCAAGATTGTGGTTTAATTTATCGAAACCAGCACGATTAAACCCGAATATATTAGATTGATTTAAAACACCGGCATTTAATCCAATTGACCATGTTTTATAATCTGAACTCGGAGCAAAAGGGGTAGTTCCATCGATTGTAGAATGTGAAACTTGTGCAAAAGCAACGGTCGAAAATAGTCCAGCTGCTAATGCAAGAGAGATTTTTTTGTAGTTGTTAATCATAATATATCTTTTTCTTCCTGTAAGACAATTATGTTGCCAAAAAAATAAATCTTAAAACAATGATTCCAAAAAGATTCATTGTTTTAAGATTTATGTAATTATTTATCTACAAAGATTTAGTTTTAAATTTCTGATCTTCTAGCAAAGAACTTTGGTATTTTAATGTCGTAAGCCATTTTTTTAACAATATTTTCCTCGATAATCTTCCTTAAAAAAGATTTTTTACTTTTTGTTACTAATAGTACATCTAATAACTCATCCGATATCACTGTATTAATTGCTGAAGAAATATCCTCTTTATATTGTACAAAGAAAGTTTGTGCTTTGATCACATAGGAGATATCTTCAATACCTGTTTCTTCGATAATCTTATCAATAAACACATCAAAGCTTTTATCAATATTATGAATGGACTCATCCGAAGTATTGACATGGATTAACACCAATTCGAAATCAGTACCGTAAACTTTTACAGCCTGCTTCAAAACATCTATTTCACCATATTTGAAATTACATAGTAGACCTACTTTTTCTACTTTGTATTTCTTTTCACTATAGGGAACTGCTAATACGGGAACTTTTGTGTTTAAAAATACATCAAACATATTGGAACCAGTAAGCAAAGCATCTAAACCAAAAGCCCCTTTTGTACCCATTATTATGGCACTGTATTGTTCTTGAACTGCTAATCTTCGTACTTCATCGTAAAGGTTACCATCAGCATATAGTGATTGAAATGAAATTTCTTGTGTTTCACTTTTTTGGCTTTCGATCAATTGTGCCATTTTTTGTTTAGCTTCTGGTACACGAGGATCTACTAAGCCAGGATCTTGTAAAGCATTATGGTAAATATTACTGTGATCTGTGAAAACGTGTAATAAATCAATTTGAAAATTGTTCTTTTCAGCTAATTGTACTGCATATTCTACGGCTTTGTCAGAATGTATAGAAAAATCAACAGGTATTAAAATTTTATTGCTCATATGCTTTGTATTAAATATTATCAAAGAATGTTGGTTTTTGTAAAGTCAATGTGATCTGGCGCGAGACAGAAGTATTTATTATTCTTTCAAAAAATGATTTTCGAGTTTTAGTCACCAGAATTGAATCGTAATTATTTGTGGTGATAATATGATTAATTACTTCAGGAATTGTATCCAATTCTTCATAGTTGTGCTGAATAGGTTGTGCAATAATGTTGATAGACTCTATGCCACTCAATTGTTTGATGTTAAAAGTCCAATCTTCCAAATCTTGTTGCACTTCAGCCGCCTTTTTATTGTCTTTGAAGATGTGAATAATGTCCAAATGCTTTATCGGAGATACTTCGTTTATATACGCATTAAGCGTTTCAATTTCCTCTGCTTTGAAATTTGTTAATATAGCTGCTTTATCAGTTGAAAATTTTTCTGTTGCGCTAGGAATCGCAATGACCGGAATTTTAGCTTTACTCGTGATAAAGGAAGTGTTACTTCCCCAGATAACTGATTTCCCCTTACCTGCACCTGTTGTACCCAATACGATTAAAACAAACGTGGGTGCAACTGCATATTCTGGTAATACATCTGTCAGCAAGCGGGAGACACATTCGGTTTCAATTTGCAAAGCAGAATATTCCTGTAGCAATGAAGACTTTAATTCTTGAATTTGCGAATCTGCGGTATCTACGGTGCTGGTTGTATAACAATGAAATAATAGAATGTCGTAATTGTTTTGCGCTGCAACTTGGCACGCATAAAGTGCTGCAGACAAGGCGTTGGCTGAAAAATCTGTAGGTACTAAAATCTTTTTTCTCATATAATCTTGGGGTCGCTGTAAGTAATAGCCTAAAATTACTAAACATTATTCAATAAAAAGATGATGTGTTGCACCTTTTAAAAATGATTGTTGTCGTTATTTAGTTCAAATTAAAAAGCTTAACAAAACTGGAATATGATTGTATTAGCCAGCTATTTTGAGTAAATTTGCGACTTTAAAAAAGTATAATTTCATGACCAGTAGAGAAATACGCGCAGCGTTTTTGGATTTTTTTCAAAGCAAATCACACCATATCGTACCATCGGCTCCCGTGGTAGTCAAAAATGACCCTACTTTGATGTTTACAAATGCCGGAATGAACCAATTCAAAGAATTGTTTTTGGGAGAATCCGCGGTTAAATATCCGAGAGTAGCCGATACACAACGTTGTTTGCGCGTATCTGGAAAGCACAATGACTTGGAAGAAGTGGGGATTGATACGTATCACCATACCTTATTCGAAATGTTGGGGAACTGGTCATTTGGCGATTACTTCAAAAAAGAAGCTATAGAATGGGCTTGGGAATTATTGACAGAAGTCTATAAATTGGACAAAGACCGTTTGTATGTAACGATTTTTGAAGGTGATGCTTCTGAGAATTTGGAGCGTGATACGGAAGCTTATGAATTTTGGAAGTCACTTATAGCTGAAGACAGAATCTTATTAGGAAATAAAAAGGATAACTTTTGGGAAATGGGTGACCAAGGACCCTGTGGACCTTGTTCTGAAATCCATTTTGATATGCGTTCAACAGAAGAGCGCGCACAAGTAAAAGGTCAAGATTTGGTAAATGCGGACCATCCTCAAGTGATTGAGATTTGGAACTTAGTATTTATGCAGTTCAACCGCTTGAAAAACGGAAGTTTAGAATCTTTACCAAATAAACATGTGGATACGGGGATGGGCTTTGAGCGTTTGGTGCGTTGTATTCAAGGCAAAACATCCAACTACGATACCGATGTATTTCAACCGTTGATTTCATTTATCTCGGAAAAATCGGGCATTAAATACGGAGCTGACGAGAAAACGGATATCGCTATGCGTGTGATTTCGGATCATATACGTGCGGTGAGTTTCGCTATTGCTGACGGTCAATTACCTTCAAACAATAAAGCAGGTTACGTAATCCGTCGTATTTTACGTCGTGCGGTACGTTATGCGTATACATTCTTGAATTTCAAAAATCCGTTTTTCCACGAATTAGTTCCTGTATTAGCTGAGCAATTCAAAGGGGTATTTGATGAGTTGTATGCACAGCAAGATTTCGTGGAGAAAGTAATTTTAGAAGAAGAAGTTTCATTCTTACGTACATTGACAACCGGTATTCAGCGATTTGAAAACTACGCAGAAGGAAATAAAATCATTGATGGTGATTTTGCTTTCGAACTGTTTGATACATACGGTTTCCCTATCGACTTGACGGATTTATTAGCTCGTGAAAAGGGTTTGACAGTTGATATGGAAGCTTTCGATAAAGCTTTACAAGCGCAAAAAGATCGATCAAGAGCAGCTACAGCTATTGATACTGGCGATTGGGTAATTGTTAATGATAGTGACGATACCGAATTTGTGGGTTATGATACTTTAACTGCTACTACAGAAATCGTAAAATACCGTAAAGTTTCGGCTAAGGGTAAAGATCAATACCAGTTGGTGTTATCGGTTACGCCTTTCTATGCTGAAGGTGGTGGTCAAGTAGGGGATTCAGGAGTTTTAGTGTCAGAATCTGGTGAGAAAGTATTTATAACAGATACAAAGAAAGAAAATGGTCTTTTCGTTCACTTCGTGAATCAATTGCCTTCTTCTTTGGAAGGAACTTTTGAAGCTAAAGTAGATGTTGCTAAGCGTTTGGATACAGAATCAAACCACTCTGCGACGCACTTGTTGCATGCAGCTTTGAAACAAGTTTTAGGTGATCATGTGAATCAAAAAGGTTCATTGGTAAATCCTGATGTATTACGTTTTGATATTTCGCATTTCTCAAAGATGACTTATGACGAAATCAAAGCAGTTGAAGATATCGTAAATGCAAAAATTCGTGAGAATATTGCGTTGAAAGAAGAGCGTCAAGTTCCATATCAAAAAGCAATAGATTCTGGTGTGACAGCTTTATTCGGTGAAAAATATGGTGATTTCGTTCGTGTCATTACTTTTGAAGATAAATTTTCAAAAGAGCTTTGTGGCGGTACGCACGTGAAAGCAACTGGACAGATTGGATTCTTCAAGATTGTGTCGGAGTCGGCTGTTGCGGCAGGTGTACGTCGTATCGAAGCGATCACGGGTACAAAAGCTACTGCGGTGATTCGTGAGCATTTTGAGTTGGCGCAAAATATGCGTGAGATATTAAATAATCCGAAAGATTTCATTTCTGCAGTTTCTAAAATTGTGGAAGAAAATGGAGCATTGAAGAAAGAAATCGAAAATACTATTCGTGAGAAATCACTTTCAATGAAGAAAGATTTGGAAGCTAAATTCGAAACTATAGATGGCGTGAATTTCTTGGCTTCTAGAGTTGATTTACCAAATGCGGATGCGGTAAAAACGTTAGCTTACGCATTAAAAGGCGCTTTGAATAATTTATTCCTAGTCTTGGGTGCTGAATTTGATGGAAAACCAAGTTTAACGGTGGTTGTTTCGGAAGATTTAGTGAAAGAAAAAGGATTAAATGCAGGTGCAATTATTCGTGATTTAGCAAAAGATATACAAGGTGGCGGTGGCGGTCAGCCATTCTTTGCGACAGCAGGTGGTAAAGAAGCAAGTGGTTTGGACAAAGCAATTGCGCGTGCAAAGGATTTTTTGACAAAATAAACTTTTAAAACAGATACTATGAGAAAGCTACAATCTTTTTTGGCGGGTGCGGCATTATTAAGTGTGATTGGATGTTCGAACAAAGACACAATTTCAATTTCGGGAGAAATTAAAAATCCTGGAAACGTGAAAGTGGTAGCTTTTTATGAAGGTGATCGTAAGTTGGATTCTGTCTTTCTTTCGGATCTTAATAAATTCCAATTTGAACGACCAGCTACGCAATCG
Source organism: Sphingobacterium bovisgrunnientis (assembly GCF_009829085.1). Classification (GTDB taxonomy): domain Bacteria; phylum Bacteroidota; class Bacteroidia; order Sphingobacteriales; family Sphingobacteriaceae; genus Sphingobacterium; species Sphingobacterium bovisgrunnientis. Next base: position 88,891 of record NZ_WUQY01000013.1, read on the forward strand.
CGTCTGATGTCTGTTCAAATTGGTAATAATAAATACCCAATTATTCTCACTCCAGGAGAAGAAGTGGTGTTTAATGCGGACTTACAGAATCCTGAAACTTATGATGTGCAGGGATCAGATTTGTCTACAGCTTTGAAGCAATTTGCGCCCATCAAGGCGCGTAAAGAATTCGTAGAAGATTCCTTGCAATCGGATTTTACAAAGCGTATTGCTGATAAATCAGAAGCTGAAATTGACATTCTGCGTTCGGAATATTTAGCGGAATACCGTAATAGCATGCGTTTCTATACGAAAGAAGCGGTTTCTTTTGCTGAAAAGCAAAATGATTTGGCTGGATTTTTTGCAATGAGCACCTTGGATCCTGAATTGGCTGAATCAGAATTGATAGCTTATTCGGATAAAATTAAGACACAGTTTGAAGATAACGCCATTGTCAATCAATTCCGTGAGGAAATTGAAAAATTGAAAAGATTGGCTGTTGGACAACCTGCGCCAGAGTTTGAAGCGTACACGCCAAGTAACAAGACGGTGAAGCTTTCGGATTACCGCGGTAAATATGTGTTGGTAGATTTCTGGGCTTCGTGGTGTGTGCCATGTCGCAAAGAAAATCCAAATTTAGTCCGTATTTACAACGATTACAAAAACAAGGGGTTTGAAATATTGGGCGTTTCTTTAGATAACAATCCTGGTTCTTGGATGCGTGCTATCGAAGAAGATAAGTTAACATGGACCAATATCTCGGATTTGAAAGCTTGGTCTTCGGACTTGATTATCGATTACCGCATTAAAGCGATCCCTAGCTCAGTGGTATTGGATCCTGACGGCAAAATTTTGGCTAAAAACTTGCGCAGTAAAGAGTTGGAAGACTTACTCAAAACCATTCTTACAAAATAAAACATTTATGAAATTGTTAAGTCTATTTTAGGGCTTAACAATTTCATAATATTTGATTAACTTTATCTTACCATTAAGTACATATTTTAGCAAAAAAACAAGCTATGAGTGTCAAGCAAAAAATACTTGTGGTAGATGATGAGCAGGATATTTTAGATCTCATTTCCTACAACTTAACACGAGAAGGTTACCAGGTATACACCGCTACCAATGGAAGACTTGCAATAGAGAAAGCCAAAGAAGTAAATCCTGATTTAATTATTTTAGATGTCATGATGCCTGTGATGGACGGTATTGAAGCGTGTCGTGTGATGCGTGCTATGCCCGAATTCAAACATACATTTATGGTATTTCTGACAGCGCGTAGCGAGGAATATTCAGAAATCGCTGGGTTTCACGTGGGAGCTGATGATTATATTGCGAAACCTATCAAACCACGTGCGTTGATGTCACGTATCAATGCTATTTTGCGTAGAACAAGTCAAGAAATCGTGGAAGCACCTTCAGACAAAGTTACAATCGCGGACTTGGTAATAGATCGTGATGAATTTATTGTTTATCGTGGTGAAGAAAAAATTATTTTAGCGCGTAAGGAATTTGAATTGCTATACTTGTTAGCATCCAAACCGAACAAAGTCTACACACGCGAACAAATTTTGAAAGCTATTTGGGAAGATTCTGTGGTGGTTACCAACCGTACGATTGACGTTCATATTCGTAAGCTTCGTGAGAAAATTGGCGAAACATACGTTTCTACTGTAAAAGGCGTAGGTTATAAGTTTGACTTGAATTAATATTAGCAATTTTTAAGCATAATTTTTTTGATTCCTGTCGTCGGAATGACGAAGTAGAAATAAAACAAAACTCCCGATTAGTGAATAACTAATCGGGAGTTTTGTTTTATGTATAATCTCGGTGGAGATTATTTGTTTTTATTGTGTTGTGCAGCTTGTTGCTGTCTCATCATTTCTTCCATTTTTGCTTGGAAAGATGATTTCTTTTGCACTTTTGGATTTTTCTTGTTCTCTTCTAATTTCGCTAAGATTTTGTCATCATCGATTGATTGACGGATGATAAATTGCGTTAAGAATGTGAATACAGCACCTAAGAAGTAATAGTAATTCAATCCAGCAGGGAAACTATTCAACATAAAGAAGAACAATAATGGCATGATGTAACCAATGTATTTCATTTGGCTAGCCATTCCTGATGTCGCTCCTGATGTTACGTTATTGTACCAAGTTGTCAACAATGTAACCAATGTCATCAACACACACATTAGTGAAACGTGACCAATACCCATTATCGGACTGAAAGAAAAGAATGTATCGTATGTTGATAAATCTTTCATCCAAAGGAAGCTCTCACCTCTTAGTTCGTACAAGTTCGGGAAGAAGAAGAAGAAAGCTAAGGTAAATGGCATTTGCAATAACAAAGGCAAACAACCGCCAAGTGGATTTACACCCGCTTGTTTGTATAATTTCATTTGCTCTTGTTGCAACAACATGGGGTTGTCTTCGCCTACTTTTTCTTTGATAGTGTCCAATTGTGGTTTCAACACGCGCATTTTTGCCATCGACAAATACGATTTGCGTGTCAGTGGGAACATCGCACCTTTCAACAATAAAGTCAAAATCAAAATCACGATACCATAGCTCAATGCATAACCATCCAACCAATCAAATAAAGGAACAGTGATGAATCTGTTGATCAAACCGATAGGTCCCCAACCCATATTGATAAGCTTGTCATACGATTGACCTTCTGCTTTTAACGTATTGTATTTGTTTGGCCCGAAGAAATAGTTGAATTCGTAATGATTGTTTGCTTGGGCATTGAACCCTAATTCCGCAGTAGCTTTGAACGTTTTCACTACACCATCTTGTGTAGCGATTTTTGTTACTAAGTTTGTGTTTTCAAATTTTTGTTTTGAAGAAAGGATAGAAGAGAAGAAGTGTTGCTTAAACGCAATCCATTCCAATTTGCTCTCGTCCAATTTTTCTTCGTCATCACTTGTTTCAGATAAGTAATCAATGTTCGCTTCAGCGTCTTTGAAGAAAATTGTTGATTTTTCTCTTTCAGATTTGATATTTTGCTCTTTTTGTAAAATGGTAGTTTCCCAATCTAAAATCAATGACTTTTGCTGAACATCAACTAGATTTTGAATACCAACTGCATTAACATTTAAAGCTACATTATGTCCATCCGTAAGTGTATACGTGTATTCTAAATATTGATCAGCTTTATAGCTTAGACGCAAAGTCGCTGATTTAGCGGATTTATTTACTACCGAAAATAATAGATCATTCGTGTAAATATTTTCGCCAGCAGCTTTGAAAATGAAACCAAATTTATTGTTGTCTCCTTCAATGATATTTAAGGCTGAGCCATCGAAGTTTTCTTCACCTTTCAATAATACATTCTTAACTTTAGCACCTTTAGTAGTCAAGTCGATTTTAAGAATGTCATTTTCTAATGTTACTAATTCCTCTTGACCAACTTTAGCTGCCCCAAATGGTTTTGCTAAAGCTGTTGAGTCCAATTGAAGAACTTGTGTGTTTGTATCTTGATTCGCTACTACGCCATTTTTCACGGCAGCAATAGAGTCTTGTCTTGCTTGTTCTAGTTTAATTTCAGCTTCGCTAGGCTTCATCAAGTAGAATGAGCCTCCGAAAATCAAGAAGATTAAAACTAATCCAATTATGTTATTTCTATCCATTTAAAATATTTTAGTCAAAAAATTATTTTTTTACTGTTTTTTTATTCGCTAAAGCAGCGGCTACAAAGCTAACAAAAAGTGGGTGAGGATTTGCAACAGTTGACTTTAATTCTGGGTGAAACTGTCCAGCCACGAAGAATGGATGATCTTTTAATTCAACGATCTCTACTAAACCTGTATCCGGATTGAATCCTGAAGCGATCATACCTGCATTCTCGTATTGTTCTAAGTAGTCGTTATTGAATTCATAACGGTGACGGTGACGTTCCGAAATTTTAGTTTTGCCATAAATAGCAAATGCTTTTGTACCTTTTTTGATTTCACAATCGTATGCACCTAAACGCATTGTACCACCCATATTTTTGATTGTTTTTTGTTCTTCCATCAAATTGATAACAGGGTGAGGTGTGTTTTCATTCATTTCGAATGAGTTGGCATCCTTCAATCCCAATACGTTACGGCCGAATTCTATTACTGAACATTGCATCCCTAGACAGATACCAAAGAACGGAATTTTGTTTTCACGTACGTGTTTGATAGTCGTTAGTTTACCTTCCAAACCACGTTCTCCAAATCCTGGAGCTACTAGCACGCCATCAATATTTTTTAGTTTATCTGCTACGTTCTCATCACTGATACTTTCAGCGGCAACGTATTTCACTTTTACTTTTGTTTCGTTTGCAGCACCAGCATGAATGAATCCTTCGATGATAGATTTGTACGCATCCGGAAGTTCAACGTATTTACCTACTAATGCGATGTTAATTTCATCTGTAGGATTTTTAAGACGACCTAAAAATGCTTTCCAGTTTTCTAAATTTGGCTCATTTTTAGTCGATAATTTCAACTTCGTTAATACCGTTTTGTCTAATTGCTCTTTCAACATCAAAAGAGGCACATCATAAATTGTCGATGCATCTATAGATTCAATTACAGCATTTACGTTAACATTACAGAATAACGCTAATTTTTTACGAATATCTTGGTTCAATTTATGTTCTGTACGACATACCAAAATATCAGGCTGAACGCCATATTCTAATAAAGTTTTTACGGAGTGTTGTGTTGGCTTTGTTTTTAATTCACCAGCAGCAGCCAAATAAGGAACCAATGTCAAGTGAATAACCAATGAATCGTTGTTACCTAATTCCCAACGTAATTGGCGAACCGCCTCTACGAAAGGAAGGGACTCGATATCACCTACAGTACCACCCAATTCTGTGATGACGATATCATACTCACCAGTCTGCCCCAAAAGCTGCATACGGCGTTTGATTTCGTCGGTGATGTGAGGTACCACCTGTACTGTTTTACCTAAGTAAGCACCTGCGCGCTCTTGTTCGATAACGTGTTTGTAGATACGACCTGTTGTCACATTGTTTGCTTGCGAAGTAGGTACATTCAAAAAACGCTCGTAGTGTCCTAAGTCTAGGTCTGTTTCTGCACCGTCCTCCGTCACGTAACACTCCCCATGCTCATATGGATTCAGGGTTCCTGGATCGATATTAATGTATGGATCAAACTTTTGAATGGTAACTTTAAAGCCACGTGCCTGTAGAAGCTTGGCAAGAGAGGCAGCAATAATGCCTTTCCCTAACGACGAGGTTACGCCGCCCGTAACAAAGATATATTTAGTCATAGCAATTATGGAATTTTCAACTATAGATGTGGGATTTTTACTCCATTACATCAGCCTTATGTACGGGATACAAAGGTAATATTTTTTTCTTGATTAGGGAAATTTTAATCACTTGATAAAATTTTCTTGCCTGACTTTTTCTAGTCATTGGCAAGAAAATTTTTAATGCAATTTGCGTAACAAATTGATGGTTTGGGTGTCAAATTCAGTCTCGCCGAACAGTGAGATACCTGCAGCACCTTTTGCCTTTGCTAAGGCAATAGCTTGCTCCAATTCATTTAGATTTTTAAAATCTGGCAAATACAACCCTGCGTAAAGCGGATATTTTTCTTTTAAAGAATTGACTCCTTCCTCAACCGCTGTTCCAATCCAATGGATAGGCTCTTTGTAGAAACCGTGATAGATCATCGGAAATACAGCCGAAAGATTCCACATGGGCCAATCTTGTCGCACGATTCGTCGCGCCAAATCTGGAGTAGGGAAGACAGCAGCGGTTACAGGTTTTTTGTATTCTTTTGCGACCTCGCAAACTCGATTAACGACTTTTGTGATTTGTCCATACCGAAATGCGCGCCACGACAAACTTTGTTCTGGCCTTTCGACTTTGTCTATATCTATTCCTGTATCTCTCAAAAAAGCTTCTTTACTAAATTTGCTATAACAAAAGTCATAATCCGCTAATTCGGTAGATTGGTCCAAGTTGTAGTTTTCCCAAAGATTAACTGGAAGTACAACGTCGGGATAACGAATGTAGTCCAGATGCAAACCATCGACATCTTCCATTTGTAATTGTTCACGTGCTTTTTCTTCCAAATATTTGGGTACATCAGGGTGTGAAGGACACAGAAATCTATAATAGCCGACATAAGGTGGATTGTCAGCGCAGGATTTTCCCGAACGGCTTACGGCGTAATATTCAGGATGTTTTTCCAACAATTCTTTTTCGCCACGATTCATTGTCCACATCCAACGGTGCGCTTCCATGCCAAATTCCTTCGTCAGCTGAAAATGCTTTTTGCTGTAATTTTCAAAGAAAAGGCCACGAACTCCAGCATCTTTATAGCTCTGTAGTTTTTTCTTTATTTGAGCTTCTGTTTCTTTATCATTTGGTCTTATCCAAAGCCAATAATCAAAAGTAAAAGAAGGTGAAGTATTGGCTAAAAGTTGGAAAGGATTTAACTGCAATGTTGCTAAACCCAGTCCTGCGGCCTTGAGAAATGATCGTCTGTTATTCATAATTCGTTGTAAAATTGCCGTGGCTATCTATGGTAAAATAATATTTTGAGTATTTTTCTTTTAATTTGAGGTGATAAAACTTCTTATTGGAAGAGAACGTTAATTGTACATCATACTTTGCCAAATCTTTTTCCAGCAACGTTGAATGTCCTTCCAATTCGGTTAAATCAAAACTAAAGTGTTGCTTTTTGTTAAAGTATGCCTGTTGCAAATAATAAATATTCCAGGCTGTTTTTTCGATTTCATAAAATGGCGGTAATGTAGTTGATTCATCATCATTGGTAAAACGTACGAAACCCCAACGTTCGGGATAGTGCATATTCACAAGTCCAATAGGTGACCATACCCAATTGTCTTCTGAAATATGTTTTCCATTCAATTTTTTACGTGAATACGCGCCTTCAATAACTTCGTGCTGCAATTGTACTCTGGAAAAGTTAATGCGCCAGAATGAATTGAGTTTAGGTGTAGTCGCACTGCCAAATTTTTGCAACGATTTAAAAGGTATAGCCATTTCTACAGCCCAATAACTATCTTCGTCTATGGAGTTGTTTAAGGTTCCTTCAATATATACTGCAGATTTTAAATTTTTGACATCCCAATGCATCACCGCCTGTCCTCCAAACCGATAGGGTTTGGGCATCATTAAGTCCATAATGGTATTGAGTGTATTCACTTCGATTTCATAATAAATAGGAGAGGCGTGATTTGGTTTTAAGAAAATCTCAAAATCATTGTCATGATAGATAATAGCATCATGTTCTTGAAGTGTTCCCCAGATATGAGGCTCTTGCAGTTTGGCGTAAATGTATAAATTTTCATCATCCCAAAGCATTTTATAGCGGGTCCGATATGTTGGTTTGGGTTTGTTAGTGCCTTCAATATCAATAAAATCAGATGACCAAGGTGCGGTATCCCAAATGGATTCCATCTTTCCATCAATATCAATTTTACTGTCAATTTTCTTAGCTGAATAGATTTTGGGGGTAGGTTGCAAAGCTTCAACCTGCGCCAAATTATTTTGTGCATTAGTAGGCGTGTAAAAGTATACTAGAATTGTGAACAATAGAATTGGATAGCGTTTTTTCATGGTTAATCCAATTTACATAATTAAATCTTTAACTATAGCTTTTTCGAAAGTATAGTATGTAAATGCTGTAGATTTTTTACATTTAAATAAAAAAATAAGATAACTATGGAATATAGAAGAATGGGGAAAACAGGACTGCAATTGAGTGTTTTATCTTTTGGGTCTTGGGTGACATTTGCACGCCAAACTGGTGATCAGGAAAATGATAAATTGATGTCTATCGCTTATGATGCTGGCGTGAATTTCTTTGATAATGCTGAAGTCTATTCCGCTGGACAATCCGAAGAAATGATGGGGCGCGTGCTGAAGGGCAAAAATTGGGATCGTACATCTTATGTTTTGTCAAGCAAGGCTTTCTTTGGTTGGAAAGGAGAGGACAAAAAACCAAATCAACATGGCTTAAGCCGCAAACATGGATCATGTACAAAACCTGTGGACTAAGCAAATAACTTAGTCAATCTGAATAAGAAAAAATTGATATCACGAACCCC
>NZ_WUQY01000126.1 GCF_009829085.1 Sphingobacterium bovisgrunnientis
TTTATAAGGAGAATATCTTTCTCTTTGTTAATCAAATATCTTTATTTTGTGATATATGACAATTTGCTGCTCCTGTATCAATTATGATATTTTTTCCTTTTATATATTCTATTCCATTATAATATTCTCCATATATTTGCATACTTCCTATATTCCTTTTTACCATTATTTCTCGATTTATGCTCTTTCTTGGTATTATAGATGTACTATTATTTCTTCTTAATTTTCCATCTTTAAATACTATTAAAGAATTATTTTCTATTTTTTCTGTTACATTTGGTTTTGTTTTAGATATTTCTAATTCATATATTTCTGGTAATAGATTTAGTTGTTTGTTTGGTTCTACAATATTCAATATGTCTTTACATTCTTTGTGAATTTCTATATAGGGTTTTTTAGAGTAAATGTTTCCATAATTTGAATTAGTAAATGTATATAATACTTTGTATTCTATGGTCATGATATGATTTCCTTCTTCCATAATATCATTTTTATGA
>NZ_WUQY01000127.1 GCF_009829085.1 Sphingobacterium bovisgrunnientis
TACCACGTGTAAACACATATCATGTTTGTGTTTTACCTATATGTGGATCAGAGAGATAACCTACATGACGCGAACCCGATTAGCACGAATGCTATCGAACCCACAGGAGAATGAATCGGATCCCAAGAACGCCCAAATACGACCAAGGTTTAGGATTTAACCTCTAAACGTTGAACCAAGCAACCGAAGGTATATTAAACCAGCGACCTCTTGATCACAAAGCCTCGAAATCTCACCCGGATAGTTTTGGATTTTGAACCCAACAAGATGAAACAAGTAACCCAAAGATAACGATGATGCAATGAACCCCTTGCTCACAAATTGAAGAACACACGATCCGATATTTTGAACGCCACAAAGATTACTCATCTTTGATAAGTTCGATAAGGATTGTCCATGGAAGAACAAAGGAGAAAAGCAAAAGTTTTATTTTAATTCATATCAAAAAAGGTTCTTTTACAATGAAGGATATAAATCCTATTTATATTAAAG
>NZ_WUQY01000128.1 GCF_009829085.1 Sphingobacterium bovisgrunnientis
ACAGATTATTTTCGAAGTCACAGATCGAAATTTTAATAAGTCAAAATTTATTTCCGAGGTCACAAATCAGAATTTTAATATGTCACAAATTATTTTACGATCACGATTCACAAATTTCATAGGTCACAATTTGTTCATCGATCACAGATTCACAATTTAATTAGTCACATATTATTTTTTGGTCATAAATCAAAATTTTTAAATATCACAAATTTTTTTACGATCACAATTCAAAAATTTTAAAGGTCACAATTTTTTCCTTGGTTACAGATAAAAAATTTATAAGTCACAATTTTTTTATCGATCACAGATCATGAATATTATAAGTCACAATTTATAGTCACAACTTATAATCGGTCACAAATTAACAAATTTTTAGGTCACATGTTATTTCTTAGTCACAGTTCATATTTGTCATTTGTCACATATTATTTACTGGTCACAAATTAGGTTATACGTTATTTCTTAATCATAGTTCATATTTTTCATTA
>NZ_WUQY01000129.1 GCF_009829085.1 Sphingobacterium bovisgrunnientis
TTTAAAAGTTTATTATTTCAATTTCAAAGTTTTACAAATTGTTTAATTCAGCCCCATGTTTTAGTTACTTTTAAAATTAGTCCATAAATTCCAAAAGTTCATATTCAGCCCTTCAAACTTTTAAATTTTAGTTTTAAATCTTTTCAATTTAGTCCCTAAAAGTTTTAAAGTTTTAATTAAACTTAGTATCTTAAATTAAATTAATTTTGTTCTTGCTAGACGAGATCGCGGGCAAAGTGTGAAGCACGGTAACATTACAATTGTTCAATTTCCAAGAAAACTTTCAAGACTTCGAGGTGGGGTTTACATTTAAGCAATTGTGGTTATTTTATCCGTGTTAATTCTTGATGTGTGATTTTGATTGTGATGTAATGTTTATACCTATGAAAATGTTGCCAGGGACCGTAAATAGGTCCGGGATCGAAATTGGGTCCTTGGGAATGCCGACAGTGCAAAAAATTTGCTAAGCGCTTATATCATGTTGTCAG
>NZ_WUQY01000130.1 GCF_009829085.1 Sphingobacterium bovisgrunnientis
GTACTTGTTAGTTCCTCAAAATATGTAAATAAAATATAGTTTTGAGTATAAACATGATTCAAACAAGAGCTAAATTGTTAAGATTTAGAAGGAAATGTTACTGGGTGTTCTTTTAGTATTTCAGTTTTGTGTTTTGAGTTTTGAATTCGTTTTGTGTTTTGTGTTTTGGGTGTCCATTTTGAGATTGTTGAAAACTCGTTCTTTTTGTCGTTTTGAAAAAATATTTTCCAACCTGTGTTTTTTGAGTTTTGACAGATTTGTGAAGAAAACAGTCAAAACGTAAAAAAGTTGTTTTCTATTTTCTTCACAAAATATTCAGCCGTTTTCAAAAACTCGTTTTCGAAAATGGGAAAGAGAACGCGTTTTCAATATTTTGGAAAAACGAAAACAGAAAACGGCCCGAAAACAGTAAAGAAAACGCCCCCGTAGTTACCAAAAAGGAGAGTATGATTACTCTCAATGAGATGCATGCTCGTAGATTTCTA
>NZ_WUQY01000131.1 GCF_009829085.1 Sphingobacterium bovisgrunnientis
AACAAATTTTAAACAATTCAATTCCCTACAATTCATTTTCTTTCCATCCAAATTTCACCACTCCAATCAAAGATTCTAAGGGTCTGTTTGATGGGCGAAAATTTTCCCAGGAAGTTGGAATCGTATTCTAACTTTCACTTTTGCGCTGTTTGATAGTGTTTTTTTTTTCATGGAATTGGTTTTCAGCATTTTCCAAGGTACAACCACTTGAAGCGTGATTCCGTGGAATTCAATTCCTTACCATATGGTGGGAATTGATTTTCAACTCTTTTTTTTTTTTTTTTTATTATCTCTTTTCTGATTTCCAAAGGTATATCTTTTAGTTTTATAAGTATGATTTTTAAAGTTTCTTTCTTTATTATATGTTTTGTTATTATTATATTAAATCTTTCTTTCATTATTTTATATCTATTTCCTAAATCTTCTATTATCATATTATGATTATGAACATGACTCTGATATCAATTAGAGTTGGGGAGGAAGG
>NZ_WUQY01000132.1 GCF_009829085.1 Sphingobacterium bovisgrunnientis
TTCTCATCCTTAGTAAAATTGTACCTATTTTTGAATCCTTCATGTTTCACCTTCCGATCATGTTGTCATTGCCTACCCAACAGTATATGCCCCGCATACATAAGAACTACATCGCATAACATCACATCTTGGTACCTCCCAATTGAGAAACTTATCAACACCTGTCTACATATCATAATCTCCTCACATTCATCTAACCATCGCAGTTTATAAGATTTTAGATGTTTTACTGTGATCAACCCAAGTTTCTTGACAAGCATAGCACTGAAGATATTAATACAACTACTTCCATCAATAATCAAACTACATACCTTGTTGTTGACATGGCATCTAATTTGAAAGATCGTCTCCCATAGCTTCTCAACATCATCCACGTTGATGGGCGTATAGAGATCACACATCACCATACAAGTTTCCTCCACTACCGATTTCACGACTCTATTACATTCTCCATGATGCTCTACCATCTTCCTTTTA
>NZ_WUQY01000014.1 GCF_009829085.1 Sphingobacterium bovisgrunnientis
ACAATTTACTGATTATCAGCGCAATGAGCAACTTATTTCTCCTTTTTTATCCCTAAATCATAATGCACAACGGGTTATTTAAATCTGTACTATCCAACTGGTGAGTTTTAAGATTTTCTTGCACAAGTTTACCTTTTTGGTTTAGAGCAGTTTGGATGCGGTCTTCTTCCTGAGAATTGGATGTAGGTGTATGGCAATTTGTAAGCATAAAACAGAAAATCGGTAAAAATATTAGAAGCTTCATCAAGTGATACGTAATTTATATTTTGTCAACAGATTAGGAAGACTTTGTATGGAAAATTTTGCGCCAGCGACACGATTTGCTTCGGTATCAAGTTGGAAATTATATGCCGTTGAAAAATCAGCTTTCTCCAAATTACTTTGATAGAAAGTTGCACGCTGCAAATCGCAATTGTCAAAAATTGCTTCTTTTAATAGCGTACTTTCAAAATCTACTTCCTGCATTCGACAAGATTTGAATTTTGTTTTATTAATTTTCAATCCTGCAAAAGAACAATGGTCGAGTATACTTTCTTCAAATGAAAAACCAATATTGAAAAGATTTGCTGTATGAAATTGTAAACCCAATATTTTGCAGTGCGTAAACTTGCAATCTTGAAACATTGTGTTTTCAATTTTAGCTAAACTTAAGTTACAATTCTCAAAAGTGCAGTCAATGAATTTTATTCCGTTTAATACTGTAGCTTCAAAATTGCAGTGTTCAAATCGGCAATATTCATATTCTGCAATTTCAATGCTTTCTTTTTGAAAGTCTATTTTCTGAAAGGTTTTATCTTCTATTAAGTTCATTCAAAAATTTATAAATAAGCCACTTCTTTGCGAATACGGCTCAATGAAGTGTCTGTAATCCCTAGATAAGTTGCAATATGTTTTAATGGTGCTTGTTTGATGATCTGTGGTTTCTCTTGAATCAATTGCAAATACCGTTTGGAAGCAGGCTCGGTGATAATTTCTATTGCTCGTTTTTTGCTCAAATATAATTCATAAGACATCCAAGCGCGCCCCCATTCGCGCATAGCGGGTATTTTGTGAAACAATTCTTGAAAATCGTCATAACTAATCTTGTATAAACTGCAATCCGTCAAACATTGAATGTATTCTTGGGAGGGCACTCTTGGGAAAATTGATGCTACATCAATTACAACTTCATTATTTCCTTTAAAGTCTGTTGTGATTTCATTGCCTTCATAATCGTACAAATAAGCACGAACTAATCCCGACTCAATGATATAATATTCATCTTGGATTTTTCCTTTTGAGAGTAACAATTCTCCCTTATGGGCTGTGATTTTTTGATGTGCTTGTGCAATTAACTCAAAATCTGATGCTACAAATAGCGGATGTTGGTAGACTTGTTTGAGGATTTCCATTTTAGTTTAAAATAATTCCTTTACAATTTAGGAAAAATCCTATAAATTAAAACGGGTCTGCTACTTCAAATTCAATTATTTGCTTTGTCGTAGGATGTACAAATTGAATGTACCCTGCGTGAAGATGTAATCTATCGGCTCTTTTTCCATACAAATCATCACCTACAATCGGCGTATTCAATCCTTTACTGTGCGCGGAGTGCACTCGCAATTGATGTGTTCTTCCGGTAAGTGGAAAATAGTGAATTCGTGTTTTACCATTTTCAATTGCTACGACGTTGAATTTTGTTTGGGCAGGTTTTCCGTACTCGTAGCAAACAACTTGCCGCGGCCTGTCTTCCAAATCAACACGCAAAGGCAAATCAATTAGTCCTTCTTCTTGTGTAATAATACCATCTAATAAAGCCGTATAACGCTTTTGAATGGTATGCTGTATAAACTGATCTTGTATGAATTGATGTGCTTCCTTATTTTTTGCAATAACCAAAATTCCCGAAGTCGACATATCCAATCTGTGGATGATGACGGGACCTGTTATTTCTGGATTTCTTGTCAGAATACGTGTTTGTACACTATCTTGGACATTTATTCCTGGAACAGATAGAAACTCTGCGGGCTTGTTTACCACAATAATATCGTCATCTTCGTAAATAATTTCGATATCGACATTAGAGGCTTGATTTTCTAACATTGGATTCGGATCAACGTCCAATCCTTGTAGCATATGTCCCAAGATTGGTTCACATTTACCGCGGCAAGAAGGGTAGAAATATTTGTGCTTACGAACCTCTGAACCCGGAGGAGCGCCCCACCAAAATTCTGCTAAACAAATAGGTTTTAGATTATGGAGATAAGCATACTGCAATAATTTAGGCGCGGCACATTCGCCTGCGCCGGCAGGTGGCAACATTTTTATAGCTTCTTCAAAAATATCTAACACCGCACGTGTTTCACCTTTAGCATTTAAGAAGTGGTATTGATCAAACAATCTATTTTGCAGATTTGATGATTTAGATTTTCTACTTTCTTTCTTTTCTTCTATCTCTTGAATTAACAGATTTAGCTCATTTTCTATAGCAGCTAATCTATTTTTGCATGTGATTTTCAATACATCGTATTCGTGCTGGTCACGGTAACTTTGCTTGATTAAATCTTGCTCTAATTTTTGATATTCATCTGCCTCTAACACTTCTTTTTGTGCAGTACGAATGGATTTACGTTCGGCTTTATTCCTTTTGTGTAAGGCGCGTGCTTCCGCAAGATCTTGCTCATTTTGCTTTTTGCAAAGTTCGGCTTGCCGTTTCAATTCTGCAATCTTTGGATTTCTCTCCAATTTTTCAATTTCCCGATTTAACGCATTGATAGTTGCTTCTTCGAGTAAGAAAAATCCTTCCGGATCGAGCATATCAAAAATCGGCGGAATAAAATAGCGGTGTTGATTTGTGCCGGCAAGTTTTCCGGAACAAGCCGCGAGGTAATTCAATTTTCCTTCTTTGTCCTCCACAACCAAAACGCCAAACATTTTACCAATTACTAACCCTTCTTGACCATCATTCAATCCAAAATTGTGGTCAAAGTCTTGCTGCGTCTCTAAATACTGCTGAACTTCCTCAGCGGCAATGACGCTAAGCGGATGCGGTTCGTAGCAAAAAGGGAATGTGAATTTTTCGGGTTTTGCAATGGAAGTAATATCTCGTCGGAATGTATGTAAAAATGAAGTGCTCGAAGCCATTATTGTCATTTGTTGAACCACAAAATTACTAAGAAAAATCCATTGCTGAACTATTGAAAATGGGCTTTTCATTATGACAATTTTATGTCTTGAAGTATTGCATTTTGGGTATGATAATGGCTAAATTAGAGCTATTAAAGCAACTACTTATGGCATTTGAGAAAGTACAATTTGGACAATCAGACTTACAAATAATCCCTTTAATTTTTGGTGGAAATGTATTTGGATGGACATTAGATGAGCAACAATCTTTTGAAATTCTGGATGATTTTATTGACAATGGTTTTAATGCGATTGATACGTCCAATAATTATTCCCATTGGGTAAAAGGTAACACGGGAGGGGAGTCTGAAGCCATTATTGGAAATTGGCTCTCGAAAAAAGGAGGTCGTGACAAAGTCGTTCTGATGACAAAAGTTGGTGGAAGATTTGGTTATGAATCAAAATTCAACGTGCAAGGTGCTTATATCAAAGAGCAAGTGGAACATTCGCTTCGTCGTTTCCAAACTGACTATATCGATGTATACCAAACGCACTATGATGACGAGGTGACGCCTATTGAAGAGACTCTGCGTGCATATGAGGATTTAATCAAGGAAGGCAAGGTGCGTTATATAGGTGCTTCGAATATTAATCCAGAAAGATTTGTCGAAAGTTTGGATATCGCTAAGTACAAAAATTTGCCAAGTTACATTTCTTTGCAACCTGAATACAATTTATTTGATAGATCGAAGTTTGAAAATCTTTACCAGAAATTAGCATTGGAAAAACAGATAGCTGTTATTCCATATTATTCATTGGCGAGCGGATTTTTGAGTGGGAAATATCAGTCCAAAGAAGACTTCAACCAATCTGTTCGCGGGAAGGGAATTCAAGACAAATATTGGAATGAACGTGGAAGAAGAATTGTTGCGGCACAACAGGAACTTGCCGAACAATATAATGTTTCCCCTTCGGCTATTGCTTTGGCTTGGTTATTGGCTCAACCATCTATCACAGCACCAATTGCTAGTGCGACGAAGTTTGAGCATACAGATGCCTTTGTTGATGCGCTCTATATAAAATTGGCTGATGAAGATATTCAAAAATTAAATGAAGCAAGTACATATTAAAAAATATACATTATGAAAACAAATATTGGAATAAAAGAGAAGGATACTGCAGCTGTTGCAGAGATTTTAAATAAATTGTTAGCGGATCATAACGTGTTATATACAAAAGCTAGAAATGCACATTGGAATGTGGTAGGTCCAGATTTTCATGCGCAGCATTTGTTTTTCGAAACTATTTATGATGCTTTGGCTGAAACTATCGATGAGATAGCAGAACGTGTGCGTGCCATCGGACATTATGCAGTAGGTTCTTTAAAAGAGTTTTTGGAGTTAACCCAACTTTCGGAAGAAAAACCAGCTAAAAATAATAGTCAAAGCTATATTAAAGCATTATTGAATGATTTCGAAAGCGTCATCATTTCTATTCGCGGAAACATAGAAACAGTTGAAAAGCATGGTGATGCTGGAACGGAAGATTTCTTAGTCGGCATTATGGAAGCGCATGAAAAAACAGCTTGGATGCTAAGAGCGCATTTACAATAGAAGAGACAATCAATTAAAACGAGCTACAAAATCATTCTAGCTCGTTTTGGTTTTATGAGATTTTTGCTTCATCATTAATAAACAGTAATAGAATTCCTATAATTAAAATTCTGGTTTTGCTTTTGGGTGTTTAATTTAAATAGCAATTTTCCCCCAAAAATTCCGTTAATTTGTAGCTTCATTAATTTGTAAATAACCTTACAACAATATAATATGATTATTCAACCACGTGTAAGAGGTTTTATATGTTTGACGTCACATCCAGAAGGAACGGCGCAAAATATCAAAAACCAAATCGAGTATGTAAAATCAAAAGGAAAAATTGCTAATGGACCTAAGAAAGTGCTAGTAATTGGCGCCTCTACAGGCTTCGGTTTGGCATCGCGTATTTCAGCGGCTTTCGGATCTGATGCAGCGACAATTGGTGTATTTTTCGAAAAACCAGCTGCTCCAGGCAAACCTGGTACTGCAGGATGGTACAATTCTGCTGCTTTCGAAAATGAAGCACATGCTGCAGGTCTTTATGCAAAAAGTATCAATGGTGACGCATTCTCAGACGATGTGAAAGCGAAAACTATCGAATTGATAAAACAAGATTTAGGACAGGTGGATTTAGTAGTGTATTCATTAGCATCTCCACGTCGTACGCATCCTAAAACTGGTGTAGCTCATGCTTCAGTTTTGAAGCCTATTGGTGTGCCATTTACGGATAAAACAGTAGATTTCCACTCGGGTGTTGTATCTGATATAACCATTAATCCAATTGAGAATGATGAAGATATCGCAAATACAGTAGCGGTAATGGGTGGTGAAGATTGGAAATTCTGGATCGAAGAATTGAAAGCTGCTGGCGTATTAGCTGAAGGTGTTAAAACTGTCGCTTACTCGTATATTGGCCCTGAATTGACATACCCAATCTACCGTAATGGTACGATTGGTCGTGCAAAAGATGATTTGGAAGGTACTGTTCCTGCATTGAATGATCTTTTAGCTGATCTTAATGGTGTATCTTATGTGTCTGTTAACAAGGCATTGGTTACGCAATCTTCATCCGCTATTCCAGTTGTTCCATTGTATATTTCATTGTTGTATAAAGTGATGAAAGAAAAAGGTATTCACGAAGGTACAATCGAGCAAATGCAACGTTTGTTTGCGGAGCGTTTGTACACTGCGGATGGCGAAGTTGCTGTAGATGAAAAAGGTCGTATCCGTGTGGACGATTGGGAAATGCGCGAAGACGTACAAGAAGAAGTGGCTAAATTGTGGGCGCAGACGACTACCGAAAATCTGGAAGAAATTTCAGATATTAAAGGTTACCGTGATGAGTTTTTCCACTTGTTCGGTTTCAACTTCCCTGAAGTAAACTACGAAGCAGATTCAAAAGAAGTGGTTAACGTACCAAGTATCGAAGGATAATTTCGATAATAAATTATTTGCAAAAGGTCAGTAACATATTGTTATTGACCTTTTGTGTTTTAATATGTTAACATGCTGTTAAATACCTAGTATGATTAGTGTTACGGGGAAATTTTTTCCTATATTTAATATACTAATCAATTTTATATTATGAGAAAACTTCTGTTACTCGTATTTGTGTTCTTAAGTCATCAAATAAATGCGCAAATTCCAAAAGATTTACAAGGATACTGGCAATTCAAAGTGGATAAACCTGGTGATTGGAATGGGTTCGAAATTTGGGAAGATTATATTGAAAGTTTCTATCAAATTTATAAAGTAAAATCAGTGGAAAAGATTGATGGTAAGATTTTATTGGTATTGGATGCTCCAAATAATATCGTTTATGAGTTTCTAGAAAATGTTGGTCCACAACGAAACGTGAAAATTAGTACACGTAAAGATACCATTTTATGTACTCAGTTTGATCGCAATCCAGATATAGACTATATGAAGATTGAAGAATCATCCCTTACAAAAAACAATTGGTTGAACAGCAAAGATCTTAAACAGAAACTGGTTTTTGAAAGTAACTCTTTGCAAATAGGAAGTGATATATGGAATATAAGATGGTTTGGTAAATATAAACTCAATAATGAATACCGCGCATTGGTGGAGCACAATGGTATTAAGCGATTATTATACCTATCACCAAACAAGAATTCGTTAAAAATGGTGTACGATATGAAACCCCATTTTTATTCAAAAGAAGGACCATTTCCTGCAGTATATGATTTCATCGGCAATTATTATGACTCCAAGTCTAATGATTGGAAATACGGATTTTTTGAAGAATTTGCATTGATAGAAGGGCAAACAGCTTTTTATAATACTGTTGAAAAAAGGGTAGATGGTTTTAAAGTAACTTTCTTTGATAAGAAGAAATATAAACCAATACATATAAAAGTTGAAGATAAGAAAATTATAATCGACAAAGTAACTTATACTAAAGTCGACAAATTCCTGCCAAGTTATTCAGGAAAAGATACATCTTCTTTCTATGACTCAAAGTTTTCAAAATTAGATACGGCTATCATTTCTGGATATATCCGTAATAATAATTCAACAGATCCATTTTCAGTTGGCGTGAATAATTGGTTAAATGGTGAGGCTGAAAATTTTTATGGCGATGTAGATGAGTACGGCTTTTTTACAGTAAAGGTTCCATTGTATAATACTTCACAAGTGTTTATCGATTGGAGAAGGTCAAATATTACAGATGTTTTAACTCCTGGCGAAAAATACTTTTTATACAAAGATTTGTCTACAGGTGAGACTATTTTTCAAGGAAAGAATGCACGTTTTCATAATGAGTTAGTAAAATATGAGGATTACACATCTAGATATAATATTTATCCAAAGACGAGTGAAGCTTGGCAAGCTAGAAAAAATCATGAGCGGACTTTAAAAGATACTTTATTTTTAAATCTTAAATTAGCTCAATTGGATAGTTTAAGAAAGATAAATCTAGATTTTTTGAATCAAGCCAATTTGTCTAATCGTACGAAGTACTTTATCAATAAGGAAACCGATTATACTATAGCTAGTGACTTGATGCAGAAAAAGTTTCAATTGAATTATCAGACAAAAGAAAAGTTTTCTGAAAAATACATGAATATAATCAAAGAGAATTTCTTCGATCACAATGTTGTGCCAATAAGTCTTATACGCGATAATCAGATTTTTTTAAGAGATTATTTGAATTATCAGAGCAGATTTTTGGATATGGGTAATGACGTTCTTTATCATGATGAAATTGTTGTAAAATTAATCAATAACGGCGATATAGAAGCTGATGCAGAATTGAAGAAATATGCAGCTCTCAATCTGAGAAAAATTTTAAACACGATATCTGATCAAGATTCCATTGAGTTTAGTAATTTTACTAAGCAAGACTCATCTATTGTAAAGCGATATTCTAGTTTGGTTGCCGAATCTAGTGAATTAATTGACAATGCAATTTCACAAGAATTTCAAGTTGTGCGTCATATAGAAGCATATGAAAATATTGCGCCGGAAGTTGTTAAGAATCTGTTTTTGTCAGAGAATATACTAAGTTTATTCAAAAATAGACCAATTCCATTATCAGATAAAAATTTGGAAGACTTGACCAAATCTATTAGTAATCAATTTTTAAAATCACAAATTGTTCTAGAGAACGAAAAATTGAAAAAAATAGCTTCTGGTGAACTTAAATATGCAGATAATCTCAAAAACACAGATCATCTGAAAGAAGCAAAAGATGCGGACAAGATAATTGCAGAGATCTTGGCTCCCCACAAAGGCAAAGTGGTGTATATGGATTTCTGGGGTACTTGGTGTGGTCCTTGTGTGGCAGAAATGGAAAATGCCCCAGCAGCGAAAATGGCTGTGGCGGATAAGGATGTCGTATTTATCTATATGGCAAATAGTACACCGAAAGCAGCATGGGAAAATTTTATTAAAGCCAAAAATCTTGAAGGTGCAAATGTTATACATTATAATCTGCCATCGGAACAACAAGCTATGGTTGAAAGAAGATTAGAGATTAATGGATTTCCAACTTATATGTTATTCGACAAAGGAGGAAGTTTGGTAAATAACCAAGCTCCGAGACCTAGTAATTTAGGCGCTTTAGTAAAGGAAATAGAAAAATTGTTAGAATAAGACTTTATAATCCTTGCCCAAAAGTGAGTAAGTTGTAGACCGGGTCAAGCAATGAAAATTCAATTTGTCCCCATGGTTTTGTTTCAAGAAGACCATTGGGATGAATTGGTATTTGAAGCCCTAACAATGCTTGATAAAGTTTTTGAATTTCGTTAGTACGAATATAGACTTGACCATAATTGTTCAATGGATCTAGATCTTTGAATAAAAAGAAATGTATTTCTATACTGTCTTTCTTCAATATTATATAATCTCCATAATCAGCAATTTCCGTAAACCCTAATTTCACAATATAGAATTCTTTTGTAGCCTCTTT
The DNA here is from genome assembly GCF_009829085.1 of Sphingobacterium bovisgrunnientis. Taxonomy (GTDB): domain Bacteria; phylum Bacteroidota; class Bacteroidia; order Sphingobacteriales; family Sphingobacteriaceae; genus Sphingobacterium; species Sphingobacterium bovisgrunnientis. The sequence continues at coordinate 9,136 of NZ_WUQY01000014.1, forward strand.
GTTCCGCATGGGTAACTTTGGGTTAATAGCAGTCAACATACTATTTTTTTTAAACGTTACTATAATCACTTCAGTACTTAAATATATAAAAATCTACCTTATAGTTTTTAAATAAAAATTCTGATGGAATTTGAGTTTTGTTTCTAACAAAACCTCATTTTGAATGTTATAAAAAAATGAAAAATAGTAATTATGGGGATTAGATTAATACGCAAGAATATTTACTTTAGGCCAGACTCTAGTCGTGTACTCGCAAGGTATTTTAATATCAATGATGAACGTAAAGTTAAGGTAATAAAACGTGTGCTTTCGCTGACTAAATCAGAGACTGACATCGCATTAAATCAGCTTCTACGAAATTTCTCGAGTCGACATCGTAGCGTTGTTGATATTTGGGAACGCAATTTTAAGCGTTGTATGGAATCGCCATTGGGGGATGAAATACTAAATTATTCGTATAGCCATCGTCAAAAATTGCTTATCGGCGCATATTTTACGATGGAATATTCCATAGAATCAGCTGCATTTTTCAATCCTTCTATCGTTGAATCTCCTGACCAAACGCAATTGGAGGCTGGTCAAAAGCGAATAATACTAAGTTTTAGAGCTACAGGAGAAGGACATGTATCTTCGTTGGTTTTCCGTTCAGGAATAATTGATGAAAACTTAGATATTCATTTGGATGAGGTTGGACGTTTACTCGAGAAGCCAAAGCAATTCAAAAATCACGAATATTTTAAAAAGGATTTTTTCGAAAAGTTGTCCAATATAGATGCTGTAGATGAAGAATTTCACAATATTGTACTTCAAAAGTTCCCCGAAAAATTTGTCTATGAAGAATTAAGACGGTTTATTCGTGAACTGATGGCAGAATATGGTGATAATGCGATTTATAATCAATTCTTAAATCACATTCTTTGGTTGGCTTCATCTCATTATCAAATCACTTATTCCTTGGACACATCCATTTCAGAAAGGGTAATTTTTCCAATTTCAGATACCGAGAAAAATGGGATAGAGGATGCGCGATTTTTGAAGTTTGATCACGAAAATGGTAATTCTACCTATTTTGCCACTTATACGGCTTACGATGGATTGAGTATTATGCCAAAATTGTTATCGACGAAAGATTTCATCACCTTCAAAGTGCAGCCCATTAATGGCAAAATCGCAAATAAGGGAGCCGCAGTCTTCCCAAGGAAGATTAATGGGAAGTATGCAATGCTATGCCGTGTAGATGGGGAGAACAATTACATTGCTTTTTCCGAAGACATGATTAACTGGCACAATGAAGTTTTTCTATTGCGGGAACCGCAATACCATTGGGAGTTTATTCAGATAGGCAATTGTGGTTCACCGATTGAAACGAAATATGGTTGGCTTGTGTTGACACATAGTGTAGGTCCTATGAGACAATACAGTATTGGTGTGAGTTTGTTGGATTTAGAAGATCCCACGAAGATTATTGGTAGGTTACATGAGCCATTATTGTATCCGAATCAAGAGGAAAGAGAGGGCTATGTGCCGAATGTAGTTTATTCATGTGGTCAAATAGTACATAACGGACATTTAATTATCCCTTATGCGATGTCCGATCATTCTTCGACCTATGCTACAATTAATTTGGATGATCTTTTAGAGGAATTATTGCGAAATCCATAATATTTGGATAAAACATATAGCGGAGGCATAATTCTCCGCTATATGTTTATAATTCGCGAATCTTAATACTTCGAAAAGAAACACCACGTGACCAATCTTGAAGTGCAAGATGCCCTTTTGTGTATTTTCCGAAATGCGGGTAATCTTTAAAATTGGATTTTGAAACTAATGTTTTCCATTCTTGCGTGTTGAAATCCATTTTTGCTGTTTGTTGTCCATTCAAGTAAAATTCTATTTTGCCATCTTTTTGGGTAATTCGTGACTCGTTCCAATTTCCTTGGATTTTAGTACGTGCGGAGTTTAATTGTGGCGTAAAATTATATAAACAGCCAGACTTCTTAAATGGAAGGTCAAAATCCATATGCGAATCTTCCAAAAGCTGATATTCTGGTCCAGAGAAATAAGTTTGTGCAATTGATGTTTCTTCTTTTACGTTAATAAATACACCACTATTACCTTCTTTTTCTAATTTCCATTCAAACTTTAATTCGTAGTTTTCATATTCTTCATTCGTAACCAAATCAATTCTATCCGCTTCACTATTAGGGTCACAATAGATGTATCCATTTGCGACAACCCAAGGCGATGTTGGTAGACGATTATTATACAAATGCCAACCTTCTAAATTTTTTCCATTAAACAAAAGTTTCCATCCTTCTTTTTGTTCTTCTTCAGAAAGGGTATTGGGTTCCGTCTGCGATGAGCAACTGTAAAAAATCGCTGAAAAGAGCAGCAGGTTGGTGATGTATTTCATAAAGTTTAAGATTGAGTCTTATGAATATACTTCTTTATTAACAATTTGCATCATTTTATTTCCATTTTTAGCTGCGATAAGATTGTTGGCGGCCATAATAGCCATTTGCGTACGTGTCTCTATTGTTGCAGAGCCAATATGCGGTAGGACACAGACATTCGGCAATTGCATTAGCGGATTGTTTGGGGACATCGGTTCGGGATCGGTGACATCTAGTCCTGCACCCCAAATTTCGCCTTGTTGTAAAGCTTGTAATAAGTCCTGTTCTTGATGTACTTTTCCGCGCGCTGTATTGATAAAGATTGCTGTTTTTTTCATGCGTTGAAAAGCATCTTTATTAAAGCGATATTGCGTCTCCGTAGAAAGATTGGTATGCGCAGAAATCACATCAGACTGCGTCAGTAAATCATCAAAGTTCACATATTTGGCATCCACAGTTTGTTCTGCGTCTAAGTTTCGGCTGCGGTTGTAATAAATAATATTCATATTGTAGGCCGCTTTTGCTTTCTTAGCTAATTCTAACCCAATTCGTCCTAAACCATAAATTCCTAATGTTTTTCCATTTAGCTCGATTCCCAAATCTTGCATAAATTCAAAATCTTTCCATTTTCCTTCACGCACTTCATTCGCGCGATAAAATGCTTTTCTGGATACGGCTAACATCAATAAAAATGCAACATCAGCAGTTGCTCCACTCAACACATCTGGGGTATTGGAAACCGGAATTCTTAATGCCGTTGCCGTTTCTAAATCCACATGGTCGTAACCTACACTTGCCAATGCAATTCCTCTTAATTGTTTGCACGATTCTAAAAAATATTTATCTAAGTCCGCATGGCCAACGTTTAAGAGCAAATCAGCATTTTGGCAGGCATCAATTAGCTCTTGCTGCGTAAGCTTTTTATTTTCTGAGTTAATCGCAACTTCAAGACCATATTCTTTCAAAACTTCAATCGCATCCGATGGAATATTACGTGATATATATACTTTCATGATCTTATGTTATTTTTTACTATTGAAATATGCCGTTATTTGCTCTAACGAAAATGCATTCAAACATTTATCTTCGTATAGTCCACCTTTGCGTCCTACAAATACACCATAATGCATATCCAAAAGACCTTCTGTACGGTGCGCATCTGGATTAATTGATAATAATACACCTTTTTCTAAAGCGTAACGATGCCATCTCCAATCCAAATCCAAACGTAAAGGATTTGCATTAATCTCAATTACGACATTATTTGCTGCACAAGCATCTATGATTTTTTTGAAATCCAATGGATAACCAGCTCTCGAAAGCAATAATCTTCCGGTTGGGTGTCCTAAAATAGTCGTATAGGGATTTTCAATAGCTTTTAGCAAACGTGCTGTAGCTTTTGCTTCGTCCATTTTTAAATTGCTATGTACAGACGCAACCACAAAGTCAAATTTTGCTAAAATATCGTCTGAATAATCCAAAGATCCATCAGAAAGAATATCAGACTCAATACCTTTAAATATTTTGAATGGAGCCATTTTTTGATTCAAAGCATCTATTTCAGCCCACTGCTGTTCTAATCGTTCTATCGGCAAACCATTGGCATACACTGCTGTTTTGGAGTGATCACAAATTCCCAAATATTCCAAGCCCAACTCTTCTTTGCAATAGCGGGCCATCTCAGCTAAAGTATGTACACCATCGGAATAGGTAGAGTGATTATGCAACGTACCTTTCAGATCTTCAAAAGTAATAAGTTGAGGTAAGGTATTCGACTTTGCTAACGATACCTCATCTAATCCTTCACGAAGTTCAGGTTCGATATACGCCAATTCTAAGCTTTCATAAATAGATTTTTCATCAGCCCCATTTGGTATTTCTGAAGCAATCTCTTTTAGAAGTGAGATATGCTCAGGGGAGCCTGTCGTTAAAAGTAATTCTTGCGCGAAGTTATCAGCTGCGGAAAATACTAAAAATGGGCAAGCATTTTCATCCACAAAAGAAATGGTATTGTCTTTAATTTCAATCTGTGATTCAAATTTTAAGTCTATAATGGCTTTTTCAAGAGTAGACAAAGGTGCATTTGTGATTAATTCAACACGTTGCAAAACTTCACATTTTCGGCGGAACTCGCCTGTAAAGCTCAAATCAAATCCTGACAAATTTGCTTTTAGCGAAGCGAAAGTTTTCTCTGCAAAAGGTAAGATTTTAGCATACAAGAACCATCCTTGATTGTCCATCGCAAATTCTATGGATTTTTTAATGTCTTCTTGTGTTTTTAACCCAAATCCTTTGGCTTCGATTAATCTATTTTCATTGCACGCATAATACAATTCACCAACAGATTCAATTTCTAAATCATTCCAAATAATTTGAATTTTCTTGGGACCAAGACCTTTAATTTTAAGCATTTCCAATATGCCTGCTGGCGTTTTGGAAATGAGCTCATCTAACTCTGGAAAAGATCCCGAAGTAATGACTTGCTTGATTTTTTCAGCTGTGCTTTTCCCAATTCCTTGTTGCGTACTCAGTTCTTCAAGCGAAGCTGTAGCCGCAGAGAAGGGGAGTTTATCTATTTTGAACGAAGCACTAGCCATTGCTTTTGTCCGAAATGGATTTTCGTTATAAAGTTCCATCAATTGTCCACAAAATTTGAATGCGCGTGCGATCGTTTTATTATCCATAGTAAGTATTGTTTTATTATCAAAAGTACTAAATAAAAAAATGTCGGCAATTTTCATTACCGACATTTGTACTTATTGTTTGATTTAATATAGGATCAAAATTACGCTTGTATCTGTGCTTTTTCTTTATCTGCAGGTCTTTCGTATTTATCTACGATAAGACGTACACCAGAGTTTTTAGTCATAAACTTAATTGTCCAGTTGACAAATGTAACTAGTTTATTTCGGAAGCCGAATATAGACATTAAGTGTACAAACATCCACGTCATCCAAGCAATAAAGCCATTCATGTGGAGTTTTCCTAAATCAACAACAGCTCTGTTACGACCAATAGTCGCCATCGAACCTTTGTCAAAATATTTGAAATCTTCTGTATTTGGTTTATTCGAAAGAATGTTGATGATATGTTTGGCTACATATGTACCTTGTTGCTGCGCTGCTGGAGCTACACCAGGAAGCCCTCGTGGCGTTTCATCAGTAATCATAGCCGCTACGTCACCAATAGCATACACGCCATCCATGTTTTCTACCTGACATTGACCATTTGTACGGATGCGGTTACCTCTTTCGATGATCGAAGCATCAATACCGCCTGGAAATTGACCTTTCACACCAGCACCCCAAATCACGGTTTTTGTAGTGATACTTTGTCCATTATTAAATGTAATCGTATCTCCATCGTAACCCGTAACTTGCGTGTCAGTCAATACAGTCACACCCAATTCCTTTAAATATCTCTCAGAATCTCGAGATGATTTTTCCGAAAGGGCACCTAATATTTTACTTGTACCTTCAACCAAGTAAACTTTCATTTCGTTTACTGATAATTCAGGATAATCTTTTTTCAACACGTGAAGTTGAATTTCAGCGATAGCACCAGATAATTCAACACCTGTTGGACCACCACCTACAATCACAAAATTCAAATATGGAGCACGATCTGAAGCGTTTTTCAACAAGACTGCTTTTTCTAGGTTTTGCAACACATAGCTTCTGATATTCAAAGCTTCTTGAATACTTTTCATCGGAAGTGAGTTTTTCTCTACTTCTTGATTTCCAAAAAAGTTACTTGTTGCTCCTGAAGCGATTACTAAATAGTCGTAATCATATGTTCCTACAGAGGTATGAACTTCCTTCTTGTCTTTATCAATGTGCAATACATCCGCTAGGCGAAATTTAAAATTCTCTTGATTTTTAAACATCTTGCGAATAGGAAAGGAGATGGAATCCGCTGCAAGTGTACCTGTTGCGACTTGGTACATCAAAGGTTGGAATGTGTGGAAGTTGTTACGATCGATTAATAAAACTTCTACTTCTTTATCTTTTAATTTTCTTGCTACTTCGACACCACCAAATCCACCACCAATTATGATAATGCGCGGGAAAGAACGTTCAGAACGATTTAATAACATATCGCTAGTTTGTTTGTTTTTCTGTAAAATTTGAAATACAAATATCCTAAAAAAATAAGATATTTCAATATTATTTTATTAATAGTTTGTGGTGTAAATTATGTAAAATGTACTAAAATAGTATTATAAAGCCATTTTTGGTTGTATATACAATGTTATCTTAGTGTAATTTATACACATTCTATATTAGGACACAGTAAATCTTCAATAGTTTAACTGTTGAAATCTATATTTGTTGTAATTTATTTATTTTTTACGCTTGTGTTGAAGTGCTTTGGAAGTTGTAACAAAATAAAAAACGCTCTATAGCTAGAGCGTTTCAATATCCTTTAGAAATTCAATTTTAGTAAATCCATTTGAATTTGTATTCCAGTTCAGGAACTTTGATTCTGTCAGCTAAACGAAGCAAACGATCTGGCAGTTTCATGAGATAATCACGTGCCTTTTCGCCTTGTTCATTAAGTCCCGATACTTGATCAATTTTCCAATCAGCGATTAATTCTTTCAAAATATCGACATAATCTATAGCCGTATACACATTCAAACGTTGCGCAGCATCTGAGAAATGGGCAAAAGTACCACCTTTTGCTTCGCCAGATTGTCTCAAAAAGTGAGCTGGCATAACAATTTTCTTGCGCATCATATCTTCAAAAGCCAACATTACTTCGCTAGGATCGACTTCAAATGCTTTTGAGATAAATGACATGTATGCTTTGGCGTGACGTGCCTCATCTGCAGCGATAACACCACACATTTTTGCTAATAATTTATCGCCACTTTTTTTGGAAATACCTGCAACACGTCTATGCGAAACGTTTGTAGCAATCTCTTGGAAAGAAGTGTAAATAAAATTACGATAGGGATCTGCACCCGTGCCAATATCAAAACCATCAGCGATCAAATGTTGCGTACTCATTTCGAATTCACGCATATTGATTCTACCCGATAAATAAAGATATTTGTTCAATAAATCTCCGTGTCTGTTTTCTTCTGCAGTCCATGCACGTACCCACTTCATCCATCCACCTTGTTCATTTTTATCAACGTCTTCTACCATAGTCAACCAAGACTCATAGGTAGGTAATGCTTCTTCTGTAATCGTGTCACCAATTAAAACTGCGACTAAATCATAGGGAAGCTCTTTTGCACTTTCTTGTAAATCTCGAACTTCTTCGAAGAAAGTACTTCTAGATGAATCTGGAAGAAAATCAGCTGGTTGCCACATTTCTTCGACAGGCTTTAAGTATTCACTCATTTCGTTGAGCATGAATGGCTCGAGATAAGTCATTACTTCTTTCCTAGATCCCTCTGGAATATTTAATGGTTGTTCTTGCATAATTACTACAAAGGTAGGTATAAAATTAAAATAGTGTTTGGAAATTAATAAAAAATTCAGGCGTATTGCTGCACATTAACATCATTTCATGCGCATCTTTTACTAAAAGAATACATTTAAACCACGTGTTTTGCTTTGATATGTATTACCTTTGTAACGAAAATTTGGATTATAAATTGGAAAATTTCGATATACAAAAAATACGTGCTGATTTTCCTCTTCTGAAAAGAGAGGTTAATGGTAAACCATTGGTTTACTTGGATAACGGTGCGACCACACAAAAACCAAAAGTTGTCATTGATGCTATCACGAATTATTATTCGGATATGAATTCAAATGTGCATCGTGGTGTACATTATTTGAGTCAGATTTCTACTGATGCGTTTGAGGTGACGCGTCGCAAGGTGCAAGAGTTTATCAATGCAAAAGAAGATTTTGAAATAATCATCACAAAAGGAACAACCGATAGTATCAATTTGGTAGCTTCCTGTTATGGTAAAGCTTTCATTCATGAAGGTGACGAAATCATCATTTCCGCGATGGAACATCACTCAAATATAGTACCTTGGCAAATGCTCTGCGAAGAAAAAGGTGCTGTGTTACGTGTCATTCCGATGAATGAAAAGGGTGAGTTGGATATAGAAACTTATAAAAATTTGTTGTCTGACAAGACAAAGTTGGTTTCTGTTACGTATGTCTCGAATTCTCTTGGTACGATCAACCCTATCAAGGAAATCATAGATTTAGCGCACGCTAAAAATGTGCCTGTTTTTGTAGATGCAGCACAAGCAATTCAGCATATCGCGATCGATGTTCAAGAGTTGGATGTAGACTTTTTGGCTTTTTCAGGACACAAAATGTATGCGCCAACAGGCGTAGGTGTGCTTTATGGTAAAAAGGACTTGTTGAATGCTATGCCTCCGTATCAAGGTGGTGGCGATATGATTAAGGATGTAACTTTTGAGAAGACGACTTATAACGAATTGCCTTTCAAATTTGAAGCAGGTACACCTAATATCGAAGCTGGAATTTGTTTAGCTGCCGCGATTGATTACATCAATGAATTAGGTATTGACAATATCAAAGCTTACGAAGACGATTTGTTGGCCTACGCCACTGCGAAAATCAAAGATATTTCAGGTGTAAGAATCATAGGTGAAGCCGCGAAGAAATCATCAGTGCTATCTTTTGTGGTGGATGGCGTGCATCCATACGACATTGGTGTGATTTTGGATAAATTGGGTATAGCTGTGCGTACGGGACATCATTGTGCACAGCCTGTTATGGATCAATTTCAGATTCCAGGTACAGTACGTGCAAGTTTGGCGGTGTACAATACCAAAGAAGATGTGGATAATTTTATCGCGGGTTTGACACGCGCATTAAATATGCTTTTGTAAAATGACAATAAACGAAATACAAGACGAATTAATCGAAGATTTTGCTTTCTATGGCGATTGGATGGAGAAATACGAATACATCATCCAGTTGGGTAAGGAAGTGGATTTAATAGACGAGCAATATAAAACAGATCAATTCATAATCAAAGGTTGTCAATCCAAAGTATGGTTGTATCCAGAATTGGTTGATGGTAAAGTTATTTTTAAAGCGGATTCTGATGCTATTATTACCAAAGGTTTAGTGAGTCTAATGGTAAAGGTTCTATCAGGTCACACACCTAAGGAAATAGCGGATGCAGATCTGTACTTCATTGATCAAATAGGATTGAAAGAGCATCTATCACCGACACGTGCTAACGGCCTTTTGTCGATGGTTAAGCAAATGAAATTGTATGCAATAGCCTTGCAGAACAGATAAAAAATAAAGCGATTCCAATGGATCGCTTTATTTTTTATCTACTTTGATATGTTTAGCTTCAAGGTTTTTTCCGAAAAATATATATGCTTTATCTGAAAAATCTTTTGGATTATCTGTTGTGTAAAATTCTAAATTCCCTCCTTCACTGCATTTTTGTTTTACTTCAGGATGTCGATTTAGATAATCAACTAAACTATCAGCCACTAATTCACCTTGTGCCAATATTTGAATATGGTCTGGTGTGTATTTTCGAATGATTGGATACAGAATAGGGTAGTGCGTACAAGCCAATACTATTGTGTCAATATTTGATGACTGACTTAATAATTCATTTATATCCTTTTGGATGAAATAATGTGCTCCTTCGCTATTAATTTCGTTATTTTCTACTAAGGGAACCCAAAATGGGCAAGGATGTTGATAAACTTGAATTTCCGGATGAAGCTTTTCGATTTCTATTAAATAGGATTGAGATAAGACAGTACCTTGCGTGGCTAAAATACCTATAGTATTAGTATTTGTGTATTCATGTATGGATTCTGTCGTCGGACGAATCACACCCAATACTTTTTTGCCTTCCGGCAAATCATTTTGTTGTATACTTCGTAATGCTTTTGCAGAAGCAGTATTACAGGCAAGGATAACAAGGTTGCATCCTAAATCAAAAAGCTTGAAAACACATTCTTTGGTAAATTCATAAACCGTTTCGAACGAACGTGTACCATAAGGCACGCGTGCGTTGTCGCCAAGATAGATATAGTCGTATTGTGGTAATTTATTGTGAATCTCTTTAAAAACGGTTAATCCGCCATAGCCAGAATCAAAAATGCCAATCGGTCCTTGTGTTTGCATATAAAATGATTATACGGATCAGATTCATTCAAATCTTTTACAAAGATGGTTTTTCTTTATGTGATTTTGATAAATATTTGCCAAATCGATTAAATATACACCTAGTTAGCATGCCTTATTATTCTGTGATTGTTAATTCCTCAGCATCTAAGATAATTTTAATAGTTTATAAATAATAGTATTTAACTAATCGTTTTAGACGAAAATTATAAAAATTATTATTATTAAAATGAATGATTTACAATAACATGTGTATGTTGTTTATCAATATCTGTAATTTACATTGCAAATTTGGCATGAATTTAGCTTTCAAGTATAAATATTTCTTTTAAAATACATTATTCAATTTATAATTATTGTATTTTATTGTATTTTTTTATATTTGATATGAGGTCTACTTTTTTTTATACCGTTTTAAAATATTTTTTTGGTTTAATTTTTATTTGTAACTCGCTGTTTTCTAATGCTCAAGTTGTTGATCAAACTTATTCGTTTGATCAATCTCAAAAATACAATAATATATTGTATAATACAAATTCTAGATATCATACTGCTTCTAAACCATTCTTGTTTAAAAACGAAATGTTGAATAGAAAGGATTCTTTAGAAAACGCGAATCAAACTTTATCATCAAATTGGATTATGCGTAAATTGTTTAATGAACATTTGGTAGATGTTGAAAAAGAGGATCACACATTTTATTTAGATTTCTTACCAGATTTTCAAATTGGTTCTGAAGTAGTAGATCCAGAAAAGCGTACCACATGGATGAACACAAGAGGTTTGCAGGCGGGATTAACAATCAAAGATAAATTTACTTTTCATACTGCGATTTTTGAAAATCAGGCTGTATTTGCAAAATATCTTGATGAGTATATTGCAGAGACAGGTGTAGTACCTGGGCAATCGTCATCAAAAGACAGGAATAAGAAAATAAAAGATTGGATGTATGCTACCGCTAGTTTAACGTATGACTTTAGTCCTTATTTTCAAGTAACTGCTGCATTTGATAAAAACCATATTGGTGATGGTTATCGATCATTACTGTTATCGGATTTTTCATCTAATTACACACATTTAAAGTTTACAGGTGATATAGGTAATGTGCAATACACTTCAATATGGGCTTATATGAATGACCCTATGAATCCACGAATCGATTCCTTAAATTCAGGTGGAAGATTTGGAGATGGTATTAAATATGGGGCATTTCAATTTATTGATTATAATGCAACTAATAGATTGTCGGTTGGATTTTTTCAATCAGTTGTTTGGTCAAATCGCAATCAAGCTGGGCATAGAGGATTTGATTTTAATTATTTAAATCCTGGGGTGATTTTTAGACCAGTAGAAAATAATAACCGTACATCTCCAGATAAAATGTTTTTAGGTTTAAATGCTAAGTATAAGGTGCTTAATAACGTAACTGCTTATGGACAATTTTTGTTAGGTGAATTTACAGCAAAAGAGTTTTTTGCAGGAAATGGCTATGCGCATAATAAATGGGGGGCACAGTTTGGCGTAAGAGGATTTGATATGTTTGGGGTTCGTAACTTACATTTCTTGACAGAATACAATTTAGTTCGACCATATACATATCAACATTTTGCATCGATTTCAAATTACAGTAATAATGGAGAACCATTAGCACATCCACGTGGTGCAAATTTTAAAGAGTTTGTAGGTACAGCTCATTATTCTTGGAATCGTTTTGAATTTTCTGGAAAAGGTATTGTTAGTACTTTTGGCACAGATCCAGATGCTGAAACAAACATGGGGGGGGATATTTTCCAATCTTATAAAACAATACCTAATATGTATGGTAACTCAATTGGACAAGGTGTGAAGAACAATTTGTACTTTGCTGATTTAAGAGCGTCTTATGTATTAAATCCAAAGTATAATTTACGATTAGAGTTGGGCTATACACAGCGGTATAGAAAGATTGAGGGCGATGCTACTCAAAAATCTGGAATAATCAATTTTGGACTACGTTCGAGTTTCCGCAATTTTTATGGTGATATTTAAAAACTGAATATCTATATTTAATCATTAATCTATAATATGAAGAAAATATTGGTATTAAATGGTCCTAATTTAAATCTATTAGGTGTTCGTGAAAAAAGTATCTATGGTGATCAGTCCTTTGAAGAATATTTTAAGTCTTTGAAAGAACGCTTCGCTGATGTAGATTTGTCGTATTTTCAAAGTAATTCAGAAGGCACTATTATCGATAAATTACATGAAGTGGGATTTGACTTTGATGGCATAGTATTGAATGCTGGTGCTTATACACATACTTCTGTAGCGATTGGAGATGCTATTGCAGCGATTAAAACGCCTGTCGTGGAAGTACATATTTCAAACGTTCATCAACGTGAAGTCTTTCGACATCATTCATATCTTTCGAAGAATTGTAAAGGCGTAATATTAGGCTTTGGCTTAGATAGTTATCGATTAGGAATCGAAAGTTTAAAATAAAAAAGAGGCTTATAATAAAGCCTCTTTTTTGTTATCTTTTAAATTTCTTTTTACAATATGAAGTACCAAAGATAATACCGCACATATGCACATTGCTAGGAGCATCGGTTGTGGCGTATTATTATGAAATATACTTACCAACCCTGAACTCAGCGCACCCAAACCCATTTGCAAAAATCCCAATAATGCGGAAGCACTTCCTGCACTTATTCTGAAAGGAGCCATCGCCATAGCAGAGGCATTGGGGAATATAAATCCTTGAAACATTAAGTATCCAAATGTTAATCCTAAGATTACAGGGAATGTAATCATATTGTTCCATAAACTTACCAGCATCAATAATCCAACAAGAACTTGCCCGATATTTGCCACAACACAGATTTGCTGCATAGACCATTTTTTCAAAAATACTCGATTCAACTGCGTAGATATGATTAGTGCTGAAGCCACAAAGGCAAAAGCCAATCCATATTCCTTTTTGCTAAGACCATACAAGTCTTGCAATACGTAGGAAGATCCTGCTAAATACGCATAAAGTCCAGCTGAGGCTGTGGAAGCGATTAGACAATAAAATATAAATGTTTGATTCGTAAATACCTGAAAATATTGGGAAACGATTGCTTTTGGTGCTAAAGAAAAGTTTTTATTTCCAGCATAACTTTCTGGGAGCATGAATATGGTTGATATTAATATCACAAATCCAATGGCGAACAAAGCGATAAATATATAATGCCAATCGAAGTAGTCCAACAAAAAAGCACCAGCAGAAGGCGCGAGAATTGGCGAAATTGCGATAACCAACATCAACAGACTGAATACGCGCGCAGCTTCTTTTCCTTGGTAATAATCTTGCACCATAGCGCGTGAAGCAACCATACCCGCACAAGATCCTAATGCTTGCGCGAAACGTAATAAAATTAGGCTATCGACATCTGGAGTGAACACACAGAGAATAGATGTGACAACGTAGATGCCTAATCCAACCATTAGCGGTTTCTTACGCCCGTATTTGTCCAACAAGGGACCATAGATTAATTGACCTATTGCGATACCTATGAAGAAAGATGTAAGTGATAATTGAACTTTCTCAATGTTTGTATTAAAATCTCCAGCGATCGTGTCAAAAGCCGGAAGATACATATCAATGGAAAATGGGCCGATAGCAGATAATAGCCCAAGGATGAGCAGAATAATTTTTCTATTTGTCTTCATAAAAATTTAAAAAGCCTCTTATTTATTTAAGAGGCTTCGTATGCTGTGTTATTTCTTGCTTTTTACAGTGGTGGCTGGTCTAAATATTAAATAAAGTCCAGCGAGTATAAATGGTATGCTCAGCAATTGCCCCATATTAATGAACATACTGTCCTCGAATGCTTCTTGATTCTCTTTGAAAAACTCAACAAAGAATCGGATACTAAACAAACATACAAGGAATATGCCAAATAACAATCCTTGCTTTGGGTTCTGGTTTTTCTTGTATATCGCCCAAAGAATGAAAAATAAGATTATATAGCCTACAGCTTCATAAAGTTGACCTGGGTGACGTGGTACAGTGTCTATCTGTGTAAATACAACTGCCCAAGGAAGACTTGCGTCAGCTGCTTTACCAATGATTTCTGAATTGAAGAAATTTCCGATACGAATAAAAGCTCCCGCAATAGGGACTACCAATACCAATCTGTCGGCTATCCATACAAAATTGGTTTTCGTTTTCTTAGCGTATAAATATAGTGCAGTCAAAATACCGATTGCTCCTCCGTGCGAAGCTAATCCTGCAAATCCTGTAAACTCCCAGCTTCCTGAACGTTTACTAAATGGTAAAAGTATTTCCAGAGGATTTTGGCTATAATAATCAAATTCATAGAATAGACAATGACCAATTCTAGCGCCTAAAATTGTGCCCAAAAATATATAAATTGTTAATTTATCTAAGTCATCCTGTGTCTTGCCTTCTTTCTTAAAAACTTGCAACATCAAGATGTAGGAAACAACAAATGCCAGCAACCAGCACATCGAATAATAACGGATTCCAAAAGATCCAATAGTGAAAATATTTTCAGCACCAGACCAGTGAATAACATTATAAATAAAATCCATAAATGATTGTTTAAAGCTGTAAATATAAAACTAAAAATCATTTAAATGTTATTGTCAAATAAGAATCTGTTTATTTTTTGGAATAGAATAATTATTTTTTATTTTGTACGAAAACAAATAGTAGACATGGCAAAGAAGAGTAGTAAAGAAGTAAAACATCAACCTGTCGTAACCAAAGAGTCGGTAAAATTCTTTGAAAAATATATAAACAATCCCTCGCCAACGGGATTTGAATGGGAAGGTCAACGCCTTTGGTTGGATTATTTGAAACCTTTTGTGGATGAAACATATATTGATAACTATGGTACTGCAGTAGGGATAATCAATCCAAAAGCAAAATATAAAGTCGTAATCGAAGCGCACGCCGATGAGATTTCGTGGTTTGTAAACTACATTACCAAAGATGGTTTAATCTATGTGATTCGTAATGGTGGTTCTGACCATCAAATCGCACCTTCTAAGCGTGTAAATATCCATACGGAAAATGGTATGGTAAAAGCTGTTTTCGGATGGCCAGCAATACATACACGTTCAGGTGAGAAAGAAGAATCACCGAATCTAAAGAATATCTTTTTGGACTGTGGTTGTACATCGAAAGAAGAGGTAGAAGCTCTAGGAATTCACGTAGGTTCTGTAGTCACATATGAAGACGAATTCATGATCTTGAATGATCGTTATTATGTAGGTCGTGCTTTGGACAATCGCGCAGGTGGATTTATGATTGCTGAGGTCGCACGTTTATTAAAAGAGAATAAGCAGAAGTTACCTTTCGGCTTGTACATTGTGAATTCTGTACAAGAAGAAATTGGGCTTCGAGGTGCTGAAATGATTGCGGATTGGATAAAGCCTAATGTAGCTATCGTAACGGATGTAACGCACGATACGCAAACACCGATGATCAACAAGATTACGCAAGGAGATTTAGCTTGTGGTAAAGGTCCTGTAGTATCTTATGCACCAGCTGTACAAATCAACTTGAATCGTCAATTGATAGACGTAGCACAAAAGAACGATATCCCATTCCAACGTCAAGCTTCCTCAAGATTTACTGGGACAGATACTGATGCATTTGCTTATTCAAATGGGGGAGTACCTTCTGCATTGATTTCATTACCTTTGCGTTATATGCATACCACGGTAGAAATGGTGCATAAAGAAGATGTAGATAATGTGATTCGTTTGATCTACGAGACATTGTTGACAATCGAAGATGGACAAGATTTTAGAAGTTTTACGAAATAAATAAGATTTAAAAATAGAATAGAGATGAGTGATAAAAATCAAAACAATCCAGAAAACAACGAATTAAGTATAGAATTATCAGAAGAAACAGCTGAAGGAATTTATTCTAACTTAGCGATTATTACACATTCTAATACAGAATTTGTATTAGATTTTATTCGTGTGATGCCAGGTGTTCCTAAGGCAAAAGTGAAGTCTAGAATTATCTTAACACCAGAACACGCTGCACGTTTGTTAGGTGCTTTGCAAGATAATTTGGTGCGTTTCGAAGCGCAGTTGAAAGCTGCAGCTCAAAATCAACAAGCAGAGCCCGTGTCTAAAGATTTTCCTTATCCATTGGATTTGCATCCTAAAGGCGAAGCATAAAAAATTTAAGCCCTATCAAAAATTCCGATAGGGCTTTATAATTAAATCAACATACTAAACTATTAAAGCTTTACCATTGGATGGCTTGATCCTCATCTGGAATCTGTGTATTCAAAACACGTTGAAGACTTAATGTACCTTTTACAACATATTGAATGTTAATATTAGGTATCATCGTATAATCCGTGAAATTGTAATCAATATTATTAATTGTAATAGTTTTTCTTAATAAATAAGGATAGTTTGGCTCAATCATTTGACTAACCGTATAACTCAAATCCTTATTAACTCTAAAGTTTAACAGTGGATTATCCGCATATAATTGTACACCGCCACTATCATTGAAGCGTGCATATATTTTATAATTTTGTCTGTCTTGTCTTTCTTCATCAATAGCTCCCGCATAAAAGAAAATTGTATTTTCATCAACAACGTAACTCTTAATTTCACTCTTCACAATCGAAGTTTCATTTTCCGCTCCATCCATAAAAGTTCTCAATGCAGTACCTCCATATGTACCAGAGAAATTGTTAAATGGATTTATCCTTAACAATGCTTTTTTGTAATGCTTGCGCGGATGTGGGATATACGAAGAAGAACCTTCGACAATAGTGAGTGGTAGGACCCACTTTTCAACTAAATTTATATTTTTCAACGTAAAATCAATATTTAAAAGCCCAACATCTTCACCTGATTTAATATCAAGTGTCTGATTGAAACTGAAATATTCATTTGGCAACATTCTGTAGTAGAAATCAGTTCTATTCTGAAATCTCTCATAATTAAGAATGTCCAAACTATCACGATCAACATCAATTTTAACAGAAATATTCTGTGAGTTTGTGTTAGATCCACTTACTATTACGGGCAGTTTAAAACTTGTTTTTTCGTTATCACGATAGCGCACATAAATGTCTGACACACCACTTTGCGTGCTTAGAGGTGCTTTGAATGAAATGAAATTTTCGTATTGTTCATCCTTCCATTCATCATTGCATGAAATATTAGCAAACAATAATGCCATTACTAAATATTTTATATAATTCTTTTTCATGAGATATACTTCTAATCGTTATACGTCCAGCCTGGATTTTGAGTAAGTTTTTTGTTTCTCTTCAACTCCGAATGCTTAATTGGCCAAAACCACATCTTATCCGCAAAAGTATTTTTTAAGACCCATGTAGCTACAGGCGTATGAAATAAATCTCTATTTCCTGCATTCATCAATATATTGCAACCATATACTGGTAATGATTCTTCTTCTGCTGCATCTAACCAACGACGCAAATCATAATAACGTTGACCTTCTGCTACTAATTCAATAAATCTTTCTCTTTTCAATTTTTTTCTTAATTCATCTTTGTTTGAATAAATTGCAGACGCGTAATCTGGTACTCCCGCCCGAATGCGTACTGGATGAATACCTTTCTGCATTTCAGAGATATCCCGAGATAAGGAATAAGTCGTACCTTTCCATGATGGAATTGTATGCGACCCGTCTAATTCGTTCAATGCTTCGGCATACATCAATAGAATATCTGCATAACGGATAGCTGGTTCTGTTTTATTAATTATGCGATCTGCGTTTCCGCCCTCGTAAGTATCACTGTGATGCACATATTTTTTAATCCCAAAACCAGTCCGTAACCAATAAGCGTTTGAAGAGTTGAATCCATTTCCTCTGTTATCTTCACGATAATAAAACACTTGTTGGTTGCGATTACGCTCTTGTGACTCATTTAATAGCGTCCAGAAACTGCCATTAAATGCTACCGAAGCATAGAATCGAGGTTCTCTATTTGCATATTGTAAGGAAACTCCCGCGAGTAAAGGACGATAACGTCGTGCTGAAACATCATCCGCACTGACGTAACCTGTTAAGCGGTTAGAGCCATTACCACGTCCGATTTCTTTATCCTTCCCAGGAATATCGGAACCGTCATTCATAGAATAGGCATCTACTAATTTTTGCGTAAGACCATGCGTATTCCAACCGGTAGCAGACCTCGGTAGGGAATGCGCTACCATTGCTCTTATATCTTCAGAACCTTGATTATTTCCTCTTGTAAATATTATTTCGGGATTACCAGATGCGACGAGTGTACCATCGAATACCTGCGCATAGGATTTCGCAGGGTCTATATTTGCCCAGCCCAAAGGCCAATTTTTAGTTGCGAAATTGCCATCATTTGGTGGAACTATAGTTGCATCATTGCCAGTCAATTGCACAGGTACAGTATACAAGTTATAAACACCAAGTTCCATTACGTCGCGCGCGGCCGCAGCAGCTTTAGCCCACTTTGCTTCTTGATAATCAGCTGACAATAATCTCTTTCCGGTGTGATCTATTAGTTTTGCTGCAAAAGCAGTGTTATTACCATTAGCCATCGGACTTGCTGCATATAATAATGCTTTGGCACGTGTTGCTAATGCCGCACCAACTGTAGGACGTGCAGAAGCATCTTGTCCTCGTCCAACACCTAATTTTTCCATTTCTTTTGCTGCTTGTAGCATTTCAGTGCTGATGTATTCCGCACATTCTTCGTAAGTACTTCTAGGTGTTGCTAAATCATCATAACTGTCTGTATAATCTAGCCCATCATCCGGAAGTAAAGGAATAGGTCCATATTTGCGAAGCAGCAACCAATATAAATATGCTCGCGCAAATCTCGCTTGTCCCCGATAGTCTTCGATTTCATCTGCAGACATTTCTTTATTTACATGAATATTATGAATAAACGTGGTGGCATTTCTTATTCCGCGATACGATTGTGTCCAAGTTCCTTGCTTGTCATTTTCTGAATATTGTCCCATTTTGAACATATTGTACGATAGTTCATTTTTAGATGGATCATAATCTCTGTCCCTATCACCATAGTACATATCATCCGAAAAATTGTGCGGCGTCAAACCTTTACTTGCAACATCTGCATTGATACCTTTGAATTCTTCGAATATGTGGGCTAGCCATTCTTCAGAATAATTTTTACTTTCAAAGACTTTTTCCATCGTCATTCTATCTTTGAATAGAGCGTCAGATTCTAAATAGCCTTTTCGACAAGAACTAATACCGACTAATACGACCAGTATTGGCAAATAATATATATATTTTCGCATTGCTTTTACTTTTACAGATTAATATTAATACCGAAAGTCACAGATTTAGGTAGGGGATAATCCTCACCTCGAGGCGTCGCTAATTCTGGATCCCAAAGTTTGAAATTAGACCAAGTCATCAAATTGTGGCCAGCTAAGAACAATCTAATATTATTGGTCTTGATTCTATTTGTAACACTCTGAGGTAAAGAAAAGCCAATATCAATATTTTTAAGCCTCAAGTATTGACCATTTCGTAACCAAAATGTAGATTCTCTAAAATTGTTTGGGAATGCTCCAAAGCTCAATCTTGGGTAGGAAGCATTAGGATCCTCTGTGGATGGATCTCCAGAAATATCTGCCGAAATCCAACGATTATCCCCCATGACACCTTTCATCACTTGACCCCATTCTCCTTCGCTAAATGCATAAACTGTTTTGCCATACGTAGAAAACGTAGATTTTCCAGCTCCTTGGATATGCATATTAATGTCTATTCCTTTCCATTGGAAGGAAGAACCTAATCCGTAGATTAGATTTGGTCTTCTGGTTGCGCCAATTGCTACGATATCACCATTGTCAATAATACCATCTCCATTTACATCTTTATATTTTATATCTCCAGGTTGATATGCCCCAAAAGTCTGGGTAGGACTATTTCTGATATCGTCGTAATCCTTAAATAATCCCAATGCAATTAAACCTTTGGCTTGATCAACGCGAAAACCTTCTGAATTTTGGTAGGGATAGACATTGTTCTCTTCGTCTCTTTCTAATATTTTGTTTTTGCTGTAGGTAATATTTCCTCTAGCGGTA
This sequence comes from Sphingobacterium bovisgrunnientis, assembly GCF_009829085.1. Taxonomy (GTDB): domain Bacteria; phylum Bacteroidota; class Bacteroidia; order Sphingobacteriales; family Sphingobacteriaceae; genus Sphingobacterium; species Sphingobacterium bovisgrunnientis. The sequence goes on from NZ_WUQY01000014.1 coordinate 29,732, forward strand.
ACATTTACTTCACCTATTTTTTGTTTATAACTAAATCTTCCTTCAAATCCTTTTGAACTCACCGCTCCAACGTTTGCCCTAGGTATACTTTCTAATCCTACAATCTCTGGAAGAAAGTTTCTAGGCATATAAATGCCAGTTCGTTCTTCATCAAATAGTTCTATGGAGCTTTCGAATTTATTGTTAAATAAGTTGATGTCAAATCCAAGGTTTTGCTTCAATGAGACTTCCCATGATACATAAGGTGAAGCCACTTGAGAATACCGCAATCCTCCAAAACTTCTGGTTGAACCAAAATCTGCCCATTGATAGCCTCCAGCTCCTCCGATATCGTATAAATATGGAAAACGTTCTCTATTCATTAATTGGTCATTTCCTGTTCTACCATATGAAAATCTTACTTTAAGCAAATTCATCCATTCAGTGTTTTCTTTGAATATTTTTTCTTCCGAAATATTCCATGCAAAAGAAACGGCAGGAAAGAAACCATATTGATTGCCTCTAGCAAAGTTTTCAGAACCCGTGTATCCAAAATTGAAATCTGTGAAATAGCGGTTTCGATAATTGTATGTCACTCGACCAGCTAACGCTTCATTTTTGCGTGCTAAACCATTCTTAATATCATTACTATAATTCCTGTTTACGACCACCCCATTTTCTAACACACTTTCATAATTTACTGTCTCTACAAGTGCATCGCGTGTAAATCTTGCAACAGCACCGATATTGTGTCCATCGAAACCACGATCATAGTTAAACATAAAGTCTAAAAATTCTCTTCTATTGCCATATCCTGAGCCTAATTGTGTCATTTCCCTTGGATCAGATACTTTATAATAAATGATTTCTCCATTGTTGACATTACGTGCTCTATCTGCACGCCATTGCTCGGGCCATTTGATTCTTCTTATATTATTATTGTTATGTGTATCGTATCCAAAAATTCCACGACCGCGTAGTCCTTGTGTGATAAAATCTAAATTTTGTTCAGCAGTTACATTAATCTGGATATTATTCGTCCAGTTTTCATTATAGCCCGTTTGTGTAGCCATTACCCATGGATTTGTTCTATTACCTTCACCAACTGCTGGTATACGTCCATTGGAATACGTAATAGGCATACTAATAGGAGAGTATCCGAATAGCGACCCCCAAAAATCAATGTCACCAATACCAGGACTATTGCGCAAGCCTAATGATCCTGCAACTCCGACTTTTAGAATTGTCGAGCTCGTGACATTCATATCCGTATTTAGTCGGTAGTTCCATCGTTTGTAATTGGCATTGGTATTGTAATCTTTTTTCAAACTTTCATCGATTTTATACATACCACCCTCGTCGACGTAGCTTCCTGACACAAAGTAGCGTGCTGTTGAGCCACCACCACTCATATTTAAATTTGCACGGTGTGTCATAGCACCATCATTCAAAAGCTTAGCTTGCCAATCAACATTGGGATAGAGGTCAGGATCAAGACCTAATCGTAATATTTCTAATTCTTCTGGCTGATAGACAGGTTCGAAATTTCGTGTGATTCTTGCCTCATTCAAAAGGTTAGCATAGGTAAACCCATCCTCAAATTCTGGGGTAATTGTCCTCGTATTATAAATTGTTTCGTTTTTGAAATTGATGTTTATTTTACCTTCTTTCCCACGCTTTGTAGTAATTAAGATAACACCATTTGCGCCTCTTGAACCGTATATAGCAGTTACAGCAGCATCTTTCAAAACAGAGAACGATTCAATATCTTCTATATTGATGTCATTGATATTACGTTCGATATTGTCTACTAGTACTAATGCGGATGAACCACCTCCAAACGTAGAAATACCACGAATCCAGAATTCAGAAATATTTCTACCCGGTTGACCAGACTGCATCATAGCCATGACACCAGCGACATTACCTGCTAAAGCATTAGAAAGACTGGATGTAGGATTTGATTTTAAATCATCTACGTTCACTGTAGTCACCGCACCGGTGAGCGTAAGTTTCGTTTGATTGCCTGTACCCGTAACTACAACTTCCTCTAATACGCTGGACTCTTTTTCTACTAATGTTATATTCAGTGTTAAATCTTCTTTGATAACTACTTCTTGAGTCTGAAATCCTACAGATCTAAAAACTAATTTTTTATAACGTTCGGCTTTAATTTTATAGACACCTTTATTATCTGTGATCGTACCAAGACCAGGAGCGTCTAATACATGGACACTTATACCGGGTAATGGATTTTTCTGTGCATCGAGTACAATACCCGTTACTTCAACTATTTCCTGCGCTAGCGACAAATTGATGACGCTAAGAAGTAAAATACAGGTTAGTAAGAATTTATTCATAATTCCATTCTATTACTAAGGTTGTGATTTTGTTGATTATTACAATACTATTTGGTTAGACTAATTATCACCTTCCAAAGCAATCTTTCTGAAGCGTCTGTTCGCACGATCACCAATATAAAATGCTTTTTCAGTTTCATTGTATGCGATTCCGGTAGGTCTGTCAAAACGCGCCTCTAATCTCAAGTCTCCATCGACATAGCCCCAGGGGTTAGCATTCAGGCTTGAACTTCCTCGTCCAGCAAAAGTAGACACTATACCTTCTGGTGTTAGCTTACGAATAGCGTGATTCATCTGATCTGTAAAATAGAAATCGTATTCATCCGGCTTGCCCGCTGCAGCGTAGTCTTCATTTTTAACGAAAACACCTTGATATGGTTCATTAAGTCTTACAGTCGCACCAATACCGTCATTATAGCCTGCAGCTCTTAATTGTCCACAGACTAAATAAGGCTGATTAAATTGTTTCTTTTCCCAATTGTAATCTATACGTAGGATGTAATGTTGATTAATAACAACGATATAAGCATAGTTACCTGTAGGATGTATAAATGTTTTAAATTCCCACTGGGGATCATGCACAAAAAATAATGTTTCATAGTCTTTTTGTCCCAATCCTTGAGAAAAATATTTATTCATGTCAAATCTGAAAAATTGACCTTTTTCATAACTGTTAAAATACATTTCTCCATTAATGGGGTGTACAGTAGCACCGTTGCATTGACGATAACGCGTTAATATTTCAGTATCCAAGAAATTTCTAGCACGAGATAATAGTGTGGTAGCCCCATCATTTTCTCCTCCTCGGTCTTCTGAAATGATCATGTGATCCCCTTCAGCCGTGAAATCTACACTACGTGGTCTGTTGAAATTGGACCTTATTTTAGTAACTACGCTATCCTGAAAATTGAGTAGGTATAATCCATTATTATTATCAAAAGTAACATACAAATGTTTTGGATTTTTAGGATCAAATTTCATGTGTGAGGGTTCCCAGAATCCACTCGCCATTTTATTTTGGTCTGGATCTTTGAATTTTCCATCCCTCCACGGCTCGTCTCCACGTTCATTTCTATACCCTATAACGGTAGACACAATCATTTTTCGCTGATAAAGAAACTTTTCATTTGCCTTTCCGATTATTGGCAATTGTTCTTCACCAACACGAACTTCTATATCTCCTTCGTAGGCTTTTGTAGGCACTAAACAATAGATGGATTCTCCTTGAGCACTGATAACAATAGCAGATTGACCGCCAATTATTACAGAAATGATAGATGGGTCATTCCCAAAGTTTTTTCCATAAATAACCAGACGTTGACCAGCTCCTCCAGTCTTAGGTTGAAAATCCGAAACAACTACGGGTTGTTTTGGATCAAAAGGCAAAGTGGAATCTATTGTTTTTTCATCCGATTTACACGACCATATTCCTAAAAATATTGTTGGAATCATCCATAACAAATACTGTAGGCGTAGGTTTGAGCTTAATGTAAGTTTATTTCTCATAAGCGATTAGTTGGCTGTTAATATTATTTTAGGCAGATGTTATCTTTTGCTTATAGCAACATTTAATGCATATATGATCAAAATAATGTATATGCTTCTAGCATTAATTTCACCTTATTATAGTTTTATTTAATATTGATGAATATTGCTAAAACGATTTTCTAAATATTGCGAATGATTTATTTTATAATTGATTACTCAAAGTTAGTTGATAAAAAAATCCATCGGATGTCAATTTATCTCATTAAATATTCAATTTGTCTCATATATTTTACAATAGCGGTTTTAATTTATAACTTTCAAAAAGCTTGGATAATAGCCACTTATTATTTAAGTAAAGACCTCTGAAATTAAAAAACTAATTATAGACAAGAATGAAAATTTTCCAATTCCGTTATTTATCGTACGCGTGTTCTTTTGTTGTTATAGTATGTAACACAATATATATGCATGTAAATGCATCTGCTATTTCGAGAAATATTCATAAAGTAGCGAGAGAGGATGTGCAAAGGAGCATGAATTTAATTGATAATGCGATGAAATATTACTTTACCCCAGATTCTTCTACTATGTATAGATTCTATAATCCATATACAATGAATCGAACTGATGAAAAGGCTAGTGTTTGGATGTATACTACTGCTATAGAGTCTGTTAATACAGTTTTAAAATCGCTTAAGCACGTTAAACAACAGGATATCCAAGCTATAAAGAAGTATGAAAAGTTATTAGAAAAATTGTACGACAATGCCGATTATTATTTAGGAACTTTTGAACTTACATCATTCACTCAAACCAATACATGGAGTGTATATGCTGTCGATAGAGTAAATAAAAAAGGTGAGGCAAGAGTAACAGGAATTTATAATGTCTATGACGATCAGATGTGGTTAGTTCGCGAGTTATTAGACTCTTATCATTTGACAAAAAATGATAAATACCTGGAGAAAGCTGAATACTTGACAGCCTATGTATTAGACGGATGGGATGCTACACTCGATGCAAATGGAAATGAACATGGCGGTATACCTTGGGGACCAGGATATGTTACAAAGCATGCGTGTAGCAATGGACCTATGGTGAGTCCATTAGTGTGGCTTCATGAAATTTATAAAGGCAAAAAAGATAAAATCACGCATAATTATATAGATACAAAAGATCAAAAAACGCGCAAGTCAAAATTAGTAGCCAAGGAGAATTATTATCTGGATTTTGCGAAGAAAGTTTATGATTGGCAAAAACGTAATCTATTAAATACAAGGGGAGTATATGACGACATGATGGGAGATTGTACGCCAGATTGTTCTATTGTGTATGAAGAAATAAATGGTGTAAAATACAGAGCACATACTAAATTATTAAAACCTATAGGTAGATCCTATACTTATAATGCGGGTACAATGCTCTCTGGTGCAGCGGATTTATATCGTGTCACCAAACGTAAAGATTATATAGAAGATGCAAAAAAACTGGCTCTAGCTAGTTTTACTTCGTTCGCTAAACTAGATGAACAAGTACAAAATTATTATACATTTCCATATGATGGCTTTAGTAATTGGTTTAATACAGTTCTTTTAAGAGGTTATATGGATTACGCACGCGTTGATAAATCAGCACATCAATATATTAAGTCATTTAAAAATAATCTGGAATATGCACATTCAAAATTCCTTTATAATGGATTGCTACCAACAGATTTATTAGGTGGATGGAACAAGGACAAATCGAAAAATGATATTGAAGGAATGTTTGTTTTTTCATTTGCTACACAGTGGGCATTATTTGATCACATGATTCAGCTAAAAAATTAAATTCAATAGGGATATCCTAGATTTCTGGGATGTCCTTGTTATTTTGTTTATTTTGAAATTCACTTGGACTTATCCCAAATTGTTTTTGAAAATTTCGTGAAAAATGTTGTGCAGAGCTATAGCCTAGGAGATTAGAAATCTCATATATTTTAAGTTTTCCTTGAGCTAATAGTTCAGCTGATCTACGCAGCCTGGTTAAATTAATCAGTTCATTGGGCGATAGACTTGAGACCATATTTATTTTTCTATACAGTGTTGGTCTACTCATACACAGGATGTCTGCCATTTTATCTACATTAAACTGTGGATTGTCAATATTTTGAATAATTATTTCTTCTATTTTTATCAAAAACTCCTTATCGCTTTGGTTCTGCCCAATTTGTTGTATTTGTGAGGTTGGATTTTTAAAAAAGAATTCCCGTACTCGTGTTCTATTGTTTAGCAAACTTGTTATTTGTGCCCGTAAAAAAGCTAACGAAAATGGTTTTTCAACATAAGCATCGGCACCATATTCAAGGCCTTTTATTTTGGATTCAATTGTATTTTTAGCTGTCAAAAGAATAATAGGAATGTGTGCTAAATTTATATTTCCTTTAACCTTCGCGCAAAACTCGAATCCATCCATGTCAGGCATCATAATATCGCTAATAATGAGATCAAAATTTTCTTGCTCAAATAATGCATACGCTTCCAAACCATTAGTGGCTTTGGTGATATGGTAGACCTCCATCAAATCATCTGCTATGAATTCAAGCAATTCAGCATGATCGTCAATGAGTAATAGGTTAGCTTTAGCATTCATAAACTAAGTTTGGTTTAAAGGTAGTCGCAAAGTAAAGGTATTAAGATTTTCGTTATCTATAGTATAACTGATGATGCCATTTAGTTTGATGGCGAGCGATTGCGCCAATGATAGCCCAAGCCCGCTACCTGGAATGCTCTTGCTGTGTTTCAGTCGGTTAAAAGGTTCAAATATATATTCTCTATCTACTTCCTTGATCAGAATCCCATCATTTTTAATAGAAAGTATTAATGCACTATTAACAGAATCTCTTTGTAAATTCACTTTAATTGTTTTGTAAGAATACTTTAATGCGTTGTTCAGTAGGTTGTTGCATATAATCTCATAGGCTTCGAGATCAATATCACACGTAATATTAGGCTCTATATGACTACTTAATTTCTTATGTTGTGAGTCTAAAGTCACCTTGTAATTATCTACAAATTCCTGTGTAGATGCACTGATGTCCTTCAATTCAAAATGAAATTTGAATCCTTTAGTTTCTACTTTTCTGAAATCTAAAAGTTGATTGCTCAACGAAATAAGACGTTCAGTATTGTTTTGAATATTCTTTAGCAGTTTATCTGTAATTGGGTTTGATGGAATTTTATCAATCAATTTTTCCAAAGGAGCTTTAATAAGAGTCAATGGGGTACGAATCTCATGAACCACATCTGTATAAAAATCTATTTTAGATTGATAAAGTTCTTGTTCGCGGAGATTTTGTATGGTCAATAGATGTTCTTTATTCTTTTGTTTTATGCGCTCATTGAAATGATAGGCTATGAACAATATGAGGCAAATAATAATAACGAAATATAAGACAAATGCGGGGATACTCGCCCATATTGGCGGTAAGATTTTAATTCTTAGTTTGCGTTCACTTGAGAAAGGTATTCCATTTGGATCTTCTGCTTTGACGATGAAATCATAATTACCAGGTAAGAGTTTGGTAAAATGTGCGCTCGTGGTGCCATTAGTTGTTACCCAGTCTTTATTAACACCGTCCAATTTATAGCTATATTTAATTGCATGTGGGGAATCATATAGTAGCGCTGTGAAGTCCAAAATGAAAGAGGACTCATTGTATTTGAGAATTATTTCATCTGTAAATAAGATGGATTTTTTCAAAACGGAATCTGCGTCGTTTTGATTTATTTCTTTATTATTAACAGTTAATCTGGTGATATAAATAGGCGTATTAGAATTGTATTTTATCTGATTTAGCTTTTCGGGTTCAAATCGAATCATTCCATTGATAGTTCCAAAATAGAACTTTCCTGTTCCATCATCATAGGATGAATTGTAATTGAATTGAATTGATGGTAATCCAGACTCTATGTTGAATAACCGTGTGTTATTCGTAACTTGATTATATCGAATCAAACCTTTAGAAGTTGTAATCCAAATATTTTTATTCTTATCTTGTAAAACAGCAAATACAATCTTACTAGGAAGTTTAATATCAGGATTCTGAAAATCAAATTGAATGTTTTTATTCGGAATAATTTTTCCCAACCCGCCTTCTGTTGCTATCCATATTTTTCCATTTGAATCTTCAAATATGGAGTTTACTTTGTTATTCGGGAGTGAATTCGGATTATTAGGTTCGTGGGCAAAATGCTTTATAATATTTCTGCGGGGATGATACATGTACAACCCGTTTCTCCAAGTGCCTAACCAGATGTAACCTTTACTATCTTCTAATAGGGTAGTGTAGGACATTTCTGTGGGGACCTTAGTGATAGGACTGAATGATTTGTTTGTAATATCAAACGTATAATGCCCTCGTGTAGTAGCAATTAAAATTTCACCAGATTTACTTTTTTTGATGTCGTATAGAAAGTTGCTTTTTAGCGAGGAAGTTGAATTAGCGTCGTATTCTGTGTGATAGATAACTTTTTTGGATTGGGTATTAAAAATATCCATCCCATATACAAAAGCTCCAAGGAGTATATTGTCTTCATACGGAAGAAGTCCGTGGATATTGTTGTCGGAGAGACCTACATTTTCAATATTATAATTTTCGATATGACCAGTGACTGGATTTAGTTTACTAAGACCTCCATTCTCGGTTCCTAACCAAATATTTCCGTTCTTATCTTTATTGATACCACGGACGACAGTGCCTAATAAATTGCCGCCTTGAGTTTTCGACATAAACTTTTCGATAAGATTATTATTCTTATGATAATAGTTTATCCCCCCAAAATAGGTGCCTAACCAAATCCCTCCATCTTTATCCTTCAATATATTATAAATAGCATTATCCGAAATTCCCCAAGGATTATTTTCTGCTTTCTTGATATTGATGAACTTCTTGGTTTCTATATTGTATATAAATAAACCTGATTCAGTCGCGAACCAATATTCTTGCTCATTCATTTGAAGAATATCCCGTACATACAGATATTGTTTTAGCTGTTTAATGCCTAATAACCAAGTGACGGTATTATCTTTTGCGACGGAACCAACTCCAGCTTTCGAAGTTCCAAATATTAAATTACCCTTTTCATTTTTAATAATTTTTTGAATAGCAAACCAATCTTTAGGCCCATGTTTTTGTTCTAAATCGATAAGTATCGTTGAACGGAATTTTTCAACTAGACAGATTTTTCCATTGAATGTGCCATAATATAATTTATCCTCCTTCGAACAGAATAATGCGGAGATATTATTTTCATCTACATTTATTTTTGTCGTATTTTTTTTTGAATAATTATAAAAATATAGACTTTGGTTAGCTATAAACCAGATATTATTTTTTGAATCTTTTTTGATCACGGGTACATCAGCATTGGCAAACTCTTCACTTAAAAGAGCGAATGTTTCTTGTATTGGATTATATATATAGATTCCCTGATCAGTACCTATCCATATTTTTTTTTCATTATCTTCTATTAGTGATATGATATTATTTGCAACAGTATTGAGGACGTGATTTCGAATATCAAAATGTTTGAAATTATTTCCATCAAACCTATCCAATCCATCTTTAGTTCCAAGCCACAAAAACCCAAAACTATCTTGCATGCTGCAAATGACAGTATTGTTAGAAAGTCCATCGTTTATTTGATAATGATTAAAATAATAAGGCTGCGCATATTGCTGCGTGGGCAATACGAAAAGTAACATAAGGATTAGCCAAGAACTTATTTTATTCATGAACTTACGAGCCTTGTTGGTTTATATTTGATAGAATGTTATACTTTCAAATATAACCTATTGCCCTAAAAATAGATAAACATTTTATATTTCACTATCTTACCATCAGATAATCAAAGGAATGATACAAAAAGATATGATTTTGAGATAATTTGAAGTTTTGTTTAAAAGTAAGCGTTCTATATTTGGGTTAATCAATTATTAATAAGTTAAAATCTATCTACACCATGACAAAGCATTTATTTCTTGCACTCATATTAGGTTTTGGATTGAGCAAAGTATCTGCACAGCAAGAGACGATTACGAGTGTTAAAGAATTGCCTGTAGGCTCCAAGAATGCTTATTATATAAACAATAGATTGCCATTAAAACAGAATTTTTTACTCAAACTTCCAGTAGGTAACATACGTCCCGAAGGTTGGTTGGGACGATATTTGGAACTACAAAAGGATGGTTTGACGGGTAATTTGGGAGAAATAAGTGCCTGGTTATCCAAAAAGAATAACGCTTGGTTGAGTAAAGATGGAACTGGAGATCATGGATGGGAAGAGGTGCCCTATTGGCTTAAGGGATATGCCCATTTGGGATATATATTAAAAGATCAAAAAATCACTGACGAGTCTAAAATCTGGTTGGAAGCAGCAATTCAAAGTCAACGACCAGATGGATACTTCGGTCCATTGATTTTAAGAAATAATAAGCCTGACCTTTGGGGAAATATGATTATGCTGTGGTGTCTTCAATCTTACTACGAACACAGCGGTGACGAAAGAGTATTGACATTAATGACCAATTATTTTAGATGGCAACACAAGCTTCCAGATAGTTTTTTACTAAAAGATTATTGGGAACATCCGCGCGGAGGTGACAATTTACTATCAATCTTTTGGTTGTATAATCGTACAGAAGGTAATGAATGGCTGATGGAATTGGCTGATAAAATTCACCGCAATACGGCTGATTGGACAAAGCATAGAGATTTACCAAATTGGCATAATGTGAATGTGGCGCAGAGTTTTAGAGAGCCAGCGACATATTATCTGAAAAGTCATGATATCAAGCATTTAAAAGCGACATATGATAATTTTCATTTTGTGCGTGAGGTATTCGGTCAAGTACCGGGAGGTATGTTTGGTGCTGATGAAAACGCACGCCCTGGATATACCGATCCACGACAAGGCGTAGAAACCTGCGGAATGGTGGAGCAGATGGCTTCAAATGAAATTTTATTAGGTATCACTGGCGATCCTTTTTGGGCTGATCATGCTGAAGAAGTGGCTTTCAATACATATCCTGCTGCTGTAACAGCTGATTTCAGAGCTTTGCGTTATATTACTAGTCCTAACATGACTGTTAGCGATAGCAAAAATCATGCGCCAGGTATTGATAATAGTGGTCCATTCTTGATGATGAATCCATTCAGTTCTCGGTGTTGTCAGCATAACCATAGCCAAGGTTGGCCTTATTATGCAGAGCATTTGTATATGGCTACCAATGACAATGGTGTAGCTGCGATATTGTATTCAGCTTCAGTCGCTGATGTGAAAGTCGGAAACAAAGACGAGGTAAACATTAAACAAACCTCCAACTACCCTTTTGAGGAAGCTATTGCTTTTGAAATTAATACCAAACATAAGAATATAAAATTTCCATTTTACTTACGTATACCTGAATGGGCTAATCAAGCGGAAGTAAAAGTGAATGGCAAAAAATACAATGTTGCACGTGGAGCTAAATATTTCAAGATAGATCGTCAGTGGAATAGTGGAGACAAAGTTGAGTTAATATTACCGATGGCCGTACGCGTGAAAGTATGGGAAGAGAATAAAAATGCGGTTAGTATCATGCGTGGACCGCTCACGTATTCTTTAAAAATTAAGGAAGAATATGTAGAGAAAGATAGTAAGGCTTCAGCTATTGGTGATTCAAAGTGGCAAGAGGATGCTGATCCCTCAAAATGGCCTTCGTATGAAATAGTGCCTGGTAGCGATTGGAATTATGGTGTCGTAAAAAGTGAATTAGAACGTCCAGAAAATTTAAAAGTAATTAAGAAAGACTGGCCGAAAGATTCTTTTCCATTCGAGGCGAATGCAGTGCCTATATCTATTACGATAAAAGCCAAACAGCTAAAAGAATGGTTGATTGATCGGCATGGGCTTACTGGAGTTCTTCCTTTAAGTCCGCTTGTTGTAGATACCAAGGAACAAGTTGTTGAGCTTATACCAATGGGGGCGGCACGTTTGCGTATTTCCGCATTTCCTGTAGTAAATTAAAATATAATAAACCTAATAATATTTATTTGATGAAAAGAAAGATTTTTATAGCATGTCTCATGCTGGCTAGCCAGCTTAATTTTGCCCAAGATTGGAAACCTGCTGGTTCTAAAATTTTATCTCCTTGGGGAGAAAAAGTTACGGCACAACAGCCACACCCAGAATATCCACGTCCTATGTTGGTTCGTGAAAATAATTGGCAAAATCTTAATGGTTTGTGGAATTATGCCATTACAGCAGCAGATAGAAAAGATTTCCCTGAAACTTGGGAAGGTCATATTCTAGTGCCATTTGCTGTGGAATCCGCATTATCTGGTGTTGGAAAAGAGGTAGGTAAAGATAAAGCATTGTGGTATCAAAGAACAATCTCAATTGATAAAAATGTAAATAAGGATAATATTCTATTGCATTTTGGTGCGGTGGATTGGCAATGTGACGTGTATGTCAATAATAGTTTGGTTGGAAGACACGAAGGTGGATTTAACTCCTTCTCTATGGACATCACCAAATTTGTGAAAAAAGGCGCTAAGCAAGATGTTGTTATTCGTGTATGGGATCCAACGGATGATGGGCCGCAGCCTCGTGGAAAGCAAATAAAAAATCCACACGGTATTTGGTATACACCTGTTACAGGTATTTGGCAGACAGTTTGGTTAGAAAGTGTTCCTAGCACATATATCGCTAATACTAAACAGACACCACAATTTGATGTAGGCAAACTGACTTTCGAAGCTAATGTAGAGGGTAGTCAAGCAGGTGATCAAATAAAGGTTGCTGTATTGGATGGTAAAAAACAAATCAAGGCACAAGTATTGGATGCAAATACTACGGTGGATATTCATGTTCCAAACCTCGAAGCTTGGTCTCCTTCTAATCCAAAATTGTATGACTTGGATATACAATTGATTCGCAATGGTAAAGTAATAGACAAAACGAAGAGCTATTTTGCGATGCGCAAAATTTCAATGGAAAAAGACAAAAATGGAATTCAACGTATGATGTTGAATAACAAGTTCGTGTTTCAATATGGGCCATTGGATCAAGGTTGGTGGCCGGATGGATTACACACAGCGCCATCAGATGAAGCGCTGAAATTTGATGTAATTAAGACAAAAGAAATGGGCTTTAACATGATTCGTAAACATATTAAAGTAGAGCCAGCACGTTGGTACCGCCACTGTGATAGTATCGGAATGCTTGTATGGCAAGATATGCCTAGTGGTGATTTAGGTGGGAATAGTTGGGACATGCAACCTGGTAAAATTTCTGGTGATCTAAGAGACAAAAATCGTTCAGCTGAGTCGGAAGGGTATTTCCGCAAAGAATGGAAAACGATTATGGAAACATTACACAATTATCCAAGTATCGTCGTATGGGTGCCTTTCAATGAAGCGTGGGGGCAATTTAAAACAAAAGAAATAACCGAATGGACAATGGCTTTTGATGATTCTAGACTAACAAATAGTGCAAGTGGAGGTAACTTCATGTATACTGGACATATCTTGGATATACACAACTATCCTGACGCAGCGAGTCCAGACCCAGCAGTTTTTGGTTCAGAATTTATATTGGCTCTAGGTGAATTTGGAGGATTGGGATTACCCGTTGATGGCCATACTTGGCAGCAAAAAGACAATTGGGGTTATCAAAGCTTTAAAAGTAAGGAGGAGTTACTTAAAAGATATCAAGAACTGATCTACAAATTAGATAAACTTATTCCTATGGGGTTGTCGGCAGCTGTATACACACAAACTACGGATGTAGAGGTTGAAACTAATGGATTGATGACATATGATCGTAAAGTAATTAAGATTTCTGAAGCTGAATTAGATAAGGTGCATCGTAAATTGTATTCACACTAATTCTATAAATAAAGTGTTTTAATATCTACACACACTATGAAATTAAAAAGTAAAATTACTTTTTTCGCCTTGTTGATTTGTTGTGCTACCAATCTGATAGCACAACAATCACAGGTTAAAAATGATTTGCGCGCACCAGCATTTCCATTGATCACAATAGATCCTAATACAAGTGCTTGGTCATATACTGATAATTTGTATGATGATGCGGTTCGCCATTGGACGGACAAAGTTTTTCCACTTTTAGGAGTAATTAAAGTGGATGGGGTAGCTTACCGTTTTCTCGGAAAAGAAGAAATAGAACTAGAGCCAATAGCAAAAATGGCTGAACATGAATCATGGTCTGCAAAATATACCTTTACAGAACCTTCTAAAGATTGGACACAAATCAATTTTTCGGACACGAATTGGAAATTAGGTGCTGCACCATATGGTACTTTAGATACTGAACCTAATTCAAAAACTGATTGGCAAGAGCCTAAGATTTGGGTACGACGTGAAGTAATTTTGAAGGAAGACTTGAATGGGAAGCCCGTCTTTATCGAATTTACGCATGACGATGATGCCATCATGTATGTGAATGGGATTGAAGTGGCCAATACTGGACAAGCAACGGGTAAAAATCGTAGAGTTAAGTTGTCTGAAGAAGTCGTTAAAACTTTAAAAAAAGGTAAGAATATAATTGCTGGATATTGTTACAATAGGGTAGCTAATGGTTATTTTGATTTCGGAATGTTTACAGAACGTAAAAATGCTATCTCTTTTACAAATGCAGCGAGGCAAAAGTCTGTTGATTTACAAGCTACACAAACACATTATCGGTTTGAATGTGGTCCAATAGATTTGAAGCTCTCTTTCATTGCACCTTTATTGTTGACGGACTTAGAACTGGTTTCAAGACCGGTAAACTATATCAGCTATGAAATTATGTCGCGAGATGGTAAAAAACATGATGTACAATTATATTTTGAAGCATCTTCTAATTGGGCGCTTGACTCGCCATTGCAAGAATCATTAAGCTCGCAATACAAATCTGGCAATTTGCAGTATGTAAAAACTGGTAGCAAAAGCCAAGACGTATTAGGCAAAAAAGGAGATCATATCCGAATTGATTGGGGGTATTTCTATATTGCAGCAGATGCTAACAAGACTAAATCCGCTATAGGAAACGGAGCCAATCTGCGCGAACAATTTCTGAAAGGTACTTCAATTCAATCTGCACAAAATGGAAACCAACTAGTACTCACCCAAAACTTTTCGGTGTCAGACAAGTATGCAGATAAAATTATGCTAGGTTATGATGATATTTATTCTATCCAATATTTTGGTAAAAACCTGCGTCCATACTGGAATCGTAATGAAAACAGTACTATAGAAAAACAATTTGAATTAGCAGACAAACAGTTTTCAAAACTAAAATCAGCTTGTGATAAGTTTGATGCTGAATTGTGGGATACTGCATTACGCACTGGAGGTAGTGAATATGCTGCTTTGTCTGCATTAGCTTATCGTCAATCAATTGCAGCACACAAGTTGGTACAAGCTCCTAATGGCGATTTGTTATTGCTTTCGAAAGAAAATGACAGTAACGGGTCAATAGGAACTGTGGATGTAACTTATCCTTCAGCTCCTTTATATTTGTATTATAATCCCGAATTAGCTAAAGGATTGTTGAATCATATCTTTTACTACAGCGAAAGTAAACGTTGGACCAAGCCATTTGCCGCGCACGATATAGGCACCTATCCGATTGGTAATGGTCAAACATATGGAGGCGATATGCCTGTAGAAGAATCTGGAAATATGTTGATTTTGACCTATGCTATTGCTCGCATGGAGAAGAATGCTAATTACGCAGCAAAGCATTGGGATGTGCTCACGACTTGGAAGGATTATCTAGTGGAGCACGGATTAGATCCAGACAATCAATTGTGTACAGATGACTTCGCTGGGCATTTTGCACATAATGCGAACTTATCTGTTAAAGCAATTGTAGCTATCGCGTCATACGGCTATTTGGCAGAAATGCTTGGAAAGGCTGATGTTGCTAAAAAGTATATTGGAATAGCAAGAGACATGGCTTCCAAATGGAAAAACATGGCTGCTGATGGCGACCATTACAAGTTGACTTTTGATAAATCAGGTACATGGAGTCAAAAATACAATTTGGTATGGGATAAGTTATTAGACATGAATATTTTTGACAAATCCATATTCAAAACAGAAGTAAACTATTATTTGACCAAACAAAATCAATATGGTTTGCCACTCGACAATAGAAGAACCTATACAAAGACAGATTGGATAGTGTGGTCTGCTACTTTAGCTGACGACAAAGCAACATTTCAAGAATTTATTTCTCCAGTATACAAATTTATGCATGAAACCACGGATCGTGTTCCTATGTCAGATTGGGTATATACTGACAAACCCACACGCTCTGGATTCAAAGCTAGATCAGTAGTTGGTGGATACTTTATCAAAATGCTAGAAGAAAAAATCAATAAGTTGAAATAATTACAAAATAACAATTAAAATAGACAGCCTTATCAAAAGTTTGATAGGGCTTTTTTGATGACTGTACTGATTATTATGGTATCAGATTTGTATATAAATAGCAGACTTAAAGCTGAAATTTTATGGATATTAAAGTTAGGTTGCTTTCGAAGAAAGATTATTCGGATTTGAAAAAATCTATGACTGAGGCGTATCAAGGCCAAGGAGACATATGGACACGTGAAAATATTGTGGATCTGATTGATGTATTTCCAGAAGGACAATTGTGTGTAGAAGTAAATGGACATGTGGTGGCATGTGCTTTATCAATCATTCTTCATTCAAAAAAAAATAACATATACGATTCTTATTATGAAATCATCGATGACGGAAAGTTTTCGAAGCACGATTATGAAGGTGATACCTTATATGGTATAGAAGTTTTCGTACATCCTGAATACCGTTCATTGCGTCTTGGGCGACGCTTGTACGATTCGCGTAAGGAATTGTGCGAACAAATGAATCTTAAGAGTATTGTGGCTGGCGGAAGAATTCCGAATTATTATAACTATGCGCAGGACATGAGTCCGCGTGTGTATATTGAAAAGGTAAAGCGTAAAGAGATATTTGATCCCACCTTGACTTTTCAACTTTCAAATGATTTCCACGTCAAGAAAATTCTTAAAAATTACTTGCCAGAAGATGCAGAATCTATGGAATTTGCCACGCTGTTGGAATGGAATAATATTTATTATGAACCTGATGCGCGTTCCAATTCTGCTTCCAAACAAACCATCCGTTTGGGATTAGTGCAATGGCAAATGCGATCATTCAAAAATTTGCAAGAATTCTATGATCAGGTAGAATTTTTTGTGGATTCAGTTTCAGATTATGGAGCTGATTTTGTGATGTTTCCGGAGTTTTTTAATTCTCCGTTGATGAGTCCTTATAATGATATGCCAGAACGGATGGCAATGGAAAAGTTGGCAGAACACACCAAGGAAATTAAGCAGAAGCTAACACAATTTGCGGTTTCGTACAATGTCAATATTATTGCAGGTTCGATGCCATTGTACGAACGTGGCAAATTGTATAATGTAAGTTATCTGTGTCACCGCAATGGACATACAGATCAATACCGGAAGGTACACATCACACCTAACGAATTCAAATATTACGGTATGGTAGGAGGGAGTGAGGTCAAAGTTTTTGATACGGATTGTGGTAAGATTGGGATGTTAATTTGTTATGATGTAGAATTCCCCGAATTGAGCCGAATATTAGCGGATCAAGGCATGCAGATTTTGTTCGTTCCATTCATGACTGATACACAAAATGGATATATTCGGGTACGTCATTGTGCGCAAGCTCGAGCCATTGAGAATGAATGTTACGTCGCTATTGCTGGTTCGGTGGGCAATTTGCCACGGGTAAATAATATGGATATTCAATATTCGCAATCTGCGGTGTTTACACCTTCGGATTTTGCTTTTCCTAATAATGCTATCAAAGCGGAAGCCACGCCAAATACCGAAATGGTATTAATAGCTGACGTAGATTTATATGCTTTACGTGATCTGCACGAATATGGTACCGTGAAGATTTTGAAAGATAGAAGGAAAGATTTGTATGAAGTGAATTTATTGAAATAAGAAAGAGCTGGATTTCCAGCTCTTTCTTGTTATAATAAATTAATATTTTCTTCTGCTAAAATTTGCTTTTTGTGGTCATCCCAAATACTAACTTGGACTTCGCCAATGTGGGATAACTTAAGCATGAACATACATACACGAGATTGACCAATTCCACCACCAATAGATTCTGTTAGTTCATTGTTCAACAACATTTGGTGAAAGGATAATTGTGCTCTATCTGTACAATGTCTTATTTCTAATTGTCTTTGTAAGGCATCTTTATTCACACGAATACCCATAGAAGACAATTCAAAAGCGCTATTTAATATTGGATTCCAAATCAAAATATCGCCATTCAAGCCTTGGTAACCATCTTCGTTGTCGGTACTCCAATCATCATAATCCGCCGCTCTGCCATCGTGTGTGAAACCATTTGACAATACACCACCAATTCCATACAAGAATACCGCACCACATTCTTTAGCGATTGCATTTTCTCTTTCTTTTGGCGTAAAATCTGGGTATTTTTTTAATAATTCTTCGGATGAAATAAAAGTGATTTCTTGCGGAAGAATAGCTTTAAGATGTGGGTATTTTGCCTCGACTTGTTTTTCTGTTTGAACCATCGAATCATAAATCGCATTTACGGTCTGCTTTAGAAAGGCTAAATTTCTATTTTCAGGAAGGATAACTTTTTCCCAATCCCATTGATCTACATAAATAGAATGAATCGGTGAATAATCTTCGTCTGGTCGTAAAGCACGCATATCCGTAATAATACCTTCGCCAGCTTCTAACTCAAGTTCTTTTAAACGAACACGCTTCCATTTTGCTAAGGAATGTACCACCACGGCGCGTTGCTCATTCAGAGATTTGATCGGAAAAGAAACAGGTCTTTCAATACCGTTTAAGTCGTCATTGATTCCAGTACCGTCAAGTACGATCAAAGGTGAAGAAATGGGTGTTAGGTTTAATGCTTGTTTTAGATATGTTGAAAAGGTATCCTTTACAAACGTAATAGCTTGTTCGCGTTGTAATAATTCTCTGCCCATTAATTGTATATATAACTGGTTATTATTCTGTGATAAATGTAATGAAATGTACGCATTTTCATTAAAATAATAACATATAAAAGTTTTTTTTAATAATATTATAAAAGAAAAGAGCTGCATGTGCAGCTCTTTTGTATTTTCAAGTAGATCACTGCTTAAACGGAGAAACTTTCGCCACATGCACAAGTTCTGGATGCATTGGGATTGTGGAATTCAAATCCTTTTCCGTCTAAACCATCTGAATAGTCTAATTCTGTTCCTGCTAGATATAAGTATGATTTGATATCTAAACAGATTTTAACACCATTGTCTTCAAAAAATTGGTCGCCTTTTTTTTCCTCGTTATCAAACTTCAAATCGTAAGAAAGACCCGAACAGCCACCGCTAACTACAGCCACACGTACGAAATAGTTTTCGTCGTAGTTTTCGTCTGTCATTATTTTTTGAATTCGCTCTTTCGCTTTCTCTGTAACCGTTACCATAATTGTTAATCTTTTAAGATTAGGACAAAGTTCGTAAATAAATTGCAACACACAACTACAAAAAGTATGAATTTTGTCACAATATTAGAGCAAATTTGATTTATACAGCTGCCAAATAGGAGATTCGTTGCGAATCTTTGCTACAGCGTATTTTAATTCAACTATTGTGCTGTCTAAATCCTCTTTTGTTGTATATTTTGAAAGTGAAAAACGTATGCTACAAAGTGCGTCTTCTTCTGAAATACCCATAGCGGTCAATACATGTGACGGATCGCGATCCCCCGAGACACAGGCAGAACCTGATGACACAGCTATATTGGTTAATTTTGGCATTAGTTCAGCACTTTTCACGTGTTTGAAAACAATATTACTGGTATTACTTAGACGAGTTGATTGCTGTGCATGGATTGTTATATCTTCGATTTCATTATATATTCTATCTTCGAAATAATCTCGAAGAGTGGCTAAATCTTGAGGATTTGCGATTTCAAAAGCTTTTCCCATACCAGCTATTGCTGCTGTATTGTAAGTTCCACCTCTAAAACTATTTTCTTGTTTACCACCTGTGATAAGTGGCTCGATTTGTATTGGACGAGATTTTCGACGAACATAAAGTGCGCCTATTCCTTTTGGTCCATGCAATTTATGCGCGCTAAAACAGCAAATATCTACACCAGATTTTTCATAATTGGAATGTATCTTTCCGATGGCCTGCGTAGTATCACTAAACAACAACACATTTTTTTTAATTGCTATTTCAGCGATGTCTTCAATTGGATGTACGACTCCAGTCTCATTATTAGCGTGCATGAGACATATTAAAATCGTATCTGTTCGGATTGCTTCTTCTAAATCATCTAAATTAATATTTCCGTTATGATCTACGGGCAAATAAGTAATCTCAGCACCGTTCTTCTCTAATATTTCTAGTGTAGTTAGCACAGCTTTATGTTCTGTCTTGGCAGAAATTATGTGTTTTCCAATACGCTGGTAACGTGTGAATATACCTCGTAGTACTGTGTTTATTGCTTCTGTAGCCCCTGATGTGAAGTAAATTTCTTTTGGATTAGCACCGATTGATTTTGCAATACTTTGTCGTGATTTTTCAATGGCTTGATGTGCAGTTCTACCCATTTTGTGCTGAAGACTAGAGGCATTTCCATATTCTTCTCTAAGAAAAGGTAGCATCGTATTAAGAACTTCATCATCAATTCTTGTGGTAGCGTTATTATCCAAATAAATCATAGGATAAAGTTATCTAAAAACTAAAGATATATCATTTGAAAAGTTGGATATTTTGTAGATATTGTGACATAAAAATTGATATTATATGGAAAACTTTGAGGGAAGAATTGAAAAATTAATAGATGTTTTGGTATTAAAAGTACCAGATGTAATAGCAGCTATTTTAATCTTAATCGTTGGCCGCTATGCAATAAAGTTAATTTTACGCATAATCAACTCCAGATTTGAAAAACGTAATATTGATATTTCAATAAGAGGATTTGTCGCAAGTTTATTAAAATTTGTTCTTTATGCTTTACTCATATTAACCGTTGCCAGTACAGTAGGAATTCAAACAACTTCTTTCATTGCTGCATTATCGGCCTTTGGTTTGGCAGTAGGTATGGCTTTACAAGGCAGTTTATCGAATTTTGCTGGAGGCGTACTAATCCTTTTGTTCAGACCTTTTGAAGTGGGGGATGCTATTAATAGTGCCAATGGTTCGAGTGGCACAGTAGAAAAAATTGACCTTCTGTATACTACATTAATTGATGATGATGGTATACGTATATTCAGTCCAAATGGTACTTTGGCGAATTCAGTAATCAAGAATTTTACTAAAATTACAAATAGAAGAGTTGCGTTCACACTTTTGGTATCGTACGACGCGAATGTCAAAATAGCAAGAGAGACAATTTTGAAAGTAATTTCATCCGATGAACGTATAGCAAATAATCCCGCTCCTGTAGTACAAATTGGTGATTTGAAAGATGGCGGTATTGAATTGTTGATACGTGTTTGGACACCAAAAGGAAGTTTTTGGGCTGTAAAAACTGATTTAGCAGAAAGACTTCAGGAGGTGTTCGATGGTGAGAATGTGGTATTTCCAACAAATAGCTTGAAAATAATTAATAGCGAGAACTAATCCAGCGAATTCGTAAGCACATAGTAGCGATAGGCTACAATTGCTTGTTGGAATTTAGTCAATTTGGAAGGATCAAGTTTACTGTACTTTGGCAGAATGGACTTGTTGATGTTGTTTAATATTTTAAAAAACTGTTTTTTCATCCTTTTTTAAATTATTGCCTACACTAAAATAACAAAAAGTCTTGTGAATCGTTCACAAGACTTTTTGGTTTAAGGTTTAATTCAATTATTATCTTCCGCTAAGGAAGGTTTTTTCTTGTTTCCAGGTGAATGCTGTAAATATAATAGCCAACACGCATGCCGCTAGAATAAGTTCAAAAGCGCCGTTCCAACCACCGAAATCAACAACAGCTCCTAGAGCAGCATTTGCTAATAAATCGCCGATAAAATAACCAAATAAACCAGTTAATCCTGCAGCAGTACCCGCAGCTTTTTTAGGAACTAAATCCAATGCTTGCACTCCGATAAGCATTACTGGTCCATAGATTAAAAATCCAATTGCCCATAATGCAATATTAACTACCCATTGGCTGTCGCCAGGCGCTAACCAGTACACCAATACGGCGATAAATGTAAAGAACATATAAATGATAGTCACTGGAGCACGACGACCACCAAACAGTTTGTCACTCATTACTCCACACAAAATCGTACCTGGAATAGCTGCTAATTCATAGAAAGACGCTGACCAAGTCGCCTCAGAAGCTGTAAAATTCTTCGCTTCTTGTAAAAATGTAGGTGCCCAGTTTACAATACCATTTCGTACCAAATAAACAAAAGCATTAGCGATAGCAATAAACCACAACAATTTATTGTTGAACACATATTTGAAAAAGATTTCTTTGGCAGTGAATTCTTTCTCTTGACTTGCTTCGTAAGTTTTTGGGTAGTCATTCTTGTATTCTTCGATAGGAGGAAGACCACAGGATTGCGGTGTATCTCTAACCAATAAGATTGACAGTAAAGCAACAGCAAGAGCTGCAAGACCTGGGAAATATAATCTTGCTTCCCAATCTAGGAATAATTCGACACCTAAAATAGTCAAGGGGCCAACTAAAAATCCTCCAACATTGTGTGCTAAATTCCAAATTGACATTGTGGTACCTCTTTCTTTTATAGAGAACCAATGCACCACTACGCGTCCACATGCTGGCCAGCCCATTCCTTGTACCCATCCATTGATAAAGAGTAAGGCAAACATAATTCCCACAGAAGATGTCGCCACAGGAGAGAATCCCATAAAAATCATCGTCAATGAGGATAGGATAAGTCCTGCTGCTAAAAAGTAACGGGCATTAGATCTATCTGAAACATTTCCCATCAAAAACTTGCTTAGTCCATATGCAATGGAAATAGCAGACATCGCTATACCTAATTCAGCCTTCGAATACCCAAGCACATCTTGTAAATCTTTGACCGCGAAGGAGAAGTTCTTACGTACAAAATAATAGGCTGCGTATCCAAAGAATATACCTGTGAAAACTTGAATTCTTAATTTTTTGTATTCAGGATCGATGCGGCTTTCTGGTAATGGGTTTTTATGGGCAGCGGGTTTGAAAATATTAAACATAACTAGAATAAATTAGGATAATCAGAAATAATTCCATCAACTTTCAAAGCTTTTAGCGCTTCGATCTCTTCTTTTGTATTCACTGTCCAAGGAATAATTTTGATTCCTAACTGGTGTGCCTGAGTCACAAAATCTGTAGTCACAATTTTATAATTAGGACTGATGATAAAAGGTTTAAAACCCAAATCTTCAACCAATTCTTCTGGCGTTTTGGTATTTTTTGCATCTACCAAATACGACGTACGAATAGTTGGGTATTGCTTATTAATATATTGAATCGTACGCTTATCAAAAGATTGGATTACTGTGCGAGGCGCAATTCCTTTGTCTAAAACTATCTTTACCAATAAGTCCGAAAATTCTTTTGGCTCTGGGTGAGCTTTATTATCTTTTTTTTCGTTACTCTTCGTTTCGATGTTATAAAACATCTTTCTGCCTTTAGAGTTAGCATATTTTTCAGACTCATCGATTAAATCTGATAATAAGTCAATTTTTGTTGCTGTTTTTTTCTGTTGTGGGAAATCTACATTACCTTTTAAACCTATGTCAAATTGTTGTAATTGGTCGTAGGTATAATCGTAAATCAGTCCTTTATTATCTTTTCCAGTCAGCTCTTTACCATCGGCATACGTGACGAATTTTGGATTTAAGAAATCATCATGATAAACCACAACTTTTTTATCTTTCGTGATATGACAATCCATTTCTAAAGTAGTCACTATTGGCAAATCAATAGCAATTTTCATTGCTCCTGTAGAGTTTTCAGGATATAATCCGCGTGCACCTCTGTGCCCTTCGTAGGCGAAAGTAGGGAAGGAGGGTTCTATATTTTTGGAAGAATACATTTGCTTACAAGATAATAGTGTTACACTCGAAATTAGAATGGATAAAATTATATTTTTCTTCATACAGGTAGTTATAGAAATTAGAATGGCGTAAAAATAATTAATAAACTTAGCGTCGAAAATCTATTTCTCTTTAAAAATGTAACATCAGTAAGACATATTGTTTCTACATATTTCTTACTGATGTTACTTTATAGTTTACTATAGATAGCTACGGAGCAGGAATCATTTTCGTTGAATTTGCTGTTTCAATTTGATTCAATGTCGAGTTGTCTGTTAACGTAATCAAATTGTGTGAGCGTGGCGTAGTCCATGTTGCCGAAGTAACATTATAAGCACCACGCAATTCATAGAATTGATTTTGAGCTGCATAAGCTACTGACCATGTGTTTGTTCCTTGGCGATAGAAGCGTGTATTAGTTCCAGCCACCGTATAATGATCTGTAGTGGTAACACGATAACCTCTTTCTTGGCCAGTAAATGGTGCATAGCTTCTAAGTCCGTATAATGCTCCAGTGCCTGGACCGATGAAAATGACATCCATTGGCTCGGTTTCATGGTCTATAGTTGTTCCTTTGAAAACTGCAAGCCCAGAAGTAACACCTGAGTTAGCGAATAAGCCAGTACTGATAGCACCCACACCATCATCGCCTGGATTATTAACATAATCATGTTGTTTTACCCAGTTTGCTTCAGGAATGCTTGTAGAATTTGGACCATTGATTCTACCACCTGTTCCACCGACATAAAAGTATTGTCCTTTCTGTACAGTTCCCGATGTAATGTTTATTTTATATGTACGATTAACCGCCGCATTATTAATAGTATAAGTTCCCGACACCCATCCATTTGGAGGAAAGTCTTGTCTGCGGTCTAATTGACCTGCGCCAGGTGCACCCGTTGTACCCGCATTATTACATATAATTAAACTGTAAGCATTGTCACCATTATCAAAAGTGATATCGCGTAATGCTAAGAATTGAACATATTCTTGATTTCCATCAGCACCATTAGGGTCAGCCATAAATCCAGAAATCACAAATGGTAAAGCGTCTGGATGTGGTTTATTAGGATCGAATACTTCTTTCGTAATAGGTGCAGGCATTTCAAGTCCACGACTAACATCTGACGTACTTACCGTAAAAGTAACATTACCTGTTACCGTAGGTTTTCCACTTAGAGGAATAAGTATTTCTCCAGAAGTGGAGGTCAATACGATTGGATGATCGGTAATAGGATTAAATCCAGGAGCACCGTCTCCTGTCATAGTAACAGTAAAGAGAATTTGATCATCTACAATTCCTTTTTGATATGGAATAGAAATGTATACATCTTTAATGTCTTCACCGATGTTAAATAATTCTGCATTGATCGTAGCCTCACCTAAATTCAATCTACCGTCCTCTTGTTGAACAAGGATTTCTGTAACTTCTTGTCCAACTTTTAATTGAATTTTTCCTTCTCTTTGTTCACCTTTATTTGGAGCTACCGTTACTAAGACTGGCTGTCTTTTACCGGTACCAGTACCAGAATTCAGGTC
The DNA here is from genome assembly GCF_009829085.1 of Sphingobacterium bovisgrunnientis. Lineage (GTDB taxonomy): Bacteria > Bacteroidota > Bacteroidia > Sphingobacteriales > Sphingobacteriaceae > Sphingobacterium > Sphingobacterium bovisgrunnientis. Next base: position 55,239 of record NZ_WUQY01000014.1, read on the forward strand.
AAAAGATATCCATTCGTCATCTGGCGCATCTAAAGTCCACGATTCGCCATTCGTCGTAAATGCAAATCCTTTTTCTCCGCCTTCCCAAGGGAAAGCTAGTTGATCAGTTGTTTTGTCTAAAAAGAAACCCATAACTTCTTCTTTATCACATGAAGTGAAAAATCCGATGAATATAGTTAATAGCAAAACGTAACTTTTAAATCCTTCTTTTTTCATCCTTTTATATTTTAATAATCAAGGTTTGATATAATTCAGTTGACAATTACACTTTCTGCTTAACGCATTGCGTAATTGAAAGCTTTAGGTCTTACCATTGTTTCTGTATATTTCGTTCCAAACTCATCTTCCACTGTAACTTCTAGTGTTGAAGTAGGACTACTTGCTTCAACTAAGAATAGGTGAGCTGTATTACTTGCACCAAAAGTTGGATCAGCATTAGCATTTATGCGTTGCATGTCGTACGAAATAAGGTGTAATGGATCTTTTTTACGAACTCTATTTACAGCTAGATTATTGCCGTTTTCTTTAACGGTAACTTTCCAATTATTTTGGTATCCCCATACATTAATCAGCACTTGATTTTTTTTATTGGCAGTACCGTATTCCCCAACAATCCCAGGTACTTTAGCTTTAAACTCATCATTTGCGTTTGGAGTATAATTTGCAGCTGTAATATGAACATTGTTTAGATCATACGTTCTGAATTGATAATCTTTGTCATATCCAATACTTTTGTAGTACCACTTTTGGTTTCTTCCATTCATTTCCCAAATAGAATAACCACCCGGACTTCCGTCTTTAGAGATATGATTATTAGCACTAGTAGCTCCGGTCCACCACCAAGTTGCACTAACAGCCGCAATTGTATGTTCTGAAATGTTCGAACCCGCAGGCGAATTCCTGTAATTTACGTGAGTATGACCCGATAGAACCTTTACATTAGTAAATTCAGAAACAGCTGCTAATAGTTGTGGCGTGTTTTCCATGGCATTATTAAAATTGCCGTTCTGGTCTGGATTAGTAAACAGAGGCACGTGAGTTGCAATTACAATTGGCGTGTTTTTATCTGTAACATAAGATAAATCTTTCATTAACCAGTTCAATTGTTCTTGATCTAGAATATCTTTATAGTTTCTTTCACCAATAATTCCTAGGCTACCACCGTCATTCAGCCATTCCATATTATCCAATATCACGTAGTGAACATTTCCAATATTCATTGAATAATAAGTTGGGCCCAATGTTCTTTTGTATGGCAATGCACCAAGCCAATCATTTGAACTTACATAAGGGTCATAATCATGATTTCCTATTACATTGAAGATTGGAAATTCCAGACTTTTGACTTGTTCAATGTATTGTTCTAACTTGAAATTGTTTGAATACCAATACAATTCCCAAGTAAGGTCTCCTAATGTGATTCCGTAGAAACGCTTGTTTTGACTTTTGTATTGTGCATACACCGCTTTGATATCTTCCATGAAACCATCTTGAAACTGCACAAGATCGTTGTTTCTATTTGCAAGATGTAAATCCGCCATAAATGCAACTACATGGTTTTCATTATTTACAGGAGTCAATTCGAAATCTTTGATTTCTGTTGAAGAAGTTACACCAGCTAAACGTTTGAATAACTGAGGAACAGTATTAATAGATGCTACTTCGTAATTCGAAGGAATAGAAATAAAAACGTAACCGTGTTTTTTTGCAGATGGCAGGTAATATATACCGTTTTGATCCGTTACTGCAAACTCAATACCATCAGATACCACAACATTGGCTACACCTTGACCATTTGCATGTACAGTACCTTTTACTGTCATTCCTTCGCGGTCAGGAATATTATCATTAATGATATGATTAATGAAGGTTCTGCCAAGTAATTGATCTAAATTTCCTCTTTGAATTCTGATTTCATATTCACCATCCAATAGACTTTCGGAGTTTGCTAATACTATTTGAGCCTCTTCTAAGTTTTTAGTCACCATCTCAAGAGATCCACCACCTTGGCCTCCACGAGGAATGAATGTGATAATATCGCCTTCTTGAAATCCTATTCCGGAGATGATAATATCCGATTCCTTCGTCACATTATAAACATATGGAATGTCGATGTGCGTTACTTTTATAGAGGTTTGAATCTTTTCCTCTGTCAATTCTGTTATTTTATCTGAGCAACTCGAAAATATAGTTGCGCAGATAAAAATTAGCATTAAAAATATATTTAGTTTTTTCATGATAGTCGTTTAAATACCTTAGTAACTTCTGAAAATAGCAAAATCGTCTACACCTAATCTACCTCCAACATTATTTGCTTGAGGACGGTTGAGTCTAAAACGTACAGGTCCAGGAATATTCATTAAGAATATCGCTTGCTTGCTGTCCATACTTACCGTTGTTGTATGTGCATCTGTGATGTTTCCATTGACTTGATGCCATGTGGTACCTTTATCAGTAGAGTACTCCAATTTAAACCAGCTAGTAGGATCATTCCAATATGAACCATAGAAAAAAGTAACTTTGGAAGCTCCATCAGGTACATCGAAATCCATTTGCAATAGGGCATCGGAAGTTGCATGATTTTGTTGGAAACGAACAGCGTTCACACCAGAAACAATACGATCTCTACCTGGGGTAATACCTAATAATGTTTGTTGAAACCACCAAGGTCCTGTCGATAAAACCACCGTTCTATTCGCATAACCATCTTTAGGTGCATCTGGATTTTCGAAAGTCTCAGGCCATCCCGCATAGATTTTACCACTTGGATAAGCCATATCTGCATAGGTAAGTAATCTTAAAGCGATATTTTCATTTTGCTTGGTAACAATTCCTCTAAATGTTGCACTTGGCGCTACAGGTTCATTCGCAAAAGTAGCTTCGTTACCTACTGTTACGAATACTTTCTTTCCATCAGCGTCAGCCAATGGACGTGAACCACTAATCTTGTCACGAGGATTGGGTTCAACTTCAAGATCTGATGTAATTTCAACGTACGTAGACTCGTAGTTATCAAATTGATTATTCAGTGTACCAATAGAAACAGCTTTAGCTGTCACTGTATTATTACGGTTTATAATGTAGGTATTGTTGTGATTTGCCCCCAGTAAAGCCAACATACCTTCTCTGCGACCTAAGGTCAATTCATCTACCCAAATATCTACGGAGTCCCCAAGTCTATAACGTTGTGGATCATCAATTTCAACTAAAATACCGCGCAACTGACCTCTCCACTCATTTTGAACAGCAATATAGTTTTTAGGAAAGTTGTTTCCTTCATGGCTAGATACCACCAAAGCTTTAATATGATTTGCTTTGGTAAGTTCATTCTCTCCGAGTTTCACATCTTCTTGCTTGTGTATGTTTCGCAATGCATAAATAGAAATCTCCGGATTATTAGTGCCTAGAGCTTCATTTACATCTTCTTTGAAACAGCTGGAAAGTAATACAGATGTAATACCAGCATATATAAATGTTTTTATTCCTCTCATTTTCATAGTATCAATTATTAGTTAGCAGGCTGCCACCACATTAAAGAATTAGGCGTATTTCCTCCCATACGAGCGGAAGCCTCATCGTAATTATCTTTATTCAATGCCTGCGTGATTAATGGATAAGTCATTCTTACTGGCATTTTTCTTCCTTCAAGGCCAGGACCTTGGATTAGATCCAAAGCTCTTGTTCTACGGTATTCATACCACTGTTGGAAGTCCGTGAAAAATAAAGAATAGTACTTTTGCAAATGAATTTTCTTCAATTTGCTCTCATTTGTATCTGTTGGGAAAAAGCCAACTCGTTCATTGCTTAGATAAGTTGCTGGAAGTTCTACACCCCATATTTGCATTGCTGAGTTTACACCATTTTGATAGTGTTGCCATGCATCGCCGCTGTATGTTATTCCTTTAAGCGCACATTCTGCTAGAATAAATTGCAATTCAGCATAATTTAAGATGTTTCCTAATCGAGAGCTCGTCATCAATGAAGGATGAAAAGTAGACAGACGCTCAGGTACTTGTCCGCGAGGATAACCTGATTGCATACCCAAATAAGATCCCAATGTAGGTTGCGTAGCCCACAAACTAAGACGTGGATCTGCCATCGCAATTAGATTCTCGATAAAGAAGTGCGAATATCCTTTATTTCCATTAAAATCGATTTCGCGAGAATTCATATATGGATTTATATAAGGCTCTTGCGTGGTGAAATATAGAATAGCTGAATCATCATGGCTGCTCATAATTGGATATTGAGAAGATTTAGTTTCTACAATTTCTCTAATTTTAAGCACAGCATTCAATTCAGGTTTGTGTGATACGCGAAGTAACAATCGCAAGTATAATGAGTTGCCGAATTTGCGCCATTTCGCTGTATTACCAGCAAATAGGGGATCCATATTTTGATGAGATTCTGGTAATTCATCTTCACTCAACAATTGGTTCGCTTGCTCTAATTTCAAAAATAGATCACGATAAATATCGATTTGTTTGTCGTAGACAGGTGTTCTATTTAGTTCTTTGTATCCAAGATTACTTTCGAAGTAAGGAACATCACCGTACATATCTGTAAGCATTGAACTAACCCATACATCTAATATTCTGGATACACCTTGATATGCTTTGTAACCCGACTGTTGTCCAACGCCAGCGCTAGTATATATATCACGTATGTTTGTCAATTCCACATACCAGTTTCTCCACATATGCTCGGTCTCTGTAGCACGAACCTCATAGCGGTGAAACTCTAAGTTGTTATTTGTTGTGACCGTCACTTGCATAAGCTCATTATTGATGCGCATATTACGATCAAGATTCGCAGCTAAAGTCTTGTAAAGTGTAGGGCCTATTAATGCTTGCGGAGAAACTTTAGCACTTTCGTTAGGATTGGTATTTATATCCACAAAATCTCCAGTACAACTCCATGTGGTTACACATAAAGTTGCTAATGCTATAATTAAGTTAAATTTAAATTTCATAACAGTACTATTAGAAAGAAAGTGATAAGTTAAGACCAAAATTACGTGTTGATGGGAATTGGGCGATCTCTCCACCTTTTTCCACTCCGCTCGAATTTAGAGAGCCAAATTCTGGATCAAATGCTGGCCAATTACTAAATACTAAAAGATCTCTTCCGTAAATACCAACTGTTACTTTGTTGGCTTTTAATTTACTTAGCATATCTTTTGGTAATGTATAATCCAAGCGTGCTTCCCTTAACTTTACAAAATCCGTAGAAAATGTGTTTGATTCGATATTATCTCTGTTAAAATGTCTGCGGTAATAATCTCCAGCTGCCACTACAGTCGTGTTTGGAGTATACACACCATTTCCATTATCTACCACACCATTACCGATAATTCCATTGTATCTGCCGGGGATACTTTTCTTCAATTTACCTTCTTCCATTAATACAGCGTGTGTAAGAGAGTAGCCTACACCACCAAATTGACCATCAAATAGGATATTGAATCGTAAATTTTTGTAACCTAAACTTGTTCCTATACCGAACTTTTGACGAGGATTTGGATTACCAATAAATATGACATCATCTGTGTAATCTGGAAGTCCAGAACTATAGATAATTTGTCCAGCTTCATTGCGTTTGTATCCTAGTCCATACATATCACCAAATCGACCGCCAAGTCTAGCTTCTACTGTTCCTCTACTGCCATAAATTGTAGACAATACCAAAGGTTTTTCTTCATCCATCACAGGAAGCTCTTCAATCTTAGTGTCGAAAGCAGTATAGTTACCAAACATTGACCAACTGAAGCCATCAGGTTTCTTAATAATATCACCGTTCAATTCAATCTCAATACCTTGATTGCTCACTTTACCACCGTTGATGATTTGGTTTCTATAACCTGATGAAGGATCAATAGGTGTTTCTATGATTTGATTGATGTTAAAGCCTTTATATACCGTTACATCTATTTTTGCTCGGTTTCTAAACATTCTGAATTCTGACCCCAATTCATAAGAGATTTTATTTTCAAAAGTCAAATTCTCATCAGGAATGGATGTAGGATTGAATGCACCGCCAGGGAAGTTTGTTGCACGAGGGTATGTGTAGCTGTTCAAATAAGGACGCTTACCGCCACCACCTACACCTGCAGCACTTGCTCTAAATTTCCAGAAGCTGATTTCTTCAGGCAATTCGAAGATATCGGATAACACCAAACTGGCATTGACAGAAGGGTAGAAGAAAGGCTTTACATTTCCTTTTTTAGGAGAAGCCAACGTACTTGCCCAGTCTACACGTAATGTAGCGTCCAAAAATAAGACATCTTTATAACTACCATTCGCCATACCATACAAACTGTTCACAGCATATTTTGATAAGTATGGATCATAAGTGACAAGTGTTGCTGAGTTCGAAAAGTTATACTCATTGGGTACACTTAACAATCTCGTCCAACCATCTTCTCGATCGTACACATTCACCAACATCGCTCCACCCAAATTACCACCAAATTTGAAATCATCGTGACGCTGATTATTATAGGTCAAAAGGAAATCTGTGTTTACCTCTTGGTTGTACACTCCTTGTTCACGATAATAGCCAAAAGCGTATTTGTAAGTGTCGAATGGTCTTGATTGGGTACGTTGATCATAAGAAAAATCAAGTCCTCCACGCAACATGATACTTAGTTCAGGTGTAAATTTGTAATCTGCTTGAAGATTACCTATCACTTGATGTTTATTTTGTGAGTTTATCATGTCGTACGACATGGTTCTCGGGTTATCCAATAGATTGGAGAAGGGCGTTGTTTGTGTGATACCGTATTCATTAGGTCTCCAGTTATCCTCAAACCACCTAGAGTCCCAGTTCGGGACTACTCCACGGATAAAGTACATGTAACTTTGGTTATTATAACCAGAATTTGGTAAGTTATCTGAACCACGATGATTGTAATTAATCTTCGTCGAGAAAGATAATTTTTCCGTTAATTGATTTGTCAAATTACCCGCGATAGAATTTCTATTGTATCCCATATTAGGAATAATCCACGAGTTGTAAACGTTTGTATAAGCAAATCTCGCTGAAGTTTTATCTGTGGAACCAGAAATACTTACACTGTTTGTTGCCGTTAAATCTGTAGTGAAGAAATCCTTTCTGTTGTTAGGGTATGCTTTCCATAAGGTACGGTTTGGAGCTACTTCCCTGTAATACGCGGGGTCGTATTGATAGAACATTTGTCCATCAAATTTTGGTCCCCACGCAGATGATGTACTCAAGGTTGACGATCCATCTTCAGATTGGCCATAGGAGTAATACAAATCTTGACCGATGTCTCCTTGACCATACTCATATTGATAGTCAGGCCATTTATTTATTGTACCAAATGTAGTGTTTGAATTCACTGAAACACCAAAGCCACCACCTTTTTTTCCTTGTTTGGTAGTAATGATAAGTGCACCATTCGCACCGCGGTAACCATATAACGCTGATGCTGCTGGACCTTTTAGGACAGTGATCGACTCAATATCATCAGGATTAATATCCGACAAGGAAGAACCAAAATCTACAGGAGAATCATCCGATAAATAATTAGACTGGCCTGTTGTGGTCATTCTTTTGCCGGCTTCCATCACAACACCATCTATTACGATTAATGCACTATTGTCACCCGAAAATGATGTTTCACCTCTTAAAACAATTTCATTTGAACCAAGCGGACCTCCGTTTGATTTGGTCACATTTAAACCTGCAACTTTACCTACAAGTGCATCCGACCAATTGTTTGAAATTGCATCTGTAAGTTGTTCACCTGAAACGGTACTTACGGCGTAGCCTAAGGCTTTTTGCTCACGTTTAATCCCCAATGCAGTTACTACGACTTCATCAATATCTTGAGAAGATTCGTTTAATCTTATCGTAACAGTGCTGCTGGCTTGTGTATACTTTTGTACAAACGGTTCATATCCAATTAAATGGAATCGTACTTCCGCACCTGCTGGAATATCCAATGCAAACGAACCGTCCACTTTTGTAGATGTTGCTGCCTTGCCATTCACTTGGATTGATACATTGGATAAAGGTTGATTGTCATTTGCATCTATTACCTTTCCTGTCACTTTAATGGTTTGTTGTACCATAAAGGCATTTTCTGCATTGAATGCTGAAGCATGAATGGTTCCAACAAATGGACTAGAAAGAAGTGCAAGCCAAATAAGTTTGGTCTGAAATGGTTTGTCCCCATTTCTCCATTTAATTTTATTTAACATAGGTGTGTGATTTTTCGTTGCTAAATTGCAGAGCTAATATTAAGTCAATGTTAACTCAATATTAAACTCATAATAATCATATGTTTTTAGTAGGTTTTTGTGGTTTTATTTCACTTTTTATTTTTAATAAATTAAAATATACAATACTGACGCTATAGCAGATCCGATGAATGGACCTAGAACTGGAACCCAAGCATATTCTAAATTAAAAGTTGCTTTATTCTTAATAGGTAGAAGAGCATGAATAATACGGGGACCTAGATCTCTTGCAGGATTGATCGCATAGCCAGTAGTTCCGCCTAACGAAAGTCCAATTGCCCATACTAAAAATGCAACAGGAAGTGCCCCAATTGATCCTAAACCAATAGGAGTAGTGGTATCTAGTGTAGCATCCTGAAAATGTAGAATGGTAAAAATAAGTACAAAAGAACCTACGATTTCACTCAATAAATTTCTCGGAAGATTTTTGATCGCAGGTGCTGTGCAGAAAACAGCTTGTTTTGCGCCGGCATCTTCAGTGACATCAAAATGATCTTTATACACTGACCAAACAACAAAAGCGCCCAACATCGCTCCAGCCAGTTGTGCTGCCATATAACTCAATGCCGTAGCAAAACTAAATTCGCCCATCAATAATACAGAAAGGGTAACTGCACAATTGAGGTGTGCACCACTATAAGGTCCAGCGATAGTCACACCAACAAATACAGCGACTGCCCAGGCTGTAGTAATTACAATCCAACCCGAATTGTTACCTTTTGTTTGATTTAAAACGACATTGGCCACAACTCCTCCCCCCAAGAGGATCATCACTGCAGTACCAATGAATTCAGCTAAAATAGGTTCCATAATTTTAGAGTTTTAATAATAAGGTCTTAATCGTTATAATTTGCCCAGAATTTCGCTGTTTCAGTAGCTCTTTTCCATTCTTTCAGTAACGTTTCATTTTTAGCTGAATTTTCTGTGTATTCAAAAACTTTGTCTTCTTTCCACAGCGACTTTAATTCATCTAAATCTTTCCAAAATCCTACGGCTAAACCAGCTAAAAATGCGGCGCCCATTGCTGTTGTTTCGGTAACTGCCGGACGAATTACTTTTGTCTGTACAATATCTGCTTGAAATTGCATTAAAAAATTATTGTTTGTCGCACCGCCGTCTACACGAAGCTCTTGAATCTTGTTTTGGGAATCATTTTCCATAGCTTTTAAGATATCATGAGTTTGATAAGCTATACTTTCTAGCGAGGCACGAGCTATATGAGCATCTTTTGAACCACGTGATAATCCTACGATAGTTCCACGCGCATTAGCATTCCAATGAGGAGCCCCTAAGCCTGAAAATGCGGGAACTAGATATACACCATTGGTATCAGGAACACTTGTTGCTAATGCTTCTACGTCGGATGATTTTTTGATAATACCTAATTCATCACGAAGCCATTGTACTACTGCGCCTCCGATGAAAATACTTCCTTCCAAGGCATATTTTACATCGTCCCCAATCTTCCAACCCACAGTAGTAACCAGTTTATTTTTTGAAATTACTGGTTTATTTCCAATATTCATTAGAAGGAAACAACCTGTGCCGTACGTGTTTTTCACCATGCCTTCTTCTGTACACAATTGACCAAAAAGAGCAGCTTGTTGGTCACCAGCAATACCTGCAATCGGAATATTCACATTGCCAATTTCCAAAGAGGTATGCCCGTATAGTTCAGAACTACTTGCGACTTGTGGCAACATAGATTTTGGAATTTCAAATATGTCCAAAAGCTCTTGATCCCATTGTAATGTATCTATATTTAGAAGTAAAGTGCGTGATGCATTCGATACATCCGTGACGTGTTTTTCACCATTTGTCAGATTATAAACTAACCAAGTATCAATTGTTCCAAATGCCAAATCGCCATTTTCAGCCATTGTTCGAGCTCCATCTACGTTTTCAAGTATCCAATTAATCTTGGAAGCTGAGAAGTAAGAGTCGATTAATAAGCCCGTTTTTTCTTGAATTATTGTGTCCAAGCCTTTTTTAGCAATGGATTTACAATATTCGGCTGTGCGTCTGTCTTGCCATACTATGGCATTACAAATTGGTTTTCCAGTTTTGCGATGCCAGACAACCGTTGTTTCTCGCTGATTAGTAATGCCAATACCTTTTATAGAGTCCAGCTTTACATTCGCTTTGGCAATAACTTCGGTCATGACAGCAAGCTGCGTAGACCAAATTTCTTGCGCATCATGCTCCACCCAACCCGATTTTGGATAAATTTGTTTAAACTCTTTTTGTGCTACTTCCACAATCTCCCCATTGTGGTTGAATAAGATAGCTCTTGAGCTCGTTGTACCCTGATCCAAGGAAAGAATAAATTCCTTTTTCATATCAAATTTAGTTTATAGAGTTACAATTTTATTTATAGTGTATAGCTTTTCACTAGTGCACTATACATTTCTAGCTGTGACTTAATCCAATTTTCATCCTTATGCAGCTCAGCAGCCATCAATGCAGCTACGCGTGGAGCAGCTTGTAATGATGCTTTTGCATCCAATAAAAGAAAACGTATTCTTCGTGCTAAAAAATCTTCAATATTATAGATCATCTCATTTCTGCTAGCCCAGACTACTTCCGCTTCGATGAAATCAAAATTTGGATGAAGCTTATTTCCTAATGAGGAATCAGTTTTTACTAATTTTTGAATCTCATCTGTATCAGAACCATAAACTTGCCAGTGGCCATCGCGTCTTTCTGTTGAATAACCGTGAATCCGTAGAGTAGTAGTAGCACATGCCTTTGGTTGCAAACCGCCCACAGAGATAGCCATATCTACAGTTTCTTCAGCCATTTTACGGTATGTAGTCCATTTTCCGCCAGTAATCGTTACAAGACCTGAAGTGCTTTTGATTAATTTATGATCACGTGAAATTTCTTTCGTACTGTTGCTATCTTTATCTGTAGGTGCAGCCAATGGTCTTAAGCCAGCGAAAACACTCAAGACATCGTTGCGTGTTGGCGCATTGTCCAAATAGGCATTAGCGGTATTTAATATAAACTCAATTTCTTCTTCCAATGGACGAGGTTCGATCTGATGCTCATTTAATGGTGTGTCTGTCGTTCCTAAAAGAACTTTTCCGTGCCAAGGCACACCGAATAATACACGACCATCGCTTGTTTCTGGTATCATCAATGCATCGACATTTCCTAAGAATTTTTTGTCAATAACGATATGCGCACCTTGACTCGGTCTCACTAAGTTTTTGTGTGTAGCAACATCAAGCTTCAAAATGTCATCAACGAAAATACCTGTAGCATTGATTACAGATTTGGATTTGATGCTGTATTTTTTATTTGATTCTCTTTCAATAAATTCGATACCTGTCACTTTTCCCTGAGCATCTTTGGTAATAGCAGATGCTTCGGCATAATTTAATACAACTGCACCATTTTCATGAGCAGTTTGGCCAAGATTAAGCGCTAGGCGCGCATCATCAAATTGACCATCATAATATTGAATACCACCGATAAGATTTTTCTGTTTTACTTTTGGTAATTTTTCGATAACCTCTGACTTGCTCAATAATGTGGATTTTCCAATACGAAGTTTTCCGGCCATCCAATCGTATAATTTTAATCCTATCAAAAACTTCATTTTGCCAAAGAAATTGTAGGAAGGAATTACGAAGCTTTGAACAAAAGAAACATGAGGTGCATTTTTAAAAATTAATCCTCTCTCTTTTAGTGCAGACATAACCAACTTCACGTCGCCATTCGCTAAGTAGCGAACACCGCCATGTACTAATTTTGTGCTTTTGCTGGAAGTACCTTTTGCAAAATCGTACTTTTCAATAAGTAAAGTTTTATAACCTCTGGATGCGGCATCGACTGCTATACCAAGGCCTGTAGCACCACCACCGATTATAGTAATGTCCCATTCTTGAGTGCTCTCAATGCTTCTTATAGCTTCGTTTCTGGTGAATTTCATTTTGAATAGATATAAAAATGTTTTGGTTATCGCGTAAAATTACTAAAAAACGTAAATAAACGAAAGAAAAGGAAAAATATTTTTTCTTTTGCTTTCGTTTTAAAATTAATTGATAATTTAGATTATTATGAACAACGTCGAACGTCATCAGCACATTATCAAGGAAGTAAATAAAAAGGGGCACGTTTCCGTGGTAGAACTATGCGAAACCTTAAGTGTGTCATCCGTAACAATACGAAAGGATTTGCAATTCTTGGAAGATTCAGGTCTGGTGTATCGTACGCACGGAGGCGTAACAAAACAAAACCCCTATCAGACCGATAGGTCTGTCATTGAAAAAGAAAAAATTCACGAAAATGAAAAACGTAGTATTGCAAAAGCTGCTGCGAATTTCATTACGCCCAATGATTCTATAATCATTGGCTCGGGTACGACTACGCAATTTTTTGCACGAGAAATAGTTCCACACGGTCATTTAACAGTGGTCACATCTGCATTAAACGTTACTTTCGAATTAATAAAACATACCAATGTGGAGGTTATCCAATTGGGAGGGACGGTCAGACATACCTCTTCCTCTGTGACTGGACAATATGCGATGCATACGCTGGAACAGTTTTTTTGTTCCAAATTATTTTTGGGAGTTGATGGTATTGACTTGGAATATGGGATTTCGACGACAAGTGCGCAAGAAGCTTTATTGAATCAAAAAATGATAGCCGTGGCGCAACAAGTAATTGTGCTAGCTGATTCAAGCAAATTTAGCCGAAAAAGCTTTGGTAAAATTGCCGATTTTTCTAATATCGATGTGATAATTAGCAATGATATTCCGCCATCTTTTCAAGAACTATTTGACTCTCTGGGAATACAAACAATTGTTGCTAAATAATATATAGGGTAAACAAATGCAAAAACTTATTGTTATACTTATCGTATGACAATAAGTGCATTATACCGAAATATTCTTCCGTTTGTTAAACCATACAAACACCTTATTTTTCTAGCTTTAGGATTGACAGTGGTCGGCTCTTTCGCTGCTCAGATCAATGCCTTTGTATTAAAATTTACTGTAGACAAAATCAGTGATCTTCTCGTTTCACAAACCCCATTGCGCGAGGGGATGCATATTATAGGTATCATTTCGATCATTCTTCTAGGGAAGGAAATAATCTATTCATTGGTGCAATTTGGTCAAAAATTCTATGGCGAAAAATTGAAAATCATGATAGCGCGTGATATTTCACAAACTATAGTTGAAAAAATATTGACCTATAGAATGGCATTTTACACAGCAGAAAATAATGAGTCTGGAAAATTGCAAACACGGATTGACGCTGGAATTAGTTCTCTAACACGTTTGGTTCAGAATTTCTTTATAGATATTCTGCCGTTATTTACAACGGCAGTTGTGGCATTGGTTTTTATGTTTCTTGCAAACTTCTACGTAGGATTGATCGGGTTGATTACAGTGCCTATTTATTTCTATATTTCACAATTGCAAGCTTCAAAACTTTCGGGATTTCGAAGAAATATGCGTTTCTACAGAGAAAATAAGAGCAATCAAATCATAAATCTTATCGATTCTATTACGGTTATTAAGTCATTTGTACGTGAAGGTGAAGAGGCGGAGCGTCACCAAAAGATTCAGTATGACATGACCGAAAATCAAATGTCTACGCGTAAAACAAGTTATATTTTCGACAGTTTCAAAAGCTTTATTGAGCAGATAGGTATTGTTTTAGTTATCATTCTTACGGCATATTTTGTTCTTAATGAGCAAATGACTTTAGGTGCTATTATGTTTCATATTATGTTGTTTAATAATGTTTCTGCGCCAATTCGTCAATTGCATCGTATCTACGATGAGGTAAATGATGCGTTAATTTATTCCGAAAGCTTTTTTCATATTTTAAAAGCAGATGATCAAAAAGAATTATCAGGAAACTATCGTCCAACAAAAATTGTCGGAGCTATCGAAATGCGAAATGTGAATTTTGACTATCCAAATGGAACTTCAGCATTACATAATGTGTCGATGCGTATAGAACCAAATCAAATAACTGCTTTGGTAGGTCTTAGCGGTGCAGGAAAAAGTACAGTTATAAATGTGTTGGACAAATTTTATTACCCTTCCTCTGGTGCTATTTTCTTGGATGGAGTAGATTTAAGAGAATACGATACGAAGTTTTTGAGAGACAATATTGGATTGGTCTTACAAAAGAATCATATTTTTAAAGGATCTATAGCAGATAATATCCGTTATGGAAAGATTTCAGCGTCACTTGAAGAAGTTGTTGAAGCAGCGAAAAAAGCATATATACACGAGCAGATTTTAGAATTGCCAAAAGGCTATGATTCTGAAGCGCATTTATTGTCTGGAGGTCAGCAACAGCGAATTGCAATAGCGCGAATGTTTCTAAAAAATCCCCCAATAATATTTTTGGACGAACCAACAGCGAATTTGGATGCAATCGCAACCGAACAAATAAAAAATAGTTTGGATGCGATCAAAGTCGGTAGAACTGTGGTTATAGTTTCACATTCTATATCTCAAATTATAGATGCTTCGCACATTATTGTCATGGAAAAGGGTAGGGTGGTTGAAGATGGCACACACGAAGATTTGTATGATCAAAAAGGGACTTACCATCGCATATTTTCGGCTATGGCCAATAGTTTGAATATTGATAAGATAACCAAAAGTATGCAGGATAATTAATTAGGATTCGGATTTCAAGTCTTTTATGAAGATCTTACTCCACATTCGTTTACCAAATCGAATAAAGTAATACAATAAAAATACGGTGAATAGTAGTGCTAATAGGGGTAGAAATATAGCTAAAACACTCATTACTGTTGCACCTGTATTTTCAACAGTGGACACTACAGAATTGCCTAATCCACCTGTTGTCGATGTCGATGCCACTCTTAATGCCGATAGTGCGGAACTAATGGTGGCGGCTGTACCTCCTCCAGCTATTATCCCTAACCCCCATTTTAGTATGTCGTTGGATTCAGTAAATTGGGATGAAAATAATAGCGTGCCAGCGATAGCGGAGAGTGGTATCGCTATAGAATCTAATAAATTGTCAATAAAAGGAATATAGTAAGCTAATACTTCGAAGACCATTGCACTACCGAGTAAAATCAATGCTGGTAACGATGCTAACCAATTCCAATTTTCTTGTAGCGGAATCCATTGGAAATACGAAGCTAAACTGACGAAGAATAGCGGCAGGAAGACGCGAAAGCCTGTAGCCGCAGCTAAACCTATACCGATAAATAGGCTAAGTATATACGGACCTAATTCTTCCATAGTCTTAGATTTATACCTAAATGTAAGATTACTAATTGTATTAAACAAAAAAGAGTGAAGACATTTAGCTTCACTCTTACTGATTATTTTTTATGTATTATTTATCTAAAATTTAGCGCCTAAAGTCAAAACAGCATTTGTGCGTTGATGTTTTAAATCAGCAATAGGTTCGTAACTACCTCTGTCGTACCAAAAGTCACTTAATACATAAGGTGCAACACTGTATGTGTTAACTTGATGTACTAACGCAACATCCATGTATAAGCTACTGGTTAATTTCACACCTAGACCAATACTTCCACTCACATTTGACTCTTCAGCATATTTATAAGGATTGCCAAAGTAATTGAACCCTGCTCGTCCACTCAGAATATTATTAATTAGGTATTCGCCACCTATACGTACATTTGCTGCTCCTTTTAACACATCTTTGATATCATTATTAATGCCATTAAAAGAATTAAATCTCGAAGGATTTGAATATCTCGCTGTATTGTAAGTCAAATATTCCATCTCTGCACTAATCATTCCTCTACTGAAAAACTTTGTAGCACCAAGAGCAAATTTCCAAGGCGTAGTAATGTTATAGTCTTGATCGCTAGAATAAAGATCTGATTCATACTTGTGAAATGAGTCGTTTGAATTCAAATCAGGGAAAAAGTTAACATCGGTGAAAGCATTAGTTGTCTCCGAAATGGACAGCCAAGTTGGGGTAGTGATTGTGAAACCAATATTCCAATCTGTAGTTGGTTTATAAATCAATCCCAATTTAAAATCTACTCCTGATCCTTCATTGATTTGCGAGTAATCATCTAAAAGTTGGTAACTTTTATCCCCAAATTTAATATAGTCTGGATGCGTAGGGTCTGCAAAATCGGAGTTAGGGTTATCTTTGGCTACATCTACGGCTAATTTTGTTAGTCCATTTTCTTCAAAAATTTTACTTTTTTCATATTTAAAGAACGAAAGACCCAAAGTAGCACCTATATAAAATTTGTTATTATAATTTCCTCCAAAAGCAATAGCAGAATTACTATGTGAACCTTTTGTCAACACATCATTTAATTGATCTTTGTCATAACCTTCTTCTGCTAAGGGAAAATATCGACCTGACGGCGATGCAAAATTTTCTACCAATTTTGATCTATAAAAGTCATCTCTGAAACCATTATCATCATGCATCAAATCTGCTAAATTATTGACGTAAGAAGTTTCATTATTTATACCGCTATAAACTAATGAATTATTAAAATTTTGCTTTTTATTATAGCTTAGCCCCATATTAAAATTCTGCCAGCCAGAATAACCAGCAATTTGATTACGATTGGGGAAATTAAAAACAATACCCGCTTGTGTCACGCCGAAATTTCCTTTATTACTTTTTGAATCCGTGCCAAGGAAATTTGTTTTGTTCGAGTTTTGCAAATAATCAAACGTAATAGATATATCTGATTGACTAAAAAAGCCGAGTCCTGCTGGGTTTCCATTGATAGCTGTAACGTCACCACCTAGAGAAGTTTGTACATTCCCCATACCCTTTATACGCGCCGAGGCTGGATTGTCATCTTTAGAAAATGTTACCACATCGTCTACTGATTGTGCTTGTGCATATCCCCAAAAGGCACTTGAAACAAAAACAGAAAGTATAATCTTTTTAATATTCATAAATATATAGTCATAACTTTATAGAAATGCCAGTCTTTTTAGACTGGCAAATATGTTTAAATAGCTATTATCTTCTTGACGAACGCGAACTTGAGCCTGATGAGCTTGAGCTTGAACCTGAGCTTCTTGATGATGAGCCTGAACTACTTCCCATCGATGAAGAAGAACCTCTTGATGAAGAACTGCCAACAGACGAAGATGACGTTGAGCTTCTGCTGCTACTAGA
Source organism: Sphingobacterium bovisgrunnientis (assembly GCF_009829085.1). Classification (GTDB taxonomy): domain Bacteria; phylum Bacteroidota; class Bacteroidia; order Sphingobacteriales; family Sphingobacteriaceae; genus Sphingobacterium; species Sphingobacterium bovisgrunnientis. The sequence goes on from NZ_WUQY01000014.1 coordinate 72,647, forward strand.
AGAAGAGCTTGGAGGAGTATATGATGATCCTCTGCTACTACCATTCGATGAAGAGCTAGAGCTAGGTCTTACGCTTCTGTCAGTTGTTGTTGATCTTGTGCTAGGCTGTGTTGTGCTAGGGCGTACAGATCTCTCTGGAGAAGTAGTTGTTCTGCCTTGTGATCTTGAAGATGTACCTCTTTCAGTAGTATTAGTCCCACGATTGATAATGCTTCTGTTTTCGTTAGCATTAGTCGATCTATCAGATACACTACGTGATGAAGTTCCTCTTTGTACAGTACCTCTATTATTTGTATTATTAGTTCTATCGGATACGCTTCGTGAAGAAGTACCACGAGTTGTACCCTCATTATTTCTTGAAGAAACTCTGGAACCTGTAACAATTCTACCACTATTATCTCTACTTACACTTCGCGATACGGAATTATTTGTTCTGCGGTCTGTCGATCTGCTGCTCGAGCGAGAGTCGTATAGTCCACGATTAGTAGAACGTACAGATGCATATGTAGAACGTGAAGTGTATCCATTACCTATACCTCCTCCATAACCATAGCCGTAGTATGGGTGTCCCCATGCGTTATAGTAGGAGTTATGCCCCCAATACGAACCATATCCAAAAGGATGTCCCCAACCGTAGCCGTATGAGTAATATGGATTACCCCAACCCCAATTATAACCAAAGTGAGAATACGGATGACCCCAGCCAAAACCCATTGACCAGCGAGAACCCCAACCCCAATTAGACCATCCTAATCCAAAGCCTCCATAACCTAAATTATACCCGTACCATGGATCAAAGAAAGGATCATAATAAGAAAATCCAGGAGATGAATAATAGAATCTATTAATACGATTTGCATATTCTAAATCACTATAATCATCCTCGTAATATTCTTCATCAGAGTATTCGTCTGCATAATAATCGTTATTTTGCTGTGCATATTGTTCGTCCGTATAATAATAATCCGGACTTTGATACGGCTGATCAACATTCGCTTGGCGATTGTTGTACATGTCGTCCTTGTAAGCTATTTGCTTACTTGTCGAACAAGAACTAATAGCCACAGCTATCGTTAATGCCAAACTACCAAATACTAATCTATTCGTTTTCATAATATCTTTCTCGCTAGTTGTTGTAGATAATCAACGTCTTTTTATTATCTTAGACGCGAATTTTAGCAAAGGTTTAATACCCTTAATCAAAAATATAAATAAATTTTTACAGCACGAGAATATATACTTTTTTAACATATATTTTCTGATATAAGTCATAGTATAAGCAAATGAGTAAAGGAATAACAAGTCGTAGTGAAGATTATTCACAATGGTATAATGATCTGGTTATCAAGGCGGATTTGGCAGAGTATTCTGCAGTGAGAGGTTGTATGGTGATCAAACCTTATGGTTATGCTATTTGGGAGCGTATGCAAGCTATTTTGGATAAGCGTTTCAAAGAAACAGGACATAGTAATGCGTATTTTCCTTTGTTTATTCCCAAGTCATTTTTCTCCAAAGAAGCTTCTCATGTCGAAGGTTTTGCCACTGAATGTGCAGTGGTAACACACTACCGCCTTAAAAATGATGGTAATGGAAATATCATTGTTGACGAAGATGCAAAATTAGAAGAAGAACTTATCGTTCGCCCGACTTCCGAGACAATCATTTGGAATACATACAGAGGATGGATAGAATCATATAGAGATTTACCTATTTTGGTCAACCAATGGGCGAATGTGGTGCGTTGGGAAATGCGTACTCGTTTATTTTTACGTACGGCGGAATTTTTATGGCAAGAAGGACATACAGCGCATGCTACTTCGGAAGAAGCAGTCGCTGAAGCACAACAAATGTTGGATGTGTATTCGGAGTTTGCAGAGAAAACATTAGCTGTTCCAGTTATTCGAGGTCGTAAAACAGAATCAGAACGCTTTGCGGGTGCTCTTGACACTTATACTATCGAGGCATTGATGCAGGATGGTAAAGCATTGCAAACTGGTACGTCACATTTCTTAGGTCAAAACTTCGCGAAAGCATTTGATGTGAAATTTACATCAAAAGAAGGTAAGCAAGAGTACGTATGGGCAACTTCATGGGGTGTATCTACACGATTGATGGGTGCATTGATTATGGCGCACTCAGACGATCAAGGTTTAGTTTTACCTCCAAAATTAGCTCCGATACAAGTTGTAATCGTTCCAATTTTCAAAACTGAAGAAGAAAAAGCGAATATCGATGCTTTCGTACATAAATTGAATGCAGAATTAAAAGGACAAGATATCTCAGTGAAATATGACGATCGTGATACACAGCGTCCAGGCTTCAAATTTGCGGAGTGGGAATTGAAAGGTGTGCCTTTGCGCGTTGCAATTGGTTCACGTGATATGCAAAACGGTACGGTGGAGTTAGCACGTCGTGATACACAAACAAAAGAAACTGTTTCTCAAGAAGGCTTGGGTAGCCATATCGTAGCATTATTGGATGAAATCCAAGAGAATATTTTCCAAAAAGCATTGAATTTCCGTGATTCACATATTACAGAAGTAAATTCTTACGAAGAGTTTAAAGATGTATTGGAAAATAAAGGTGGTTTCGTTTCTTGTCACTGGGATGGTACGCCAGAAACAGAGAAACGTGTGAAAGAAGAAACAAAAGCAACTTCACGTTGTATTCCATTGGATTTTCAAGAAGAAGATGGCGTATGTATTTTCACTGGAAAACCGTCCAAAGGAAGAGTGTTATTTGCAAAAGCATATTAATTTTTATTAAGTAAAAATTAGAATATAAAAATTCAAAATTTTACTAGGCGAGAGAGCAAAGATTAATTTCTTTGCTCTTTTTGTTTAAATTAGCTAGATGAGAATATTGATTTTGGGCTGTGGTTGGGTAGGAGAAGAGGTAGCGAAATATTATACAGAAAAAGGTTGGGAAGTATATGTTACTTGTACATCTTCGGAAAAGAAAGAATATCTTACTGCATTAGGTTTAGATGTTGCGGTAGTGAATTTTGATGATGAAGTTTCTATTTCTGAATTCCCAACTACCTATGATTATATATTAGACAGTGTTCCTGCTAGTTCTAAGAATTCAGTCGAAGAAATATCTTATCGTTTTGAACATGTTCGACAATACCTCGCTAACCTAAAATTTCGAAAGCAAATATATTTGAGTTCAATAGGAATTTATCCTGATAGGGATGGGGTTTTCAATGAAGATTGTAAAGAAGATTTGAATGATCGCTTATTAGTCGCAGAGCAAAAGGTAGAGTTGACAAATTCACATATTTATCGCCTAGGTGGGTTATTTGGTAAAAATAGAATCTTTGCGAAGTATTTTGCGAACCGTAACTGTGCGACAGGCGATCAACCCGCGAATTTTATTCATGTTGATGATGTAGTGGCGTTAATCACAAAGGGATTTGAATCAGATTTGCATCATCCAATTTATAACCTCGTGGCTCCAGAACATCCGACAAAGAAAGAAGTTATTTTAGCATCCGCTAAAAAATATGGATTTCAGTTGCCTTCAGCTTTTGAACCAGAAAATTCTTTTCAAAAAATAGTTGATGGTAGTCTTATTATTAAGGAATTAAAATATAGTTTTAAGCATCAATCACCGTTAAATTTTTAACTTAATAATATGGCAAAAGAATATCATATCGTTTGTGGAGAAAATTCATCAAATAATTTAATGATTAGCGATGTTATTGATTTTTCAAATGAGAATATTAAATTAATTACTTTATTAGATACATTAGTATTAGGTCCATTGTATGATTTAAAGACATTAAGAGGAATTAATGAACGTATTAATTGGTTTGAAGAATTTTTTCAAGAAACTGATTTTTATTTTCACAGGGAAATAAATGGCAAAGATATCGCTGTAAAATTAAGAGAGATAACTTCAGGAGATTCTATCTTTATCTGGTTAGGTGATGACGGTAATGAATACATATGGAAAGCAGCTATATTAAATTTTTTGAAGGATATAAGTATTACTATTTACACAGTCGATTGGCAAAATATTCCTTTTAATAGCCATAATGGATATAATGCAAAATTGTTTTCATTGTATGTCTGTACATCGGAGAACATACAGCTTGCAAAACAATATTTTAGATTAATAACTAATAATGAAAAGCTATTTTTTGAAAAAAGTTGGGAGAAGTTTTTAAGAAACAACTCCAATTTGAGAATTTTAAATAATCAAAACCAGATAGAAGAATCAGATATCACATATTTTGATGATATATTAATAGCACACTGTACTCCTGATTTTCAGTTTTCCTTCAAAGTAATTGGATTAACCATTGGTAATATGTATAATGGATATAATTCAAATGGAATAGGAGATTATTTTTTAATAGAACGATTGAAGCAACTATGCTATGAAGGTCTGTTGCAAATGCGAAATCAAGATCATGGTCAGCGAAATGGACATATATTTGAAGTGGCTTTAGCAAAATAAAATGTCAGATTTTAATCTTAAAGAGTTTTTAGATAACAAGGTTGTTGAGTACAATCAACCTAATTTTATAGCAAATGATCCGATTTGTATTCCGCATCTATTTAGTAAGAAGCAGGATATAGAGATTATGGGCTTTATCGCATCGATATTAGCTTGGGGACAACGAAAAACCATTATTAATAAGTGTAAAGAGCTGATCGAGCGAATGGGCGGAAGTCCATATGATTTTATTATGAATCACAAGGAGGAAGATTTGAGATCTTTGTTGGGCTTTAAACATCGTACATTCAATGATACGGATCTGCTTTATTTTGTAGAATTCTTTCGTTATCACTACAGTCGTTTTTATTCCTTGGAAGATGCTTTCTTAATAGGGCAGGAGAATGTGAAACCGACTGAAATTTCGATAGAAAAATCCTTGAATGAATTCAAACTCTATTTCTTTTCTTTACCTGATTTTCCTTTACGAACAAAAAAACATGTGAGTTCTCCTGCTCAAAAGTCTACTTGTAAGCGATTAAATATGTTTTTGCGCTGGATGGTTCGCATAGATAATAAGGGTGTTGATTTCGGAATATGGAGTAGAATTGCACCATCACAATTGGTTTGTCCTTGTGATGTACATGTGGAGCGTGTGGCACGTAAATTTCATTTAATTTTGTCCGAAAAACTGCAATGGAAAGCAGCACTAGAATTAACAGAGAATTTATTACTTTTAGATAAATCCGATCCTGTTAAATACGATTTTGCTTTATTTGGGTTAGGTGTTGAAAAAGAAATGTAATTGAAATTATGCTGAAATCACCTTTGTATTTTGTGTTAAGTCTTCTACTAATTGTTGTGAATAATTTGCTGTTTAGCATGCACGAAAGCACAATTATGCATTGCTTCCAAGTAATAGGGGGTATTTTGTTATGTTTTCATTTTACATGGAGTATGCTCAATATTACGTCTAGCTATTTTCCTAAAAAATATGAAATACCTTTATTTATAACGTTTATCGTTGTTGCACGATCCACAGAATCTATTATTCGGAAATCCTTAATTCACTATTTTCCTGAATTTTATCAAGAATACAAACTGTATATTTTTGCTTTATCAATTTTCGTATTTCTAACTGTTGTATATTTTCTGCAAAAATCAATTAAGAAAATACAAGCTTCAAATTAAAGCAGTTTAAACATTTCGCGATGCGGTCCTGCTGTGGGTATATCAAATTCCTCAGACATAAATTCAAAACCAAGGCTTTCGTAGAAAGGAAATGCATCGACACGGGCATTAAACCACAAATAATCAACATGCAGTTGGGTTTTGATATGCGCGATGGCTTTATGCAACAGTTGTGCTGCGTAACCTTTTCGTCGATGATCAGGGTGTGTAGCCATACCTCTCAGACGATATGTGTCCTTAGGTAATTTACCGTGGTTATCTTTTTTACACGTCAAAATACAGACTAGCTGATTCTCTTCGGTAAAGAAGCCTAAATGGAATGTTGAAGGGTCATTGTCCCCATCAAAATAAGATTCTTTGATAGGCAGTCCATTTCTAAGCACGGATGAGCGTAGTGGAATAGTATCTTCGGTCGTAATAAAACGGATCATCGCTGACTCAATTTTTGTAATATGTCCACCAATCTATTCGAATACCCAAATTCATTATCATACCAACCTACGACTTTTACAAGCCCGCCTACAATTGACGTCAATTGCGCATCAAAAACACAGGAATACGGATTGTTAATTATATCAACTGAAACTATTGGGTCTTCTGTGTAGTATAATACCTGTTTCAATTCGTGCATTGCAGCAGCTTTGAATTTGGCATTAATTTCTTCTACTGTAGTTTGCTCGCGCAATGTACAGGTGAAATCGGTCAATGAACCATTCAACACCGGTACACGAATGCCAGCACCGCCCAACTTTCCTTCCAAATGCGAAAATACATTTGTAATAGCTTTAGCAGCTCCCGTGCTTGTCGGAATAATCGATGATGATGCTGCGCGTGCACGACGTAAATCGCGATGGGGGGCATCATGCAAATTTTGATCACCTGTCATCGAGTGTACTGTCGTGATATATCCGTCTTTTATTCCCCAATTTTCATCCAAAATTTTGACCAAAGGAGCAACGTTATTAGTTGTACAAGATGCGTTCGAAAAAATTGGTGCTGTCCAATCAAAGTCTGAATCATTGATTCCAAGTACGACTGTTGGAATTTCTCTGTCTGGTGAGGGTGCAGAAATTATAACTTGTTTCGCTCCAGCAGAAATATGTTGAGAAGCTTTTTCTTTCGTTGTAAAATGTCCCGTAGATTCAACCACAACATCTACTTGAAGCTTTTGCCAAGGTAAATCTATTGGACTTTTTTCCTGGGTAACTAAAATTTTGTGCGCATCGATATAAAGATGATTTTCATCAAATGTGACCTGACCTTCGTACGGTCCGTGAACGGAATCATACTTAAATAAATGCGCTAGGGTAGATGTGCTTGTTAAATCATTAATAGCAACAACATCAATATTTTGCAAATTTCTTTTGAGCAAATTGCGAAGCGTATGCCTTCCAATTCGCCCAAAACCATTTATTGCTATTCTCATCAACTTATTTAGTGTATTCTGTTAGAATAAAATCAATTTTTTTCTCGCCATCCCAATGCGATTGCAACTTTCCTTCAGCTGTATAGACATAGTTCGCAGGGAATTGCTTTGGAACATGTATTTTTTGGATGAAATCTTGATTTCTGTCGTATAATACTTCCACATTTGGTTTACCAACTAATTCTTTACCAAAAGTATCTAGGAAGTTAGCCATCAAAGCAGGATCGTTCATGGAAACGAAATAGATGTTGATGTTCTTAAGTTTATCGTAGTTTTTGCCTAATTGACCCGCTTCTATTTGACAGTGTCCACAGCTTGGATCAAATAAGATAAATGCCGTTTTTTTTCCTTTTGGAATATCTTGATTTGTAAAAGAAATACCGGATTTTACTTTATAGAATTTGAATTCAGGTAGAATTTGAGCTGGGGATTTTTGAGATAGTTCCTCAATTTTTTGTTTTTGCTCTGATTGAGAAGGGCTATGGTTGTGCGCACTGTGATCGTGTCCTGCATGATCGTGACCATCATGATTTTCTACGTTTTCAGTCGCATTAGTATTCGAATTAGAAGAATTTGAACAACTCGAAAATCCAAGTACAGTGCTTAGTAGTAGAGTTGAAAGCATCATTTTTTTCATATAAATAGTTATTTACGCAAATCTATAAAAAATATATGGTGTTGATGGATTACAGTTTATTTATGATGAATTTGTGATAAACGAAAACGGGCTACCTTTTGGATAGCCCGTTTTCGTTTATAGAATCTCCTAATTACGGAGTTACAACTTTAGCTTCTGCTGTTCTTGGTTTAGCAATATTAGCGTTGTTTTTACCTAAATCATATACAGATGGCGCTGCCAACATAATAGATGAGTATGTACCTACAACGATACCAACTAAGATAGCAAATGCAAATCCTCGGATAACTTCACCACCAAAAATAAATAATACAACTAACACGAAAATAAGTGTTAATGATGTGATAATCGTACGGCTTAAAGTAGTGTTAATCGCGTTATTGATAACTTCACCAAAGCTTTTGTGTAATCCAGCTGATTTGTTGATATCTTCACGGATACGGTCAAACACAACCACTGTATCATTCACAGAATAACCCAGTACCGTAAGGAATGCCGCTACAAAGTGTTGATCAATATCCAATGAGAATGGAACGATACCGTCAAGAATAGAGAACAATCCTAACAAGATCAAACCATCATGTATTGTCGCGATAGCAGCTCCTGCTGAATATTGCCATTTGTGGAAACGAACTAAGATGTATACAGCGATAATTAAAATAGCAATAACCGCTGACCATCCTGCTCTTTCTGTAATATCTGATGCAATCGAAGGACCTACTTTCTGTGAAGAAAGGATTTCGTAGTTATTACCAGATACTTTAGATAATCCAGAGGTTAGTTTCGCTAATACTTCTGCATCCGCTTCATCTGAAGTCTCTTCGATATGGTAAGTAGTCGTTACACGGACTTGATTCGAGCTACCAAAAGTTTTAACCTCTGTAGAAGATTGAAATACCTCATCTAAGTTCTTACGAACATCTTCTAAGTTAACATTTTGATCATAACGAACAGTATATGTACGTCCACCTTGAAAATCTACCCCTAACGAGAATCCCTTTGTGAATATAGATATCAATGAAATAGCTACTGCTACTAAAGATATGATGTAATAAACTTTACGTTTTTTAATAAACTGATAATTAGCACCAAGTAAAGTGTTAGCTGACCAAGGGTAAGAAACGCTTACTTTCATTTCTCTTTTTAACATGAATTCGAAAATCAAGCGAGAAATAAAGATTGAAGTGAATAATGATGTAATAATACCAACCATTAATGTTGTAGCAAAACCTAAAATAGGTCCAGATCCAAAGAAGAATAATACAACACCAACTAAAAACGTAGTAATTTGTGAGTCTAAGATGGAAGACATCGCGTGCTTGTAACCTTCTTCTATAGCTTGCTTAATATTTTTTCCATTACGGATTTCTTCACGAATACGCTCGTATATAAGTACGTTAGCATCTACTGCAGTACCCATTGTCAATACGATACCCGCAATACCTGGTAAAGTCAATACAGCATTCAGCGAAGCCAAAATACCCATCAAGAAGAATACGTTGAAAATAACGGCAATGTTAGCAGCCCATCCCGCACGGTTGTAATAAGCAACCATAAATAACATTACAACAACTACAGCAATAAGAGATGAGTTAAGACCTGCGTCAATAGCTGCTTGACCCAATGAAGGACCTACGATTGCTTCTTCCACGATTTTCGCCGTAGTCGGTAGACGACCAGATTTCAATACGTTTGCTAAATCTTTAGTGTCTTCAATAGTGAAGTTTCCAGAAATTGAAGAATTACCGCCTGCGATTTCAGTTTGTACAGTAGGAGCTGAGTATACTACATTATCAAGTACAATTGCAATAGCCTCTTTCTTTTGTGCAGCTTTTGCGGTTACTCTACGCCATTCTTTAGCACCGTATGAATTCATTTTCATACTTACTACAGGAGAATTTGTTTGTGGATCAAACTCATCTCTAGCGTCAGTAATCACATCACCTGTTAATACAGAACCTGTCTCACCTGCGCCAACTTTGATAGCATATAATGATAAAGATTCAGCATTAGATTCTGGTTTTACAGCCCAAAGTAATTTAAGGTTAGCAGGAATTAAAGATTTAACCTCAGGTCTTGCAAAATATGCATTAACCTTAGCTGTATCTTTTAAAGCTGCTGATCCTACAAGTGGTCCAGGAATTAATTCTGGTTGTCCTGTTGGTCCTTGGTATACAGCAGGGTATAATACACTGAATAGTGGATTTTGTGCTGTTAAATTTGCAAGAGCTGCTGATGAATCAGAAGATGCAGATTTATTGCCTCCAAGGTTAGCTAATAGATTTTCTTTTTTCGTAGTATCCGCTACTGTAGAATCTGTTTTCGCTACTTCCTTGTCTGTCGATTTTAAAGAAGTCGCTAATGTAGTGTTGATACTATTCAATACACCGTGAACTTCTACATTATTGTAAGTTTCGAAGAATTCTAATTTTGCAGAACCTTGTAATAATTTACGAACACGATCCGCATCGTTCACCCCCGGTAATTCAATTAAAATACGGTTAGTACCTTGTTGAATTTGAATGTTTGGAGATGCAACACCAAATTTATCAATACGCGTACGTAATACTTTAAATGAGTTTTGGATTGCGTTATCAGCTTCAACTTGTAAGAATTTCTTGACGTCAGCTTCTGAGCTGCTGTTGTTGATAAATGTTGAATTATCTTTAGTTGCGAAAAATGAAGCTAATGATGCTGAAGCACCTGTTGCTTTATATTCATCGATAAATAAATCAACAACTGATTTGTTTGATGATTTGCTCTTTTGAATTGCAGTGTTTAACGCTGTATTGAATTTTTCATCTTTGGTGTTATTCGCTAAGTTACGAATCAACTCATCCAATGAAATTTCCATTGTTACGTTCATACCACCCTTTAGGTCTAGACCTAGTGGCAACTCTTGTGCTTTACATTCTCTGTAGGTAAATTTAGCTACGCCTAAATTATATACTACTTCGCCAGCGATAGAATCTAAATACGCTTTTTCTTTGGTGATATCTCCACCAGCGTATGCTTGTGCATCACGCTCTACTTTCCTAGTTACAAATGTAAATGATAGCGCATAAAGACAGGCTACTGTCAGTACGGCTACCAAAAATTTAATCAGCCCTTTGCTCTGCATTTTCTTAATCGTCTATTAATTTGATATAGTTTATGTTTTTATTACGATGTAATGATAAAAATATTTACCAAGATTCGCAAAGGTATAAAAAAAATAGAGAAAGAGAATAATAGAAATATAAGATTAACTATGTAAGGGCTATATAGTTATCAAAATAGAAAAAGAGAAAAAAATTATAAAAGGGAATCCAAAGATTCCCTTTTAAATAAATGTTTTATTATCTCAAAACATATTTAACACCAAATGTAAATCCATCGCCATGGAATCCAGTATCGTGATTTAGACCTAAATATGGTTTATAATCTAAATGCAATGCGATCGGGATTGTAGGGATTTTATATTCTAGACCTACTTGCGGACGAAGACCGATTAATGTGTGACCATCACCGTCACCTGACCAAAAACCAACTTGTGCTCCTACACCAGCATACCAGTGAAGACCTTCAGCACCATTAATAGGTCTTTCGTATTGCCAATCTGCACCTAATGAAACCCATCTATTATTAAATGCTGCTTGTAATTGAAGTGCTTGAGGACCTTGTAAAGCTGTTTTAAACTGAACTCCAACGTTCGAGCCATCATTTCCATCAAATACAACACCTAATGCTGACTTGAAAGGTGTTTGTGCTTTAGCTTCGTTAACTCCTACAGTTAATGTAACAATTGCGATTAGGGGTAAAAATAGTTTTTTCATAATCTATAACTTTTGTTTTTAGAAAGAACCTAAGGTTAATCCTGAGTTCGTGTTATTTTTATTGAGAATAAGCAAATATGTTGCCAAATATTCTTAAGTCGATGTATTCTTATTTGCTTGATAAGAATATTTTATAATTGAGTGTTTTTAAGCTAGTAAATTATCTTTTGAAGTAGAATGAAAAAAAGCATGTCATTTGAATATTATTTTTTTGTTAATAAGGATGCGTGGTATATATTTTATTAGCAATTATAAAATAATTTTGTATCTTTGTCCGGCAAATAGAAAACCCAAGAAAGGTATTTGCCATGCAATTAGATCCACAAAAATTCGTAGCTGAAGGTCTTACTTATGACGATGTATTATTAATACCAGCTTATTCAGAAATATTACCTAGAGACGTAGATACTAGTACTTATCTTACGCGTAAAATCAAATTAAATATTCCTTTAGTTTCTGCTGCAATGGATACTGTAACTGAATCTGATTTGGCTATTGCGATTGCGCAAGCTGGCGGAATCGGTATGTTGCACAAAAATATGACTATTGAGCAACAAGCGGCTGAAGTACGTAAAGTTAAGCGCTCAGAAAGCGGCATGATTCAAGATCCAGTTACATTATTGGAAAACGCAACCGTTGGTGATGCTTTTAGTATCATGAAGGAGCATAAGATTGGTGGTATCCCAGTAATTGACGCTGAAGGTCGTTTGGTTGGAATTGTAACCAATCGTGACTTGCGCTTCCAAAAAGATATGTCAAGAGCGATCAAGGAATTGATGACTAAAGATAATTTAGTCGTTGCTCCAATTGGTACAGATTTAGTTAAAGCAGAAGAAATTTTGCAAAATCATAAAATTGAGAAATTACCTGTAGTAGATGAGAATAACGTATTGAAGGGGTTGATAACTTTCAAGGATATTCAAAAATACAAGCATTATCCGAATGCAGCTAAGGATGAGCATGGTCGTTTATTAGTAGGTGCAGCTGTTGGCGTGACTGCGGACACTATCGATCGTGTGACAGCTTTAGTAGCAGCAGGCGTTGATGTGGTTACCATAGATACGGCTCATGGACATTCGTTAGGGGTCATTAATAAATTAAAAGAAGTAAAAGCAAAATTTCCAAATTTGCAAGTAATCGTTGGTAATATTGCTACTGGAGCTGCAGCAAAGGCATTGGCTGATGCAGGGGCAGATGGTGTTAAAGTAGGGATTGGTCCTGGTTCTATCTGTACTACACGTATTATCGCTGGTGTAGGTGTTCCACAATTATATGCGGTCTTTGAGGTTGCTAAAGCCTTAAAAGGTACAGGGGTTCCTTTGATTGCTGATGGTGGTATCAAACAAACTGGTGATATTGCAAAAGCGATTGCGGCAGGAGCAGATACAATTATGGCTGGTTCGTTGTTCGCTGGGGTGGAAGAAGCTCCTGGTGAAACGATCTTATTAGAAGGTCGTAAATTCAAATCGTACCGTGGTATGGGGTCCGTAGAAGCGATGGAAAAAGGTTCAAAGGATCGTTATTTCCAAGACGTAGAGGCTGATATTAAGAAATTAGTACCAGAAGGTATTGTTGGACGTGTGCCATATAAAGGAACTTTAGCTGAGGTAGTTTACCAATATATTGGTGGTTTGAGAGCGTCGATGGGCTACTGCGGTGCCGCAAGCATCGAAAAGCTAAAAGAAGCACAATTTGTACGTATTACAGGTGCGGGTTTGAGAGAATCTCATCCTCACAACATTCAAATAACTAAAGAAGCGCCGAACTACAATAGTAGAGGATAATATTAGTTTATTTACAAATATTTTTATAAAGCCTAGAATTTATCTAGGCTTTATTTGTTTTGTGGGTGAATATTTTTAAATTAGTTGAATAAGTAATCAGTTTATAATCACTAATTCAATTTTATTATGGGAAAAGGAGATAAAAAGACAACGCGTGGAAAAATTATAATGGGTTCTTATGGAAAGAAGCGACCGGGTAAAACGGGTTCGCGAAATAAAGATGACGCTAAGAAATCCGAATAAGAAAGCAATCTTTTAAAGGTTGCTTTCTTATTTCTAGATTATTATAATTTTACATTAAAACTTATGTTTTAATTTTATTTTCGTAAAAACTAGCTTTAAAAAATATAAATTTTATATACATTTGGGGCTAAATAGTATAAATTATACCTACACCAAGATATTAAAACAGTCATAATGAAATTAAGTCAAAAGCAAGTCGTATTTGAAAATGAGGTTTTAACGAGATTCGATCTATTTAAAAGTTTATTTTTAACACTTCCATTTCAAAGAGTAAAGCATACAGGTACATTGTTGCCATTTTTTGCGGCACACTGTGAAAAAGGTGTTGAGCAACATCTTGCACCCGAACATATTATTGATAGTTTTTTTGGTCAATATGAGCAGTACGTGCAAGAAAATGATCGTATTGATTTATTGTTTCGTATAGTCCAATATATTGAAAGACAAGTTGTATTATTTGATGCGATTGAAGATTCTTCTTTTCAGGCATTAGGTAAAACGGATGAAACAGCTGGTTTGGATTCGCTTTTCAAATTGGCGCAAATGGATCCAAAGTTAAAGAAACGTATAGCAGAGAAATTGAAAGATTTTTCAGTGCGTTTGGTTTTGACTGCGCATCCAACTCAATTTTATCCTGGTGAAGTGTTAGGTATAATCAATGACTTGATTGAAGCAATTAAAAATAATGATATACCAAATATCAATTTGCTATTGCAACAACTGGGTAAAACGCCATTTATCAAAAAGCAAAAACCAACTCCTGTTGATGAGGCAGCAAGTTTAGCTTGGTATTTGGAAAATGTTTTTTATAAAGTTACTTCGAGTATTCAATCCAAGATTGATAATGAGTTGGAGCTATCTTCTGACGAAGTGAAGCAATTAATAGAATTGGGTTTTTGGCCAGGTGGGGATAGAGATGGAAACCCTAATGTGACGGTAGAAAGTACCAGGAAAGTAGCGACTATGTTGCGTACTATACTTTTTAGATGCTATTACCGTGATTTTAGAGTTGTCAAAAGAAGAATTACGTTCCGAGGAGTAGAGCAGTATTTAGATAATTTGCAAGAATTATTGTACAATAACAGTTTTAATCCTGTTGAAAATCCAGTCGATGAAACGAATAGAATATTAGAGAATCTAAATAATATCAAAGATGTCTTGAATAATTACCACAATGGTTTGTTCGTAGAACTTGTGGAGGATTTGATTCGCAAAGTGAATACATTTGGCTGTTTTTTCACCACATTAGATATTCGTCAGGATAGTTCGATTTTGAGAAATACAGTAAGCTACTTAGTGGAGAATTTTGATGCTAAAACAGGTTTAAAATCAGAAGATTTAAACGCCTCAGAGGTAGACAAACAAAAAGCTTTCAAGTTTAATGAAGAAGATCTTGAGTTTTCGAGCGAAGCAGATCCATTAGTTCAAGATACATTAGGCGTGATTCGTTTGCTGAAATATATTCAAGCGTCGGGTAGTGAACGTGCAGCACAGCGTTTTATTATTTCAAACTGCCAACAAGCATCTGATATTCTTGGTTTGATGCAATTATTCTTGTGGCAAGGATGGAAGAAAGATACGTTGACAATCGACTTCGTTCCTTTATTCGAGACAGTAGATGACTTGTCAAGAGCGCGTAGTGTGATGAAAGCTTTATACACAAATAAAGCGTACGCTACACATCTTAAAAAACGAGGAAATAAACAAAGTATCATGTTGGGTTTCTCTGATAGTACCAAAGATGGTGGTTATTTGATGGCAAACTGGTCCATTTACAAAGCTAAAATTGAATTGACTGCTTTGGCACGTGAATATGATGTTGATTTAGTGTTCTTCGATGGTCGTGGTGGACCTCCAGCACGTGGTGGAGGTAAAACTCAACGTTTTTATGCTGCGATGGGTGGTGAAATTGAAAACAAACACATTCAATTAACTATTCAAGGACAAACGATTAGTAGTCAATATGGTTCGTTAGATACAGCACAATATAATATAGAGCAATTATTACATGCAGGATTGATTTCTGAAATCAAACAAAATAGTAGTGATACGCTCACGGAGAAACAAAAAAGTGTGATTGATGATATGGCGGCAGAGAGTCATCGTAAATTTATGACGTTGCGCAATCATCCTCAGTTTTTGAAATATTTGGAAAAATTAAGTCCATTAAAAGCGTTATCTTCTATCAACATCAGCAGTAGACCGGTGAAACGTAATTCGGACAAAGAATTAAGATTACAAGATTTGCGCGCAATTTCATTCGTTACTTCTTGGAGTCAGCTAAAACAAAATATTCCTGGTTTCTTTGGTGTTGGTAGTGCATTGGAATGGGCTGAAGAAAATAATATGTGGTCTTACGTTCGTAATTTATACCAAACATCTGGATTCTTCAACACGTTAATTGACAACTGTATGATGTCGATGACAAAATCTAATTTTCACATTACTGCATACATGAAAGATGACAAAGAGTTTGGTGAATTTTGGACAATGTTGCATGAGGAATACAAAAAAACAAAAGCTTATTTGTTGAAACTGAGTAATTCAGAAATGTTGATGCAAAATTATCCAGTGGAAAGAGCTTCCATTTTGGAGCGAGAAAAGATTGTGTTGCCGCTTTTAATTATTCAACATTATGCGATTCGAGCTATTGATGGAAATAATTTAAATGAGGAGCAACAAGAAATTTATAGAAAGATAATTGGTCGTACCATATATGGTGTGGTGAATGCAGGGAGGAATTTAGCATAATACTAATTCTGAAACTTTTAAGAACTTTGTCATATATTTTATACTTTTGTGTTCGATAAATTGAATAAACATGAAATTTAATACTTTATTAGTTGCGGCTATTTGTGCAGGTTCATTGATGACTTCATGTGTACATAATACTGCGAAAGAAAATCAGTTAAAATACACACATACATCTATAGTCGATGGTGATGCATTTGCATACTTTCAAATTATTGGTGAGACTGCTTTAGATGGCGTTAAATATGCAGAATATGCTGAAAAGTCAGGAGATGCTAAATCAGTAGAAGTTGCGTCAAAAGTGAAAGCTTTTTATACGCAATTATTACCTGCTTTGGATTCTTTAGCTACTGCGAAGCAAGTTGATTTCCCAATCAAAGGAATTCCACAAGGTCATGCCGCATCAGATTCTACATCTACGGATTCTACAGCTACAGCAGCACATGATCATTTTGATTATGTACATCATGCGCAACATGAATTGGCTACAATCAAAGATAAGTTAAAACGCTTATCCCGTAATACAGATGTCGATGCTCAAGCATTCGCTAAAGAACAGTTAGAGGCAGTAACAGAAGTGTATACTCAAATCGGTGGTAAAGAAGAAGCTCATGGTCACCACTAAGCTTTAAAAAAAATATAACAACAAGGCGTCAAATAAAATTGACGCCTTTTTTTTGGTGCGCCCGGGATGGGCGATAACTCTAGGGTGCAAGTCCCGAACACGCCATTACAGTTGGAAGTGTTAGCCGAAGGCAAGGGTGTCCA
>NZ_WUQY01000133.1 GCF_009829085.1 Sphingobacterium bovisgrunnientis
CTTTGTTTTCGCGACCAATTTTATTTTCGATGTGACTAACTGTGATCAATTGTAACTAACTGTGACTAATTGTGACCAAATTTGTATTCAGTGTGTCTGTCTGTGACCAGATCAATCTCAAGTCACAACCGGTCACAACCAACACAAAATTGGTCACAAATAGTCACAACAAACACATATTTGGTCACAAAGGATCACCACAAACAAATCTACATACACCGCATACAAGTATCGTAATCCATCACCTCCAATCCACCACCACTAACACATTTAACTTCAATGCACCACAACATTGCAACAACCCAAACCACCGTTGCTAGAACCACAACCCAACAGATTCAATCACAACCACCACATAACCAAAACCACCGCCGCTGGAATCACAACCACACCTCAGCAGATCCAATCGATTGAGATCACTGCAACACTATCCAAAATCACAATCGCTAAAATCACAACCACCACATTACCAAAAC
>NZ_WUQY01000134.1 GCF_009829085.1 Sphingobacterium bovisgrunnientis
GAGAAATCGAAGCATCTCTTTTAATTATTGTAAACTCGTTATCGTCCACATCGTATGATTTTCACAATCAAATTTATGAAAAAAAAAAAATCAGTAAAGATGTACATAAAAAAACACATAAAAATGAATTACGTTATTTTGTAAGAGTTAAAATTGTATATGTCATTAGTTAAATTAATATAACTTTGTAAATATTAAAAAAATTAATTATAGTACAAAATCTGGGGAACCGAATGGAATCGAACCCGAACGGTTCCATAATTAAATTTGGACCCGACGATTTCGCTTACTAAATATCAGAAAAATTCAGGTCTGGTTCGATTTTCGTTAGAACCGAACCGAATCGGACCGAACCAAAATCAACAAAAAATTTGCAAGATTACATATGAAAGTAAAGTCTTGCAATTGAGGGTAAGAACTATTAATGCATTCGACGCCTTTTCTCTGTTTCTTTAAAAAAACCTACAATTTTA
>NZ_WUQY01000135.1 GCF_009829085.1 Sphingobacterium bovisgrunnientis
GCCAAATGAAAGGTTGTCTTGGACTACAAATGAAATTAATAATTGGGCCCAATAAAAGGTTGTCTTGGGCTACAAATGAAAGTAAAATTTGTTAATTTGTTTTAAACAAATTTAAAAAAAAAATTAAAATAATTTGATTTATCACATATATAAAAATTTAAAAATTTAAAACAATACGGTTCTTTGGTTCTGGGTCTAGAACCGAGAACCGAACCGAACCCGTCGGTTCTCGATTCAGATACCCGTTCGGGTATTTAATTTAAGAAGAACCGCTCGATTCGGTTCGGGAGTTTTGCCCCGCCCTAATTCTTTTCTAGTGCATTAGTGTATATTGTTAAGTCTGTAAATAACATCTTGCTCTGATTTAAAACAATCTATATTTCAATAGACTACAAAAACAAAATCCAAAACCAGTTCTTCTTTCCTGCAGATAGTTGTTAAAGCCCAGTTGATTGAGCGATGCACATTTTGAT
>NZ_WUQY01000136.1 GCF_009829085.1 Sphingobacterium bovisgrunnientis
TGATGTAATTTTTTTCTCCATTATAGTTGAATAAAATCTTCAATTTCTTTGCCAAATCCAATTCTTGTTTCTAGTATTCTTGTTGTTTGCAATCAATACTTCGAGGGTGTTTGAGAGTAATTTTTGGGGTAAAAATTGATTTTTGAATAGTGATATAATGAGAAATGTGTGGTTGAAAAAGAAGGAAAAATTATTGATGTGATGAAAAATATTATTTTATTGAAAAATGTGTGGTTGAAAATGAGTAGAAGAATGAAAATGAAAATGAAAATGTGGGTCAAACGGGACGGTTAGGGCTTGTTTTTTATTTTTATTTTATTTTTCCCCTTTTTAAAGAAAAAATGTTAATGTTGTCAGGTCGGGTTGAGTTGGATCATGTTGGGTTTTTCTTGTTATTCCATAATCCGACTCGACTACTTAACCCAATAACCAAAATCCACCAAAAAAAGCAAAAAATGACCCAAATCAGTCG
>NZ_WUQY01000137.1 GCF_009829085.1 Sphingobacterium bovisgrunnientis
TTTATCCCATCAGGCGGTCGATCAAGGTTTAAACCTTGTTTACATACATCGAGTTCATCTCGAATTTCATGGCCTTTCGCCATCTCCTTGAGTCAACACTTGACTTTATTTTGTGTAACCAATAGGTTCATCATCCTCGATTAATAATACTTGATTAGTAATCATGGACTCATACCTTCTAAGAGGTTGAATGATCCTATAAGATTTACATAGAGCTGATCTGTTCTCAGAAGTCTCTACTTCCAAATCAAGAATATGTCCCTCATCAGGTGTGAGACCACACTCAGATTTATCTATTTGGTCAACCATATCTGTGGATTCTTGAACTCCTTCAAGATTCATTCTACTCTCACTGTTCTCTCCTAGAATAAACTCTTTCTCTAGGAGTTTAACATATATTGAGTCGAACATCTTCTTCTCAATGAGATTATAGAATTAATATCCAATTTCATCTTTTGGATA
>NZ_WUQY01000138.1 GCF_009829085.1 Sphingobacterium bovisgrunnientis
TGATATGGTGTGGCAATTCGGCGTCAAACGACATACTTAGCCAATAATGCTTCAAAATGATGATTGAAGAAATGTTTGCCCCTATCATTTATGATAGCTCGAGGAGTGTCATATCGTGTGAAAATATACTTCTTCAAGAATCCAATCACCACCTTAGCATCATTGGTTGGTAATGCTACTGCTTCTACCCATTTGGACACATAATCCACTGCAACCAAAATGTACTTATTGGAGAAAGAAGGTGGGAATGGTCCCATGAAGTCAATCCCCCACACATCAAACAATTCAACCTCCAGAATGCTATTAAGAGGCATCTCATTCTTCCTTGAGATATTTCCGGTTCTTTGACACCTATCACACCTTTTTACAAATACGAATGCATCTTGAAACAATGAAGGCCAATAGAACCCTGATTGCAAGACCTTAGCTGCTGTTTTCGATGCTCCAAAATGCCCCGC
>NZ_WUQY01000139.1 GCF_009829085.1 Sphingobacterium bovisgrunnientis
GGAAACCACTGCAGTGAATAATATCGTAAGTGACCATAGAAACTTAGAGTGACTCCCAGTCTATGAAAGATTGGGGGTTAGCCTCCTCGTATTAGCTTGCATTTCGGCAGGTCAACCGTAGGAAGTTGCGCTCTAAGACAAGAAGGCTATGGTTGCTCTAGGTAGGGCCTAAGAAGTAAACCTACGAGCGGGAAGTGTGGAAGTGGTGACACCACCTTCCCATGCCAAACTATACACGACGATGGCTCCATACTGGTACATTACCCTTTAGGACGGACCTCTGTACGCTTTTAGAGTTTTTTGAGTTAGATTTGTTAGAGAAACCCGAAGCTCGTACATTCAAAGATAGGGCTGCTAGGAACTCTTCGGTCCGCCCCTTACTCCATTCCTTCCTTCGTTAGGAACTTCGTTAGGAATGTAGGGGCGGGAGAGCGCATTATCTGCGGAGCGTT
>NZ_WUQY01000140.1 GCF_009829085.1 Sphingobacterium bovisgrunnientis
TTATATAATCAAGACTGTGTTTTATTAATGCTAGTGGGCATAAATCTCAATATTTGAATAAGTGTTAGTTGAGATGTCGATAAGTTATTTAACACTATTGTTTGTTAAATGCCTCCAATTAATTTAATTGAGAACAAAGTGTTTTCCCCTTTTTGTTTGGGTAATTCTATTACGCATCATTGCCAACATCATAGTTCTCCCTATTACAATTGGCTTATGGTCAGAGCCTGATTTTTCATCTAATTATTTTGATAGTGCAGTATACGCAAAATCAACCCATCACAATGCACTGAGATGAAAAATAAAGAATGTTGAGAATAAATGCATAGTTTGAACTATTATCTAAAATGGGTGATATTTTATTACGATGAAAAAATGATTATCAATTTGATTGGACAATTCTCTCAACATTAGGAGGAATTAAGAATATGAAAATAATGTACAAATGCGT
>NZ_WUQY01000015.1 GCF_009829085.1 Sphingobacterium bovisgrunnientis
AGAGAAGTTAAGCCCGCCCGAGCCGATGGTATTGCCGTAACAGGTGGGAGAGTAGGTCGGTGCCTTTTTTTATACAACAGCCTTATCACATAACGTGGTAAGGCTGTTTTGCGTTTAAGGAAGTTTTGAAGATTGAATAGAGGTTTAGTAAATCATAAATATTGGAAATATTAGGTAAATTTAAATAATATATAAAGGGAGGAAGAAATGAATAAAGGACAATTAATTGAAATCGAAAGAGAAACTGAAAACACAAGACAACTTTTGTCGAGATTAAAGGAAGAACATTTTTCGTATAAACCTCACGAAAAATCTATGTCGTTAATACAATTAGCAAGTCATATAGTCGAATTACATAACTGGATGAAGGAAGCATTGTCAGGAGCGTATTTTGATTTTCCAACTATGTATAAGCCTTTTGAAGCACAGTCGGTGCAAGAACTATTAGATGTACTAAATAATGGTTATGCAGCGAATGTAGAGACTATATCAAACATCTCTGAAGAAGACTGGAAATCGATTTGGAAGCTAAAAGCTGGTGATTATGTCATTGCCGAAGTTCCTAAATCAGCGGCGTATAGGTTTATTATTCAAAATCATTTGGTGCATCATAGGGGACAACTAACGGTATACATGCGTATGCTAGATATTCCTTTGCCTGGGCTTTATGGTCCCTCAGCTGATGAGAAATAAATCGATAAACTCATTTATAAATGTTTATAATGTGGGTTTTCTCTGCCATTGAAATTTATTAAAGTGCAAAATCTGAATGTAATAGAAAAGGAGACTCTTTTGAAGTCTCCTTTTCTATTATAAAATATAATTAATATTATTTAGCTAATTCTTCAGCAATAGCTTTACCGATCTCAGCAGGTGATTCTACTACGCGAATACCACACTCACGCATGATAGCCATTTTTGCGGCAGCAGTATCATCAGCACCACCTACGATAGCACCAGCGTGTCCCATACGACGTCCCGGAGGCGCAGTTTGACCAGCGATGAATCCAACAACTGGTTTAGTACCGTTTTCTTTAATCCAACGAGCAGCTTCAGCTTCCATGCCACCACCGATCTCACCAATCATGATGATACCTTGAGTTTCTGGATCGTTCATTAACAATTCAACAGCTTCTTTCGTTGTAGTTCCGATAATTGGGTCACCACCGATACCGATAGCTGTAGATATACCTAAACCTGCTTTTACTGTCTGATCAACGGCTTCGTAAGTTAATGTACCTGATTTAGAAACAACACCTACTTTACCTGTTTTGAAGATAAATCCTGGCATGATACCAATCTTAGCTTCTTCAGCAGTGATAATACCTGGACAGTTAGGGCCGATTAAACGAGAATCTTTGTCACTCAAGTAAGATTTTACTTGAATCATATCTTTAGTAGGGATACCCTCTGTAATACAAACGATTAATGCGATACCAGCAGCAGCAGCTTCCATGATAGCATCTGCAGCAAATGCTGGTGGAACAAAAATAATAGAAACATTAGCACCTGTTGCATCAACAGCATCTTGAACTGTATTGAATACTGGACGGTCTAAGTGAGTTTGACCACCTTTACCAGGTGTAACACCACCTACGACTTGCGTTCCATACTCAATCATTTGAGACGCGTGATAAGTACCTTCTGTTCCAGTGAAACCTTGAACGATAACTTTTGAATCTTTATTTACTAATACACTCATTGTTCTAATTTTTAGCAGAGCAAATCTACCATTTTGTAACGACTTCTGGAAATAATGCTTACTCTATTCGGTCTTTTTTTTATTAAAACTTTATTTTCTTCAGGATATCCCAAAGAACTATTCCAATTGTAACAGAGACATTAAAAGAATGTTTTGTGCCAAATTGTGGAATCTCAATACAGCCATCGACGATTTGCATTACTTCCTCATCAACACCGTGTACTTCATTGCCAAATACAAAAGCATATTTATCGTTCGTCGGTATTTCAAATTGCTCTAAAGAAGTAGAATTCTCGGCTTGTTCGATGGCGAAGATTTTATAATCTTGTTCTTTTAAATGCTGCAAGGCTTCTGTTGTTTCTTTATAATGTGTCCAGTCTACTGATTGTGTAGCACCCAGGGCAGTTTTTTCAATTTCGCGATGAGGTGGCGTTGCTGTAATACCGCATAATAAGATTTGTTCGATCGCAAAACCATCAGCAGTGCGAAAGGCAGAACCGACATTGTGCATACTGCGTACATTATCTAGTACAATAGTAATAGGTGTTTTCTCTAATTCTTTGAATGATTCGATATCAACTCGATTGAGCTGATCCATAGACAACTTTTGCATCCGACAAAAATACTTATTTTTTACCTTTAATGGTTATCTTGAATGAAATACTACTTTATTTTACTTATCTTTGCAGGGTTAATAAAGGATTCGGATAGAAACTTGAAAATAGATTTTGAATATTAAATAATACTCGTTATTTTTGCAGTCCGAATTTAGTATAAAAAGTATTATAAAATATATAGCTAATAGAAATGGCAAATCATAAATCAGCGATTAAAAGAATTAGAGCTAACGCTGCGAAGCGTTTAAGAAACCGTTACCAAGCAAAAACTACGCGTAACGCAATCAAAAAATTACGTACTACAACTGATGCTGCTGAAGCACAAGCGTTATTACCACGTGTTGTTTCTATGCTTGACCGTTTGGCTAAGAAAAACGTTATCCACAAGAAAAAAGCATCTAACAACAAATCTAAATTAACTAAATTGGTTAATAAATTAGGTTAATCCTTGGATACTAAGATATATTAGGACACAGCGATGTGTCCTTTTTTATTTTGCATTATATTTTGATTTAGTATTACAAACAAAAGGTTCGATTAATTCGAACCTTTTGTTTGTAATATCTTTTGGATTATTCCATCCAACTTTTGTGGTTGTTTTTTATACTTTTCTAAATCGTATAATTCTACTTTTCTGAAATCAATCGGATGACTTTCTGATTGTAGATAGATATAACCACCTGTTATAGCTTTACCATCTTGTTTCACTGCCGGATTGTGTCCTTCTACCATATCTCCGCCAATTGTCGGTTTCGAATATTCAATAACCGTCTCACCTTCGAGCACGTGACGGATTACAGAATCTCCTAATACGACAAAGTCCGCAGTAACCCATTGATCACCATGATAAGTTTTTGATTTGGCATTAATACAGTGTGGTGTGAACAATTTATCATTCATCACGACGTGCGTACCTGGAGTACAAAGATTCGATGTAGTGCGTACAGAATTTGGATCGTTATCACCGCCTAAGAATTGCGCTTCGATCGAAATTGGGAAATTCTGATCTTTCCACATTGTCTTTGGATCTTGGCCATGTAGCATGGCACCACTGTTTCTCCAAGCCCATCCTTCTCCACCTTTTGGTTGCTCACCTACAAAACGATATTCTACGCGTAATACATAATAGGAGTATGGCGTATTGTATGCAATATGACCATATCTAAAGTTAAAATCATCGTATTGATCATATCTTACTTTCATCATGCCGTCTTCTACACGAAATGTGTTTCCGAAATTTACGCCAGTTTCATAATTTCTAATTTTCGGAGTCCAATTTTTAATGTCTTTGCCATTAAAGAGTTGAATAGCTTTTGGCTCATCCGAATCTACAGCACCTTTTTGAGTCGAGCAAGATAAAATTGATACAGTCGCTAATGCTGACCATACGATCGTTTTTAAGTTCATAAATTTAAGTTTAGTTGAAGTATTTATAATAAAGTATTTTGATGCTTTACGTAATCACTTGGACGCACACCAATAACTTTGTTGAATGTATTACTAAATGTTGGAAGACTGCTATATCCTACTTTCAAAGCAACTTCGTTTACACTTAACTTTTCGTCTAATAAAAGCTTAAGCGCCGTTAACATACGCAAAATTGTGTAATATTGAATAAAAGACATGTTTAATTCTTTTTGAAATAATCGAGCAAGTGTCCGCTCACTTATATCAAAATTTTGTGCAAGTACTTTGAAGCTCACATTTTCCGAAATATTGTATTCTAAATACTTAATAATGTCTTTTAATTTCTGATTCTGCGGGTAAGGCAATGCCAATGGTAATTCCGATTGCGAGAGCTCCGGTAAGATTAATTTGAATGCTTTGGCAATAGAATATTTAGGCTCTTCTACAGGGAAAATGTTACCATTCCAACGATTGGTAAACATGATTAATTCGATTAATAAATCATTTACGGGGTAAATATTTATTTTATCGTAAAAATCTGTATCTATTTCATATTTAGGAAAATACAAGTTACGCATTACAACATTAGAAGAACTTGGATGAATGCTGTGTTTTATACCAGCAGGAATCCAAATATAATGTCTTGCTGGAAGAAAGTAGGATTTTGTCGCCGTTTTCAAAAAGACTACACCGCCCTCTGTGTATAAAAATTGTCCTTTCTTATGTACGTGCTCACTAATGTAACTATCTCCCATCAATGCGTGATGACAATATATACTATCATCGAATGCATCAACTTCGGTCATGTAATATTTATTTACATATTCCTTTTCCATATACTATAATTTGAAACAAATTTCTAGTTTTTAAGTTAAATAACCAAAAAGTAAGTGTTTGATCACTTTGATTATACTGTTTTAGCCACAATTTAATGCTATACAATTAAAGATTATGGTGTCTAAATACATGTTTATGAGTGATTTGAAAGAGAATTAAAATTATTTTCTATTGTGTTTTAAGCATAAAATATTGATAATTAGATGATTGCTGTTTTTGCTGTTTGAATAAATAACTTACTGACTGAAAAGAATAAAAATGACACTTTTTTAATCATTAATATTGTAAAGTTATATGATTATAAGGTAGATAACGATTAGTAATATACTTTTGAATATGAATTTAAATAGAATACGTTTAGAATCTTTGCATAATAAAGTGATGACTGCTGAAGAAGCAGCGCAACTTATACAGGATGGTATGGTGGTAGGTTCAAGTGGCTTTACCAAAGCGGGAGATAGTAAAGTTGTACTTCCTGCATTAGCAGAACGTGCAAAGAATGAGAATGTAAAAATTACATTAATGACAGGTGCTTCTTTGGGACATGATACCGATGGTAAATTGGCTGAAGCAGGTGCATTGAGCAAGCGTATGCCTTTCCAAGTTGATCGTACCTTACGTAATAAAATCAATGCAGGTGAAGTACTATTTATTGACCAGCACCTGAGTGAAGCAGCAGAACTATTGCATAATAAAAATCTTCCTCCAGTGGATATTGCTGTATTGGAGGTAGCGTATATCGATAGAGATGGAAGTATTGTCCCAACTACTTCTGTAGGTAACTCATTGACTTTTGCTAATCTGGCGAAACAAGTGATTTTAGAAGTAAATACAGCTATTCCAGAAGAGTTTTACGGTATTCACGATATTTATCAAGCAGAGAATTATCCGCACCGTAATGTTATTCCTATTGTAGCGCCTTGGAACAAAATAGGTCGTAAGACTATTCCTTTGGATCCGAATAAAGTAGTTGGCATTGTCTTTACAGACAAAAAAGATAGTCCAGCTGATATCGCACCTCCTGATGAGAAAACATCAAGTATCGCGAAGCATATTTTACGTTTTTTTGAAAAAGAGGTAGAATTGGGTCACTTAACAGAGCGTTTACTTCCTATTCAAGCAGGTATTGGTAAAGTGGCGAATGCGGTATTGATGGGGTTCCAGGATAGTAATTTTTACGATTTGACAATGTTTTCGGAAGTGTTGCAAGACAGTACATTTGATCTGATTGACTCAGGTAAATTGAGCTTTGCTTCTGCATCATCAGTTACAGTTTCGCAAGAATGTTATGATCGTGTATTTGATAATTTGTCAAAATACAGAGATAAATTTGTATTGAGACCGCAAAACATTTCCAATACACCAGGATTGATTCGTCGTCTAGGGGTAATTGCTATTAACACTGCTATTGAGTTTGATATTTATGGTAATGTGAATTCTACACATATTTCAGGTACCAAAATTATGAATGGTATAGGTGGGTCGGGTGACTTTGCACGTAATGCTTATTTAAGTATTTTCGTTGCACAAGCAGCTTCTAAGGAAAACAAAATCTCACACGTATTGCCGATGGTTTCGCACGTCGATCATACGGAGCATGATGTAGATATATTGGTTACGGATATAGGTTTGGCAGATTTGCGTGGTCTAGCACCTCGTGAGCGCGCTCAAAAAATTATAGATAACTGTGTGCATCCTGATTACCGCGAAGAATTACAATCTTATTTCGATAGAGCTTGCGCGCGTGGAGGACATACGCCACACTTATTAGAAGAAGCTTTCAGCTGGCATCTGCGCTTAGCAGAAACTGGAAGCATGAAGAAGAATTAATTTTACTTTCTTGATTTTTATTCAATTAAAGTCGCAGTTTATACTGCGGCTTTTTATTTGTATTTTCTCTTGCGAAGGGATTGTTGGATAAAGCCAATGAATAGCAATAGTACGATTGGCGAAGCAACATTTATTAATTGCCATTTGAGCTTATCTTGCTTTACAACACTTTGATTTAATAGTCGCAGTTTTACTTCTCTATTACGAAGCTTAATCAGCTGCTCATCATTAGTCAGATAGTCAACGACATTTTGCAAAAGCGTTTTATTCGCAAATTGCTGTTCGGTATATCTATCCCAACCCAATGGATAAGGCGAATTATCTTTGCTATTCACCTGATTTATTAGCCAATCACCATCCGCAATGACAAACATTTTTGCGGGTTTGGAAATATTCGAAAGGTCAACTGGCGATTGTATACCTTGAGGTGCAGGACGATTTTCGAAAATATAGGGGAAGTGACCAGATAATAAGACAGCCACAAGTTTTTGTGCATTTTGAAATGTATTGGGATCAGGTTGTTCTTCGACCATATAAAATGAAATGCTAGCTCCAGTGTTATATACTTTATGGAATGGTGAAGATTCCAAAATAATTTCCTTTTTGATAGTTGGATTCGCAATGGTGTCTATGCTACCAATAAATTCCGTACGGATACCATCCAAATTTTTGATAATCGGATGTGAGCGTGTTGGCATTAGAATAGGGTAGAAGAGCCAAGGGGTTAATTCGATTTGTGGTTGGCCATTTATATTTCCGACTGACAATGGAATTTGCGTACAATTCATATCCGCGATGATATCATAATTTAGGCGCGCACCATACAAGAAAAGTTGGTCGTCGAGATTTAATTCTTTACCAATCAAAACTTGAGATCCCGATGTGCGTAAATTCTCTATAGTTGCGTGAACTTGATCAATCGCCCAAATTACAGAACCACCATTTCTAACGAAATAATCTAATTTATATTTGTCGCTCTCTGAAAATTTTCTTTGTGGTTTTGCGATGACGATAGTCGAGAATTTCTGTAGATCTTCCAATTGAATGGAATCTAAATTCAATCTTCCAACTTGATTTGTTTGCGCGAATGTTTGCATCGCATCATACAATTCCAAATCAGAAGGTTCGCCGTGTCCTTCAGTAAATCCGATAAAAGGTTTTGATGCTATAGACAGTTTCTTGATCGCTGAAATAAAACTGTATTCCAAGTTTTGGATGGAATTATTAAGCACTTGTTCAGGACTTAATCCAATTTTGTTTTGCAACAAATGCACATTAATTTCTTCTTCTCCCTTGTTGACAATAGCATAAGGGAAAATTAAATTTTGGGAAAATCCACTGCTATTTTTGACACTTAGATTTGTGGGTTGCAAGCCCCTATCGATGAGTGCAGCCGCTAGTTCTTGTTGCTCTTGTGCAGAACCATCCTTTGGATTGATAATATTGACTTTGATATTTCCATTCGAAATACGACTCATGTCGCGTGCCATATCAATAGCGGATTGACGTAAACGTTGAAATCCACTCGGCAAATCTCCATCCAAGAAAATGGTAATATACATCACATTTTCTGTGTCCTTCAGAATGGATTTTGTCGTGTAAGAAAGTGTATATCTTTTATCTTCTGTAAAATCAATTCTGCCAAGTAAGTTCGTAATAAATGATTGATTGATGAGAATGATCAATAGTAAAACTATGCCATAAGCAGTAAATGTTTTCTTACTTTTTCTAAATTTCCGACCCAAATGACCGATTGACAAAACAAGAAAGAATAGAATGAAACTTATAAAATATATTAAATCTGAAGCCAGCATTACACCTCGGCTTAATGCCTCGTAATGATATTGTATTCCTATCGCAGCAAAACCATCTTCAAAAACATATAAAAAAGGAAATTTACTTACGGCATCAAATCCATAATAACCAAAAAAGCATAATACAACTGCAAGCAAAAAGGCTATTATGGGATTGGAAGTTAACGTAGAACTGAAAATTGAAAGTGCTGTGAACGCAGCTGTCAAGAATAATAACCCTATGTAGGAGCCAATTATTCCGCCAACATCAATATTTCCCGAAGGTGCAGCTAAAAAGTAAAGACAAACCGGATAAATTAAAGTAGGTATAATTACGAGCAGAGAAATGGATAAGCTTCCTAAATATTTTCCAATAACAATTTCCGTAAATGTGATAGGCTTGCTCAATAATAAATCAAAAGTGCCATTCGCTTTTTCTCCTGCTATTGATTGCATTGTCACGGCAGGAATTAATAAGAGAAGTAAATAGGGACTCAGATTGAAGAATGAATCAAGAGTAGCGTATCCGTTATCCAAAATAGATGTCTCAGGAAACACCCAAATAAGTAAACCCGTGACTAAAAGAAATAACCCAATGGCTAGATAACCAATAAAAGCATTGAAATAGGATACGATTTCTTTTTTATAAATACTAAGCAATTTCTTAAGGTTTTAGGCTCGAAAATAGGAAATATTGCTGCATAAAGCAAAATATACCTCTTGGATTGATATAGTAATTATTTAGTTAGCAACACGAAAATTTCTTCCATTGACAGGTTTGGATAACGTTCAGTTTTATCCTGTAATAGAAATTGATCTTTAATTTTACCTTGATGAATTACTATAATTTCATCACAAATCGCTTCTACCTCTTGCATTAAATGGGTAGATAACAACACCGTTTTATCTTGGGCTAGATCACGAATTAATTGACGAATTTCAATGATTTGGTTGGGGTCAAGTCCAGTAGTTGGTTCATCCAGAATCAAAACTTTTGGATCGTGTACGATAGCGCACGCTAATCCAACACGTTGTTTGTACCCTTTTGATAGTTCTTTTATTTTCTTGTGTTGTTCGTTTACCAATCCGGTCTTTTCAATTACTTCACAAATGCGAGCTGGAATATTATCGATTTGGTACAGCGAAGCTTGAAACTCTAGCATTTCTTGGACATACATGTCCAAATACAGTGGATTATTCTCAGGTAAATAACCGATTATCTGCTTTGCTTCAATAGATTTTTCTTGAATATTCAAGTCATTAACCCAACAAGTCCCCGATTCAATAGGAATTATTCCTGTTAAAGTTTTCATGGTTGTCGACTTGCCAGCGCCATTAGGACCTAAAAATCCAATAATACGATTTCTTTGCGTTTGGAAAGTGATTTTATCCAAAGCTTTTTGTTTCCCATACAGTTTTGAGAGGTTCTGAATACGAATAGACATCTTTTATCGATTAATAAAAGGTGATTTAATATTTCTTTTCTGAATGTAGAAATCCAAAGCTTTCTGTGCCTCGACAGGACGGTCTGTGCTCAATATATCAGCTCCATTTTCTATGTATTCAGCGTACATCTGATAGCCTTTATTATCGGCTTGTTTATCCAAGTTGCCGATGGTTCCGAGGATAGTTTTGATACCATGTGCATGCAGTTTTTCGACCAAATCTTTTTTTGGTTGCGAAGTGCCAACAAATGCTACTATTCGATTGTCTGGAACACCAGCCTCAGCAAGCTTATCTAGATCTTTTTGTGATTTTACACTAGCTGAAATCATCAAATCAGGATTGATACGATTTATAGCTCGTGCTTGATTCGCATTATATGTAATTACCACCACCGATGCTTGTGCATTTGTTTTTTGAATGATCTCCGATAGCAGTGAATAGGGGACATCTTGTTTTACATCCAGCGTAAATACAACATTTCCTTTTCCCCACGTCAGCGCTTCTTCCAAAGTAGGAATTTGGTAGACTGTCAATTCTCCATTTTTGTCTTTTAAGCGTAATTCTTTTAATTCGGCTAAGGTATGTTTTCCAATTCTTCCAGATCCGTTCGACGTCCGATCTAAGGTTTCATCGTGCATTAAAATCAAAACTGAATCTTTGGACATTCGGACATCACATTCGATAATCAAAGGAAATTGCTTTGCCCAATGTTGGAACGTTTCGATAGCATTTTCGGGTAAACCGTCTGAATCACCACCGCGATGTACGCTCACTAATGGATATCGATTTTCGTTATAGGTGAGGAATTGATAAAGATCTTCAAGTGTCGTGATATTAAAATTGTCTGATGAAAAATCCGACGTTTGGATTGCGCTTGTTTCTCTTTTTTCTTTTTTATTGTCCGAAGGAGCATTTCTAAAGCAAGCTGTTAGTAAAAATGCGAAAATAAAAAGGCTTAAAATGTGCGTAGAATTTTTCATCTATTTTACATCGTGATTTTTGATCAGTTCAATTATTTCTTCTAACGGTGTGTGGATTTGCTCGAATTTAATGTCTGCCTTATCGTAAAACTCTTCTCTTTCCTTTAATTTCGTGTCGATAAATTCAAATAATTCATCACCAGATAATCCCTTCAATACAGGTCTTTTATTCACATCAGATTGACTCAATCTAGCCCAAAGAGATTTACTTGTATGGTATAAATACAATGAAAGTCCATTTTGATTTATCCAATCCATATTATCGAAATAACATGGTGTGCCTCCACCAGTAGAAATAATTGCAACTCTTCCTGCTTGTTTCTTTAGAAATTCGTTTTCTAATTTTCTAAAATTTTCTTCGCCATGCAGTTTGAAATATTCTGGAATAGTCATTCCTATATTTTCCACGATTTCATGATCTAAATCCACAAATGGCAAGTCTAATGCGTTTGCAATTTTTTTGCCCCAAGTGGTTTTGCCACTCCCCATAAATCCTACTAAGAAAATTGGTTTGTCCATTTCGTTATTTTAGATAATTAGCTACTAACTCTTCTTTGGATGGAAAAGTATCTTTTGACCATTTTTGAATGACAACACCATTTTGCATCAACATGACACCTGGATTTGAACGCACCATACTTTTTAACGGTACAGCATCTGCATAGAAAGTTTCTAAAACCAAATCCAATTGATCATTCAAATAATCAATATCCGAACTTGCACTAGCTGTCAGTAGTACAGCGCGAAGATTGTATTCTTCGCTCAACGATCTAATTGTTTGATTGATTTTGTCCAATGCTAAGAAATCTGCAGGCGTAAATTTTGTGACGTCAACACTTGTTACGATAAAATTGTAATGTGGGTTTTCGATCACTTCCTGCGTCAAATCTTGACCCTCATTATCCGAAATAATCAAATCTGGTATTGCAACTTGGTAACCTTTTTTGATAAGCTTAGTCACAGGCTCACCTACGATTTCCCAGTTCTCATCTTCCCAAATCTTTTGACCCATATATTCTTTATCTGTAACTTGTTTTGTCTCTCCAGACTGTTTATTTTTTAGGTTGTAAATGTGTTCAAACTCATCTTGTGCTGCGCCATCAGGAATTTTCATTAAGGATGGAATATTATTACCGACTTTATAAGGTAAGAAATCTAAGAATGGCAAATTCGTATACGTATAAACTCCAATTCCAAAAGAAAAAATTACAGCTAAAAAAGCAAGTAACTTGTTGATACCCGAATTGCTAAATAGAGGTGTGATTTTATGTCTTTTGATGAATATAATACCAATAAAAACCAGTAAAATTAGATCCTTGATAAAGGACTCCCAAGGTGTGAGTGGAATTGCATCTCCAAAACATCCACACGATGTCACTACATCAAAAAATGCAGAGTAGAATGTCAAAAATGTAAAGAAGACGATTAGGAT
The DNA here is from genome assembly GCF_009829085.1 of Sphingobacterium bovisgrunnientis. Taxonomy (GTDB): domain Bacteria; phylum Bacteroidota; class Bacteroidia; order Sphingobacteriales; family Sphingobacteriaceae; genus Sphingobacterium; species Sphingobacterium bovisgrunnientis. Next base: position 12,045 of record NZ_WUQY01000015.1, read on the forward strand.
CAAAAGTCCCCAAGCTACTGTATGTTTAGCTAGTCCCAATAGTAAAAGTATGCCTAAAATAATTTCAAAAGCACAAATTAGTATTGCAATCCACGTACTGTAATCATTCAAAAAATTAAGATTGAATACATGGAAATATTCTTGAAGCTTGAACCCAAAACCCATCGGATCATTAGCTTTGATTAATCCAGAAAATATAAATAGAAGCCCCACAAATAGGCGAGATATCCAAAGAAGAATATCAGGTTTCGCAGAACTATTTTGTAATGGACTATAAAATGAAGTATTCGACATAATTTTATTTTTTAACTGCAAATCCCATTTTGATTAATGCAAAAACGGCATAATTCAACATATCTTGGTAGTTGGCAGCAAAGCCTTCCGAAACTAATGTTTTGCCATCGTTATTTTCCATCTGTTTTACACGGTGCAATTTCATCAAAATCATATCCGTCATGGATGAAATACGCATATCACGCCAAGCCTCACCATAATCATGATTCTTAGCGAACATTAAATCACGTGTTTCGTTTACTTTTTCGCTGTACTTTTGCTCAACAAAGGTAGCATCTAAATTTTCTTCGCCTTCTTCGCCCATTTCGAGTTGCATTAAAGCAATCACACAGTAATTCACAATAGCTACAAATTCGCCAGCGATATCTTCACCAACTTTAGAAACTTGCTTTACCTCTAGCGTACGAATACGTTTGGCTTTGATATATAATTGGTCAGTAATAGAACTCAAGCGCATGATACGCCACGAGGTACCATAATCCTTGGTTTTGTTCACAAAAAGATTTTTACAAAAATCAATGACCGCATTATATTCTTCCGTAGTATTCATTCTTTTTATTTAGCTATGTTGTGTTACAAATATAGTCAGAAAAGTTTTTAGCCTGTAGTCACATTGCTGTCTGATTTTAGGTTTTTATGACAAATTCTAATATATTTTCGAGTAACTTCGAATATACTTAGAAATAACAGATGGGAATACAGAAACCAGAAATTCGGGAAGTCGAAATCATTCGCTATGTGCAACCTTTTCGGGAAGGAGGATCATTGCCAGGCTTGGTGGATGCGGATGACGACTTTAGTTACGTAATAAAATTTAGAGGTGCTGGTCAAGGTAAAAAAGCACTAGTTGCGGAATTGATCGGTGGCGAACTAGCTCGTGTTTTGGGTTTGCGCATGCCCGAATTGGTATTTGCTAATTTAGATGAATCATTTTGGCGCTTGGAATCGGATGAGGAGATTCAAGATTTACTTAAATTTTCTATTGGCAAAAATCTAGGTGTTCACTTTTTGAATGGAGCTATCACATTTGATGCGAATGTGGATGTCGTAAGCGCAGAAGAAGCTTCTAAAATCGTGTGGTTGGATGCTTGGCTGATGAATGTAGATCGTACAGCGCGTAATACCAATATGTTGATTTGGAAGAAAGAATTGTGGCTAATTGATCATGGTGCTTCGTTGTATTTTCATCATTCTTGGGATAATTGGGAAGACTATATCAACAAACCTTTTCTACAGATCAAAGATCATGTACTATTAAAGCAATCATCTTTGGTGCAGGAAATAAACGATAAATATACTTTGTTATTTACGGAAGATACAATCCGGGGTATTTTGGATGTTATTCCAGACGAATGGTTGGTGGAAGAGGGAAGAGAATTGAGTCCGAACGAAGTGAGAGAAGTATATTTCCAGTTTTTGGTGAGGAGATTAGCAAATTCAGCAGTGTTTTTAAATCAGATACAAAATGAGCGTAAGAACATTATATGAGTATGCGGTAGTGCGTGTGGTTCCACGAGTGGAGCGTGAGGAATTTGTGAATGTGGGAGTGGCACTTTATTGTAAGAAATTACGTTATGCGGAATTTTTATTTCATGTTGATGAATCTAAACTCAAAGCGATGTATGCTGATGTAGATATTGAAAAAATTAAGAAACATTTGGCATCGTTTCAAAAAATATGTGCTGGAGATGCCAATTTTGGTAAGATTGCGAATTTGGAACAAGCAGAACGGTTTCGTTGGCTGACTGCCAATAGAAGCACGATTATTCAATCTTCACCGTCACATACTGGACTTTGTATTTCGGCAGAAGACACCCATAAAGAATTAATGAATAAATTAGTTCTATAATATCTATCTTAAAAGTAGATTTTTATGTTTCAAAAATGTAGATTTGCATTCATGGAAGATTTTTATAACCATCTTTATCAAAAACAATTAGAAGCACAGGATATGCCGAGCAATACGCGCATATGGACTTGGGCGCGTGATTTGTTTAGAGCTTTATTTCCCGAAAGGAATCCGCAACAATTGTCTTCTGTTGAAGATGTAAAAGAGATATTTAATCGTTCTGAAGTCGAACTTTTAAGCATTCTGCGCAAGAGTCGTATGTGTAATCATTGTGATAACGACATCGTTGTACGAGAATTTTATGAATCCTTGCCAGAATTATATGATGTGATGTTGACGGACGCACAGGCTATTTTGGATGGTGATCCCGCTGCTCAAGATTTGCGCGAGGTTATTCGCACCTATCCAGGTTTCTTGGCTACCTGTATTTACCGTATGGCAAATAAATTGTGGCTTTTGGAAGTTCCGTTGATTCCACGAATTTTGACCGAATGGACACACGAACGTACAGGAATTGATATTCATCCAGGCGCAACAATAGGCAAATATTTGCATATAGATCATGGGACGGGATTAGTAATAGGAGAGACTTGTATTATTGGTGAGCACGTGAAGCTTTATCAAGGTGTGACATTAGGTGCATTGAGTGTGGAGAAAAATCTTGCGGGTAAGCAACGCCATCCCATTATTGAGGATCATGTCGTTATTTATGCAGGTGCGACTATATTGGGTGGTGAAACACGTATAGGTCATCATTCTGTCATAGGAGGTAATGTTTGGTTGACGTCGAGTATTGACCCTTACACCACTGTTTATCATCAATCGAATTCAAAATTTATAGATACTAAACCCGCTTTATAATGGGAAATATAATAGATACAATTGGAAATACACCTTTGGTAGAAATCACAAGTTTTCACGATAATCCAAAGGTCAAAATATACGCAAAGCTTGAGGGAAATAATCCAGCGGGTTCTGTAAAAGATAGACCAGCATTGAATATGATTCGTTCGGCAATAGAGCGTGGAGAAATCAAAAAGGGCGATAAATTAATTGAGGCAACTAGTGGAAATACGGGGATTGCTTTGGCGATGATTGCAAGTATGTATGAATTAGAGTTGGAATTAGTCATGCCGTCTAGCTCTACACGTGAACGTACCTTAACGATGGAAGCTTTCGGAGCGCAAGTTACATTATTAGAAAATATGGAAGTTTGTCGTGATTATGCAGAAGAAAAGGCTGAAAAAGATGAAGTATTCATTCTAAATCAGTTTGCAAATCCGGACAACTATGAAGCGCATGTAAAAACCACAGGACCTGAAATCTGGCGCGATACCCAAGGTAAGATTACACATTTTGTTAGTGCTATGGGTACTACAGGAACAATAATGGGAAATTCCATTTATTTAAAAGAGAAGAACCCAAATATTCAGATTGTAGGCTGTCAGCCTACAGAAGAATCTTCAATTCCAGGTATACGTCGTTGGCCAAAAGAATATTTGCCTAAAATATTTGATGCCTCAAAAGTAGATCGTGTTATAGATGTAGCACAGCAAGATGCTGTTGAAAAATCTCGTTTATTGGCGAAGAAAGAAGGTGTTTTTGCTGGAATGAGCACAGGTGGAGCATTTCATGCAGCATTACAAGTAGCTAATGAAATTGAAGAAGGTGTGATTGTGTTTATTGCTTGTGATCGTGGAGATCGATATTTAAGTTCGGATTTATTCGGCTAAGTATAAACAAAAAACGAGGATTTAAAATCCTCGTTTTTTTATTTTATTTTCTTGAACCGCATGATAGAGATATCATCCGTAATTAAAGTCAAATGATTAGCGTCAACACTAAAAGAAGCAATGCGCTCCAGATTCTTGAAATACAACGCTTCACCTTCTAAAGATGGACATGCCATCTTTGTAGACGCTATAGCTCCAAATTTTAATTTATACCCGTCTGCTTTGTACGTACCTGAATAATTGTTGCAACCACCATTACCTATTAAAGTTTCTTCTTTCGTATTAAATTCAAGTGTAGGTTTTCTAAATTTGTAAAGGTCTTCAAGAGATTTATTTGTCAAACGTGTAAAGTCTAATTCCCACTTGCCTTTTAATAAAGCAGATTTATCTTCTTTTTTCAGTTTAAATTGTGCTTTTACCATCTTCTTTGTATCCAAAAAAGATAGGGTGTCATTGCTAACTTTATAATAATTAATTTGTGGTAATATGCGAGATAAACCTTGCTCAACCGTCATATTATCACAGGCCATCATGGTTGAGATTCCAATTGAAAATTTAATTTTATCTGATGATTTTAAATCAAAACCACCCATAAGATTATTACAACCCGTAATAGCAGTATATTCTTTCTTAACTAAATCAAATATAAAGACAGGCTCTTTGCCATTAATTTTCTTGTCAATAGTTTTATTTTCAATGGATATTATTTGCCATTTAGCATTCAAATCACTAGCTTTTTGCAACCCTACTTTATTCGTGTTGTTCAATATATTACAACTTGAAAACAATATAAATGTTGCTGAAAAAAGTAAAATATTTGATTTCATAGGATAAAAGTATGCTTTTATTACAAGTATAACAATAAATTTAATATAACCTTAAAATAGACTATAGTAAAAAATCTCAGCTCTTAGCTGAGATTTTACCTGTTTTATTAAATTTTAAATTCTTAATTTGGATTTTATTCCTTTTTGGATACCATTTTTGTGTAATAAAATCGAAATAGTTTTATATTTTACAAATTCTTTAGTTGCGTACATGTAACCTTTGTAATCATTTGATTCACCCCAAGAGTTTTTAACAATATAATATTCTTTTCCGTTTTGATCTTTTACTAATCCAACGATGTGCATGCCGTGATCATCCGTAGTCGAGTAATCGTCATAAGCAGCTTGACGCATATCTTCTGTTACCTTAGCCTCTGGTTTCGGACCATTAAATAATTCAGCGACTTCTTGCGGAGTCATCTTATCCATTTCATTTTCAGGAACAAAAGCTACTCCGTTTTTCCAGCTAAAGAATTTTTCTGACACATCGGTTGCCCATGCAACAGTATAGCCGTTCACCAAAGCATTATCAATGATTTCCGTGATATCATTCATTTGGACATTGTAAAGACTTTCAAACGACCAGTTATCAGGAATCAATAAAACGAAAGGTTTGTAGTATTCTTGGGATTTAAACGAACTTATGCCAATGTAATCTTCAGGTTTGATACCAATAACTTGATCTGCCCAAGTGCGCGGCGTGTAAGTCTTTCCATTGTATTGGAAAGATTGTGGAGGAGTGCCCAAATAAGCATCCATTACGCCGGTAACCGCTTTCTGCCAATTTGGAGTTAGTTTTTTATTCTTTACAATATTTGCCGTCATACCATGAAGAATGCTACTCATTTCAGAGAAATTATTTCTTGTCTGTCCTTCACGCAAACCAGTGTAAACATTTTGCGGAACTGCACCATACTTGCGATAGATTGTCAATACATCATGCAATTGTCCACCTTCACCTTGAGCTTGATTACCATGCAGCTGGACAAATGTTTTTGCTTTTTCTAAATACGTGTAATATGCAGTAAAAATTTGTGAAATTTCAACAGGCTGTTTACCCATGCGAATCATTTCAGATTCTAAAAATGAATTTCCTGAGTACGACCAACATGTACCAGAAGAACCTTGATCTTTTATGGAAGTATTAGCCAAATTAATGACTTCAGTAAATACAAATCCATCTTTACTTTTGTCACTCACATTGTTTTTTAACGCATTAATGAGGTTATCTTGAGCAAAAGTTTGTGACGAAGTAGCCAACAATAATGCGGCTATATAAAAGGATTTTCTCCAGTTCATAAATTATAATTATTAGTTATTTCGATACGAATATAAGTGTTTTGCTAACTATTTTTTGTAAAAATGCTATCGCAATTATTGTTCATTTATATGCAAAGGGAAAATAATAAAAAATTTAGTGCCTGAATTTAATTTGGTTTCATAGCCAATAGTACCACCCAAGCCTGTTATAGTCTGCTTTACGAAGGCGAGTCCTAACCCCGTGCCGGAGGTCTTCGTCGTAAAGTTAGGTTTAAATATTTTTGGTATTACTTCATCTGGTATCCCAAATCCATTATCAATTATTTCCACTAAAACATGTTTGCTATCATATGGCTTGATGACGATTTGGATTTTGGGTTTACGACGTCCTAATGTGGCTTCAATAGCATTTTTAATCAGATTATTGAATGTCCGGATTACTTGGTCTCTATCCCCGAAAATTTCTATTCTATTGCCCAAATTCGTCTCATTAATTAAATCTATTTTGACGTTTGGAAGATTATCATATACGTGAATCGATTTATTGATTTTTTCGATTAAATTCAGCGTGGTGTATTTTGCTTCAGGTAATTTGGCGAATGCTGAAAATTCAGAAGCAATTCGTGCTAAAGTTTCAATTTGTTCGATGAACGAATTTGAAATCTTTTCAAATCTTTCTGGAAATCTGCTATCATTATCTTTGAAAGATTTATTGAGCTGCTGAATCCCCAATTTCATTGGGGTCAATGGATTCTTAATTTCATGCGCCACTTGCTGCGCCATTTCACGCCACACACTCTCGCGCTCAGCATGTCGTAGTTGCTTAGCATGCTCTTCCAATTTAACCAACATATAATTATATTCTTTGACCAACAGACCTATCTCGTCATCCTTTTCCCAAAACAAGGATTCATTAGGTTTATCAGAAATGTTTGTTTGGGAAAGTTTACGTCGAATCATTTGAAGTGGTTCGGTAATTTTGTTGGAAATGTACAAGGATAAGAACGCAAAAATGATTAGGATTATAGTGAAGATATTCAAGATTGTCTTCAACAAAATATTGGTACTCTCATTTTCCACTTCTTGATAATTGAAATATGGTATTCCAAGATATGCTATCGTTTTATAATTAGAATCTTTTATAGTTGCGTACGCGCTTTCATAATTGAAATCTATGATTTGCTCTTCGAGCAATGTTTCATTTTTCTTCAATACATTCATCTCCAAATATGCATGAGGATTGATATATGATGAGACTAAGTTATGGTTGTAAATATTAGGTTTTGTTGTAAAGAATAACTTCCCATTTTTGTCATACAAGTTGAAATCTGTCACGACAACATCAGTCAACGTAGTCATAACTTTGTGAAGTGAGGAAATGTGGGTGTATGATGTATCTTTAGATGATATACTTTCCAAATTCTGAACTACCTGTGCGATATAAGCTAATTTTTGGTCTTTTCTGCTTTGTGCGGTTTGTATTCGTATACTATAAAAGCTTATGATCCCAGAAATAATAATTGCGATCAAAACAGAACTTATGACTAGCGTCTGTATGCGGGAGCTGTATCTGATTTGTGCAAGTGTGTATCGTAATCGTAAATATAAATTGATGATTGATACATCTTGTTGTAAATATATAGGTATTATTTTCGCAAGGAATCTAACAAAATTGATGATTATGTATAAGAATAAAAATGTGATGGACACGACTGTAATAAATTGCCAATAGGATTGAATTGGCTTACTGATCAGAAGTGTCGTATGTTGATCTGGACGAAAAATTATATGTTGATGATCATCATTGTCATCGATAACGATAAATTCCTCTGTCTTTTGATTATAATATGGATCTCTGTTGGAGTAAGTGTATTTTCCGTTCTGACTGATTAGAATACCATTTTTATAGATTGCAAAATTGTAATCTTTCGTTCTTGAATGTTCAAAAGTTTCCGCACTATTATCCGTTAAAAATGGAATAAAAGTGGTAATACTGTTTAGGTTTTTTTTGAGATTAATAATAATAGAATAATTATTCCCTCGAATATCTTGTGAATTAAGTAATGTGAAGTAATCGTAATAACCGATTTCTGTTTTAGACTTATAAAACGATGTGGTATAATTTACTTTTGTAGCATTTGATATTACTTTTTCTCTAAAATCTGCTAAAGGATTAGAAAAATAATTAATCAGCGGCTTCCCGTTGAAATAATAATACATCGAATAATTGTAGTTTGTGAGATATCCTACCAAATAGTTCTTCTGAATATAATCATCAATTAATTGTGAATTAGGATTTACACTAGCAAGCTCTATTAATTTTTTAAGTTGCTCATCATTCTGAATTCTATTTTCTATTTCTGCAAAGTGAGAAATAGCTTCAACATCATCATCAGCTTCTAAATTTAGAAGCATTAACTTCATATGTTCACGGTTATTTTCATTGATTGCCTCGGCATATTTAATAGTTGTAATACAAGCTAATGTAAGTACCGTGATTATTTGCGTATAAATATTGTTGTATTTCAACATCGACTTATCAAAAGATTGCATCATTATCAAAATACCAATGAGCACATTGATTAATGAAAAATCTTGATAAAAACCACTTACAATTAAAGCTGTTACTAACGCAATAAGTTGAATATTAAGATTCGTTGTTGCTTTTGGCGTTAGAATTTTACCCACAAAAACCACAATGTCAGCAATCAAAATAACTGCGAAAACAATTATAGAATAAATAAGTATGTGATAGAATGTGAAGTCGTAAGTGAAAAAAAGCGTTATTAGATCTTCTGTAGAAAAAGAAGAGTGTGTAATCAGCGTTGCAAGTTGACTAAACAATTGATTGTACAAGAAATAAACACCAAGTAGTATGAGTAGATAAACCCAGTTTCGAATATTTCGCTTAAGTAATATCTCAGGTAAAACGATGTGTTGTTTGATAAATATGCAATAACATACTAACCACAAGAGTACAATTGAATTTACCAAGAACGACCAAAGGTTGGGCGCTAGGTAGCTGTAGGCATAAGTGCGTGGAGAAAATAATTTGTAGTCTGATATTTGCGACAACCAATTTGTCTCCAAATCAATAATTCGTATTACAACGAATGTAAATGTCAACAAAATTATTGACAATAAGGGTTTACCTTTTCGTGCTAATCCAACACAAATGCTACTAATTAATATTACACAACAAATAGTTCCTAATACCCAGCATATCAGTTGAATATTTAAATATATATTATTGTATTTATTACTTTTAAGCTTGACGGAAAAGAGGTAGTCTTTGTCGATAGAGTAAATATTTTGAATATCATCGCTGTCACCAAATTTTGCTACTTGAAGCTGGGTTTTAGAAGTTACACCTAGATAATGTTGATCGTTTTTCGCTTTGTAATTTGTATTATACTGCCTTTCTATGGGGATGAGTGCAAGAATATTTAGCTCATTTGCTAATTTTTTCTTCTTTACGAGAAAAGAAAAGTTGTCTGCGTAAATATAGGATGTGCCTTCTTTAAGACCAGCTTCTGTATCGGGAACATAGATATTTGATGCCCAAAAAATCGGTTTGGATTTTTTATAAATGTATAAATAAATCTGTTGTTGCTCGTATTCATTGGCAATTTCTCGAACTTGTAAAGGATAACGTTCGCTATTTACAAAGGTCTTGTTGAGAATCGAATCCGAAAAAATACCTTCAATGAGTTTTTCTTTCTGATGTAAATTCGAAGCAAATTTTTTACTTTCTAGATCTAAAATGTCTTTGTCTGTAATTGCGTTTTTGACGGTAACTGCTGTTGCAAAAAATAAAAGGGTAAGTACGAATAAAAGTATTCGGAGTTTGTTTTTCATGTTTTACGACGCTAACTTTTGTTTATTGCTACTTACAGATATTTGGAGATAGTTTAAGATAAAAATAACATAATTTATCCAAACAAAACTAAGGAACATATAATCATCGAATAAGTTTTATTTTCAGTATTTATTTTGCTGTTGGCAGATTTAATTCTTCGCTGCCCCATTCGGACCAAGAACCATCATAAACTCTTATTTTTTCGTATCCAATCAAATGGCTGGCAAATGCCAAGATGGATGCGGTTATTCCTGACCCACAACTGAAGATATATTCTTCAGCCTCTGGTCTTATATGTTTAAAGAAACGAGCGATTTTCTCCTTATCTCCGTAAAATTTTCCATCCAATAATTCCTCAAAAGGAATATTATTGGAGTGGGGGATATGTCCACTTTTTAAACCTTGTCTTGGCTCTGGAGCTACACCTGTAAATCTCGCTTTGCTTCTTGCGTCAAATATTTGGATGAAATCCTTTTGGTAATTCTCAAGAATATATTCTTTATCTGCGTACCAGGATACGTTGAAATTGGCTTTGAAATTTCCTTTTTCTATCGGCTCAATATAACGCTCTACCAAAGGGAACTCTTTCTCTTTCCAAGCGGGCAAGCCACCATTTAATATATGTACATTATCAAATCCCATTACTTTGAACATCCACCAGGCGCGTGGACTCGAGTAGATTCCCCAGCGATCATACAAAACTACCGTACTATCTTGATTGATGCCAAGAGCTTGCATTTCTTGCTCAAATATTTCTGCGGACACCAGCGTATGCGGTAATTTAGAGCTTTTGTCCGATAATTTTCCTTCAATATCAAAGAATAATGAATTCGGAATAAGTTCCAATGACTCATCTCGAAGTGATTGGCCGACTTTATCAATTGTACAATCTAGCAAAACAATGGACTTGTCATTTAATGCAGTCGCGAGTTCCTGAGTCGTAATAAGAGAAGAGTTAAATACCATAGTTAAAATTACAAATGCTTTCTTACAAAAGCAAAAAGCTCCAATCTTTCGATTGGAGCTTTAATATATTTAGTTAGTGACTAAAAAAAATTATTTTTTGTCGCCACCTTCCATTTGCTCTTTTAATTGAGCTAATACATCTAAATCACCTAAAGTAGATTTCTCAACTGAATCTTTTACTTTTTTCACTGCGTTAGAAGCTGATTTAGCATCTTTTTTGCGTGAGTTAGATTCTTCTTTGCGAGCTTCTTCTTTAGCTTCTTCCCAGATACGTGAGTGAGAAATAACTAAACGTTTGTTCTCTTTGTTGAATTCAATGATTTTGAATTCTTGTGTATCATCAACTTTCAATGAAGTACCGTCTTCTTTTACAGAGTGCTTAGAAGGACAGAAACCTTCAACACCGTATTGTAAAGCTACGATATCACCTTTGTCACCAACTTTGATTACTGTTCCTTCGTGGATCGAACCTTCAGTGAAGATAGTTTCGAAAGTATCCCAAGGATTTTCTTCTAATTGTTTGTGACCTAAAGATAACTTGCGGTTTTCTTCGTCTAATTCTAATACAACTACTTCTAAAGCTTCACCTACTTTAGTGAATTCGTTAGGGTGGTTGATTTTTTTAGACCATGATAAGTCAGAGATGTGGATCAATCCGTCGATACCGTCTTCTAATTCAACAAATACACCGAAGTTAGTCATGTTTTTAACAACAGCTTTTTGTTTAGAACCTACAGGGTAACGCTCAGTGATGTTTTTCCAAGGATCTGGAGTCAATTGTTTGATACCTAAGCTCATTTTACGCTCATCGCGATCTAATGTTAAGATTTGAGCTTCGATTTCGTCACCTACTTTTAAGAACTCTTGAGGAGAACGTAAATTTTGTGACCATGACATTTCAGACACGTGAATTAAACCTTCAACACCTGGGATGATTTCTAAGAAAGCACCGTAATCAGCAACTGTTACGATTTTTCCTTTTACTTTAGAACCGATAGCTAACGCTGTGTCTAAAGATTCCCAAGGGTGAGCTGATAATTGTTTTAAACCTAATGCGATACGTTTTTTCTCGTCATCAAAGTCTAATACTACCACGTTGATCGTTTGATCAAGAGCTAATACTTCTTTTGGATGTTCGATACGACCCCATGAGATGTCTGTAATGTGAAGTAAACCGTCAACACCACCTAAGTCGATGAACACACCGAAGTCAGTGATATTTTTAACAGTACCTTCTAATACTTGACCTTTTTCTAATTTAGCAACGATTTCTGATTTTTGGTTTTCTAAATCGTCTTCAATTAATACTTTGTGAGATACTACTACGTTTTTGAACTCGTGGTTGATTTTTACCACTTTGAATTCCATAGTTTTACCTACGTAAACATCGTAATCACGGATAGGTTTGATGTCGATTTGAGATCCAGGTAAGAAAGCTTCTACACCTTTGATGTCTACGATTAAACCACCTTTAGTACGAGATTTAACGAAACCGTCGATGATTGCATCATTCTCTAATGCATCATTGATAGCTTCCCATGATTTTTGAGTTTTTGCACGCTTACGTGATAATACTAATTGACCATTTGCATCCTCTTGAGATTCAACAAATACATCAACAGTATCCCCGATTTTTAATTCAGGAAGATCACGAAACTCAGTTTTTGCTACAAGACCGTCTGATTTGAAACCTACGTTTAATACAACGTCTTTGTTGTTGATAGATACAACAACACCTTCGATAATTTCACCTTGATTGATTTGGTTGAAAGTACCAGCGTATTGCTCTTCTAATTGAGCACGCTCAGTGTCACTGTAGTTACCGAAAGCTTTCTCGTCAGCATCCCAATCGAAATCACCTTCTGGTGTAGACCAAGTAGTTGATTTGATTTGGTCGATCAAAGTTGAATCTGCTTCAGACTCAATTGTCTCAGTGTCTTTCACTACTTTAGTGTCAGCACCTTGTAGCTCTGCGTTTTTCGCCGCTAACTCTTTTTCTGCTTCTTGTTTTTTTGCCATTAATTAATTTTCTCCTTTTTCCTACATTGTAGGAAGTGCAAAGATACGAAAAACTTTTATTTACAATTATTTATGTGAAAAAAGTTTTCAAGTAATCTTATAGAGTTGTGTTTGCTTGCGCTAGTGTATGATTGATAATTTTTACTAAATCTTTTTCACTGAAAGGTTTCATAATCACATTGTCAAAGAATTCGTTACGTTTTTTTTCTAATTCTTTTATTTGTTCGTAATCAGATGACGTTGCAATTATTTTTGTAAGTTTTAATTTGGGTAATTGCCTAATGTAGACTAATAATTCATCTCCTGTCATAATCGGCATATTAATATCTGTTATTATAATATTCGGCGTGTAAACTTTTAATATTTCCAAAGCTTCTAGACCATTCGAAGCAGTTTTCACATGTTTAAATGTTTGAAAGAATTGTTTTAAGTAAAGAATATTTAAAATATTATCATCAACTAATAGCCATGAAAGATCATCTGGGAAATCAGCTAATGATTTCAAATCAGATGATGATTTAATTTTCATTTTAGCTTTAGGAATTGGAATCTCAATGGTAAATGTTGTTCCTATGTTTTCTCTACTTACGAATGAGATTGTTCCTTGCAATTTACTTACTAATTTTTTTGTGATGTATAATCCGAGGCCTATGCCATTGCTGAGTTTGTTTTCATCACTTCGTGTAAAATATTTTTTGAAAATATGTGGTTGCATGCCTTCTGGAATTCCTAAGCCTGAATCAGAAATTTTTATCTGCAGGTTATTTATCTCATTGATCTTAATGTAACAACTGACTTTACCCTTGATTGTATATTTAATCCCATTGGAAATTAGATTCGTTAATACTTGTCTAATTTTTAGTTCATCACTGTATATAATATTTGGAGCTGTCTCATCGACTGTGACTTCAAAATCAATGTTCTTTATTTCAGCTTGGCTTTTATGTATGTGGTAAATATCATTTGCTAAATCATTGATATCAAAGTCATGTAAGTCCAAATTGGAAGTGTAATCTATCCTGCTCAAATTAAGAATATCATTTATACTGCGAGATGTATTCGTTATATTAGAATAGGCAGAATCTAAGAAAAGCTGTTCTTTTTCAGAATAAATATTTCCTCTTTTACGCAACAAATCAATTATTCCTATCAGAGAATTAAGGGGTGTTCGTATTTCATGACTTATTTCTGCAAGAATATCAGACTTTTCTGAAGCAAGTTTGGCTGCATAATGTTGCTCTTGTATCAATTGCTTTTCATAATATCTATTTCTAAATTGATAATAAATCATTATAAAAATGAGAATAAAGATAAATACCAAACAAATAATAGTCTGCCAAGTCAATTTGCTGGATTGAATCAATAATTCATCATGTTCACTTCGGAGTAATTTCTTATGATTGCCTATCTGATAGTCATATTCCTTGTATAGATTGATAAATACTGTACAGTAAAGTGAAATGATTAGAAAGAAGTTTACGTTCAGACTTTCTTAATGATTCGTATGAAGATCTAAATTCATTAAAATAATTACTGGTTGTTTTAGAAAAATTCTCCAGTTGCTTATTATGAACTCTTATGGTCTCTTCGTCGATAATTAATTGCGGTGTATTTTTGATTGCCTTTGGTAATGGTAATTTATTTGGTCTTTGTAGCGTTTTTGGGGCTTTATCAATATCAAGATTTAAATTTTTCGCAGTAGGAATTGGTAAATGATTTGTGCCAAGTGGGAGAGATTGTATTGAATCTATCCGTACAGATAGCGCGATTAAATTCTTTATGTCATTTTGTAATTGAGTATATTTCTTATATAGAATTGCATCATTAACCTCTGCTTGTTTTGCAGTTGAATCTCCCTTTTGTTGGGAAATTATATCAGATATTCTATTGTTAAGATTGTTTATATTTTTTTCATAGTTTTTATAATGGGCTATATCTAAGTCGATACTATATTTTCTAAAATGATTTTCTGCTTCTAAGAAGTCATTTACTACGTCTTCATATTTTGAATCTTTGTAATTCGTTAATTCTATAAGTTTTGTGATTCTTTTATGAATGGCTTCAAAATAATTGATGCTAATAAAGAAAATTGTAGTTATAACGAGGAAGAGCGAAATAGTGACAACAAGTAAAGCTGTTCGTATATTATTGTTTGACTCTACTTCTTTTTCAATCATTAATTAACTTATATTTTAAATTGGTTGTGTGATTTGTGTCTTACGACTTTAATACTTCGTTTGGATAAAACTAAGCTAGTGTTGAGTTCAAATCCTATCAAAATTATTAAAGAATTTAAATACATCCAAATCATTATAACAATAATTGTACCGATAGACCCGTATATTTTATTGTAAGCGTTAAAATTATTGATGTAAAAAGCAAACCCCGAGAAAGTGAGAATGGCTAAAATTGTGGCTAATATTGCTCCTGGGCTAAAAATTTTCCAATGTCTTGAACTTGATGGTCCATATTTATATACTAATCCAACTGTGAAAAAATATATTAAGAATAATATACACCATTTTGAAACGGTCAATAAAAATGTCCAAAACCAAGAAAGATCGTATTCTATGTTTTCTTTGAGGTAATTAATAAATATCCCAACAATTGTGAAAACACCGATACCTAAAGCTAATGCAGTAACGATTGCAAAAGAGAGAGCTAAGGCGATGATCCGGCGTACAAGCCATTTTCTATTCTCACGAGTCAATGATGCTTTATTGAAAGTCATCATTAGGTTTGTCATTCCATTGGTAGCAAAGAACGTTGCTAGGACGAAACCAAAAGACAATAATCCGCCATTTTGGTTTTTAATGATATCCTCTAATGTTGTTTGAATTGCAGAAAATGCATCCGTAGGTATGACAATTTCCAAAAAGCTGAGTAATTTCTCTTGAAAATTGTCAACTGGAATATAGGGGATAAGCGTGAACAAGAAGATAATCCCTGGGAAAATTGCCAACATAAAGTTGTACGATAGACTTGAAGCTTTGTTGAGAATTGATTCACGAGTAATTTCTTGGAAAAAGAAGGTTGCGACAGTGTAAAGCGGTAATTTTCCGAAACCTGGAATTATGGCTTTTTTGCTCCATTCGACTAAGTTGTCGTAGGGTTTAAACACTAATAATCGGTTATGGAGCTTTTTCATTTCATATTAATCAAAATATGGCTCCATCTTTTGCATAAACACATCAGGTGCTTTGCATGGCCTATTTCGAGCCATATCTACAAATACCAATTGTGTATTTCCTATATTTAGCAAGGTACCAGCTTCGTCATATACTTCGTATTCGAACTTGATACGTACAGATGGTTTTTCTTTGATGATAACTTTTATGGTAAGTAATTCATCGTATTTTGCAGGCTGGCTATATTTGATGTTCATTTCCAAAACAGGCATCATGACGCCCATCTCTTCTAATTCTTTGTACGAAAATCCTGTTTTACGCAACATCTCTGTACGTGCTACCTCGTAGTATGCGGCATAATTTCCATAGTATACGTATCCCATTTGGTCTGTCTCTGCATACCTCACTCTAATCTTTTCTTCGTGTACAAACATGGATTTGTTTTATTTCTTAATATTTCTCTCGTCTAATGCTTTTTGGAATTTACGGGCATTCACCAAATGTTCTGCTACAGTCACAGCGAAAGCATGGTAACCCGAAAAATCTTCTTTTGCACACATATAAATATAATTGTGGTCTGCTGGGTTTAATACCGCATCGATTGCTACAATAGGTGGCATATTAATAGGACCTGGAGGTAATCCTTTGAATCGATATGTATTATAGGGATTGTCAATAGTCAAATGTCGATTCAGCACACGTCTTATTGTAAAATCATTATTCGCAAATATGACAGTAGGATCCGCTTGTAATAGCATACCTTTTTTCAATCTATTCAAATACAGACCAGCGATCATCGGCATTTCATCGTTGTGCAACGCTTCACCACGCACTATCGATGCAAGAATTGAGACTTCAGCAGGTGTTAAATTTTGTTGTTTTGCTTTTTCTAAACGTTCTGCTGTCCAAAACTTTTTATATTCTTCACTAAATCTTTCTAAAATTTTGTCCGCTGATGTATTCCAATAGATTTGGTATGTATTTGGAATAAACATTGTGTAAAAATTGTCTTTCGTGAAACCGTATTTTTCAGCTTCTAACTCGTTCGTAAGTAGAGATATGAATTGCACTGAATCTGGTTCGAAATTGCGTCCTAGGAAACCCGCAAAATCCTCTTTTAATCTAATATTAGAAAAACGAAGCGAAACTGCTTCTTGATAACCACCACGTAAATTACCTACTAATCTACGGTTACTCATTCCTTTCTCAAGTTTGTAACGACCCGCTTTTACTGTGGTAGGATATTTCATCGTTTTCGCTACATAATCGAATTCGTCAGCATCTTTTACTATATTTTCTGTGCGAATTCTTCTAAGGACATTCTCGTAAGTATCATTAGTATGTACGTAAAGATATTTTTGTGCGTCTGTAACCGAAGCACCCAAAAATATTTGATATACTTTATACCCAACAATTAATCCGATAGCAAAAATTATTGCAATAGTTATTCCTATCCATTTAGGAAACTTTTTCGTTGTAGCCATTTTATTAATTTGGATTATTTTGAGTTGGTGTAATATCGTTGCCTAATTCTAAATTAATTGGTGATCCAATACTAATGAATCTGGAAGTAGAGTCAGGAGATTGGCTGATTACGCGGGCTGATGCAGTATCTATTATGTTTCCGGTGATCTTGCCTAATGTTAGTCCTAGCCCAGCTAATGCAAACTTTGCTTCTACTAAAGTATAATTAGTTAATGTTGGTATTTCCACTTCGTTAGCGCCACGTCCATTACCAAGAACAAGCGTGATTTTAGAGCCTTTAGCTATAAGACGACCTGTTTTGATGGTCTGACCAGCAAATTTAGCGTCCAATACAACATCTCTGGCAATATCATTGATGTAAATGGTATCACCAATTTTTAACGAAGCATTATTAATAATTGCTTGGGCTTCTATAAAATTCTTTTCGATAATATTAGGGAATTCAACATCTGGTGCAACTTCGGTAATGATTGTTAAGTAAATTGTTCGTCCACTTTTAACTAATGCAGTCGCTGAAGGGTTCTGCTCGATTACTAATCCTGGTTTTGCATCCATTTGGTATACAGAGTCTACCTTATATTCCAAACCTGCTTTGTCTAATACTTCTTTAGCCTCGCTGATGGTTAGTCCTTTTAATAAAGGCACTTCTTGTGCATCACCATGTTTGGTATAAATTCTAAGTCCAATATATACAGCTAGGAAAAAAACTGCAATTACAATCATTGCATAAATTAGATTTTTTCTGAATACATCAGTTTTAAGATATAATAATATTTTGGACATCCCTTCGTGTTTTTATTTTGATGATGTAAAGTTAAGTTATCTATAGGGGATTAACCTAACGAATATTCAGCAAAAATATTCGTTTTTCCGTGTATCACAAATTATATTTGCGAACAGAATCCCTTAACATGAAAACAAAAGTAGCATTAGTCACAGGTGGATATACAGGTGAAGCTGAAGTATCTTACAAAAGTTCAAAATTCGTCTACAGCCAATTAGACAAAGATAAATACGATATATATATAATCGATATCACTCCCGAAGGTTGGTTTTATACCGATGCTGAAGGCGTCAAGCATACAGTTATCAAAGATGATTTTTCATTGTTGTTAAATAATGTTAAAATCAACTTTGATGTCGCATTTATCATTTTGCATGGAACACCTGGCGAAGATGGGCGTTTACAAGGATATTTTGATATGGTCGGTTTACCGTACACATCGTGCAATGCATTGACTTCTTCCTTAACGATGAATAAAGGGTATACGAAATCAATCATAGCTGATATTCCCGAATTAAATGTCGCAAAATCAGTTTTATTATTCGAAAATCATAGAAATGAAGCTGTTCAATTAGTCGAAGAAAAATTAGCGTTGCCTTATTTTGTGAAACCCAATGCTGGAGGTTCAAGTATCGGAATGAGCAAAGTAAAAGTTGCTGAAGAATTACAAGAAGCTATTGATAAAGCTTATGATGCTGAAAATACAGGCGCTCAAGTGTTGGTGGAAGAGTTTGTGTCGGGTAGAGAATTTTCACAAGGGATTTTTAGAAACGCAATAGGTGAATTGGTGGTGCTTCCTGCTACTGAAGTTAAAATTACACGTGAGTTTTTTGATTTCGAAGCCAAGTATGTTCCTGGGTTAACGGAAGAAATTACTCCCGCTGATTTGACGCAAGAGCAACAAGAACGTGCTGCACGAATTATCATAGAAATTTACATACGTCTGAATTGCAAAGGTATGGTGCGTGTGGATTTCTTCTTGGAAAATGAAACGGATAAATTTTATTTTATTGAAATTAATACCATCCCTGGACAAACTGCTCAAAGTTTTATTCCACAGCAAGTAAGAGCTTTCGGTATGAAAGAATCTGATTTCTACGCAGAATTGATTGAGGCTGCTTTGGTGAAATAAAATAAATTGCCATAAACAATAAGAGCAAGTTCTTATGAGCTTGCTCTTATTGTTTTAATACAAATTGTTGAACAACAATTTAAATGTAACGTGAGCTTGCGCTCGAAAAGTAATGTCAGGCGTGAAAACCGTGATTTTGCCCTTTCCTATACTTTTTTCAAAGCCTAGGATACCATCTTTAAGGTGTTTTTCACCCCAAGACCAACCACTTTTTAATACTTTATCCGAAGAAAACCATAAAAGAGGTTTGATCGAAGAATCTTGAATGCGATACACATTATTATTTGCGAAATAAAAATCAATTTCTTCAGGATAACCAAGACCTGATTTGCTAGAATTATCCACATTAGCCTTTAGTACAGAGCCAGGTGTATAGTAAACTTCGCGTTTCAGCGGTTTGTTTTCATTATCCACCAAATGATTAGTTACCTCAATTTTTAAATCTTCCACAATGCTTGAGCTATTTCCTATTGATATAAGATGACCACCGTTTTTGATGAATTTTTCTAATTGGGGAACTGTTTTTTCTTCAGTCATATTTCCCCACCGCGAAGCATATTCTTCTGGGATATTATCAGGAATAGGATTAGAAGAAGTTCTTACAAGCGCATTACTCGGTAATAAAATTACATCAAATTCTTTGTTTAAATCTCCTTTATCCAATTCTGGTGCATAGATAACTTTGTAATCAAATCCATATTTTTCAAATATATAACGCGTCCAGCCAGAAGGCATACTTCCACCATAAGTATCCCACAGGCCAATCCGTAATACTTTAATTGTTTTCACATCAGAAGGTAATTTATCTAT
Organism: Sphingobacterium bovisgrunnientis; assembly: GCF_009829085.1. Classification (GTDB taxonomy): domain Bacteria; phylum Bacteroidota; class Bacteroidia; order Sphingobacteriales; family Sphingobacteriaceae; genus Sphingobacterium; species Sphingobacterium bovisgrunnientis. The sequence goes on from NZ_WUQY01000015.1 coordinate 32,191, forward strand.
TCTTTTGGTTGCAAGACTTGAGCTTGAAAGTAGTTCTTTCGAAAATGCATTATTCGCTACAATGAATTCACCTTTGTTTGTACGGTAAACTTTAATTTTCTTCTTAATCAGTTCGTTAATTACACGAAAGCTTTCGTTATCTTGATTCGAAAGAGTTAGGAATTTTCCCTCTGCAATAGGTTGTTGAATTATTTTTAAAGGTTCACCAAACGGTAAAATCGTGAAATTTTCAGTTATTTCCTCAAAGACACGATCAAAATTGATGTGCATCAAATAAGCCAATGTCCATCCAGCAGCATCGTAAGGTGGAATAGGAGGGCCTCCAGCATATTCAAAATCATTCGGGTGATCTTGTGCCTCAAACATATCTAAGATATGAGGTCGAAAGGCTTGATTTGTCTTAATGATATAACTTTGCGCTGGGTAGTTCTTGCCATTGACACTAAATGATTCATTGGCTTTTTCGATACGAATTCCATTTGCAGAAAGTGCATTTAAAAATCGTAATGTTGTCGCTGGATTATACTGCTGCGCAGAAATGATATACGCACGTGGATCACGGTGTTTTGGATTTTTTAGTAATGAGTCAATCGCTTGTTTGGGATTGCCGCGTTGATTTTTTAGTTTTTCATCTTGCGCTTTTAGATTTTCAATAGCTTTTTCCACCACAGCGACTTTACTAGGTGACAAGGACCAAGTATCTTGATTGCCTTTTTCTATGGAGTTTCTACCCATTCTATAGATATTAAACAACAATTCTTCTTTAAATTTTGCAGCATAATTTAAAACAGCGTAATTCAACGAAGTAGAATATTCAATGGATTGTTTGAAGTGCCATGTTTGGGGAATGACTGGATAATGTGTATTGCTATTTGGAATTAATCGTGACGGTACTAATGGAATTTCAAAAGGATTGGGTCCACCAATAATTTCGGTAAGTAAGCCAATGGTATTATGAAAATAAGTTGTGGTCCGCAATCCGCCATTATACCAAGTTGAGAAAACAGAACCCCCACGCTGGGTATAACCAGGTTTATTTTCGGCATATAATCGCGAAGCCATAGCTGCCCCCAATGATTCAATTCCTGTAATCACAAGTGGATCAAATACATAATTAAACGGATCACGATAAGGAGCGCCTGCTACAACCGCACCAGCAGGTGCTGTTTGGTGATGGTTGTACATTATTTGTGGATTCCACTCAATGAATAACTGCTTTGCGATATTCTGTGATTCTTTCAAATTCAACATAAAGAAATCCCGATTGTTATCATGTCCTGCATACTTTTGATAGAGTTTTGGCAAATTGGCTAATGATCTTTTTTCCGGTACAGATTCACGCATATACCAATTGCTAACTAATTCTTGCCCATCTGGATTTGCATGGGTCAGAAGTATGATGCTATTTTCAAGTATATTTTTTGTTTCATCATCGCTTTGACTTGCCAGAAGATAGGCGATTTGGATGAGTTGGTGCATCGCAACAGTTTCTGTCGAATGCAATCCACCGTCAATCCATACCACAGATTTTCCATCTTTGGCTAATTTCTTTGCTTCAGTTTCAGGTAATTCAGCACGTACTAATTTTTGTGCTATGGATTGGTAATGGTCAAGTTTGGTGAGATTCTCTGGTGCGGAAATAATGAGCATAGGTTGCTCTCTGCCTTCTTCTGTCTTACCAATAACTTTATAGCGAATTCGATCAGATTGTTTAGCTATTTTTTTGAAATAAGCTTCCGTTTGAGTGAAGTTAGCTAAATGATAATCATCTCCAATAGCAAAGCCAAAATGTTCTTTTGGAGTTGTGATTTGCGCTTGGGAAAAAGTGATTTGCGCAATAAATAGAATTACAAGGTATATTTTCTTCATCAACTTAGAAAATTGGTGGTGTTGAATAAAGATAAATAAGAATGCTGGAATTGTATCGTCCAAAAACTAGGTCATTAGAATTGTTACATTCTATTTTTCGACGATAGTTCGAAAAGTAAGGTTGATACGTGGCGAATTAACTCTCTTGGTCGGTGGTAGCCGATGCAGCCAATTCGTTTGAGTCTCATCTTTCATTATTAAGAGAGAGCCATTTTCCAAAATTAGATCAATTTTTTCTGTAGTAGTTTTATGTTTAAAAGAAAATTTTCGTTCTGCCCCAAAACTCAAAGATGCAATAGCTCCGTTTCTCTTTAAATCTTTTTCACCATCACTATGCCATGCCATACCTTCGCTGCCATCGTGATATAGGTTCAGCAGACAAGAATTAAAAGTTTCTCCACATATCTTCTCTACTAGACATTTCAGTTCTAAAAGTATAGTGTTCCACGGGGAAGCTACTTTTTCAATGCCAGAATATTTATAGTTGAATGCCTTATTGCCGTACCAAGCTACCTTACGTTTGGTGGTTACTAACTTTCCAAAAATAATCGCTTGATCATGTTGCCAGTCTATTTGATTTAATAAGCTCTGAAAGTAGTGGTCTGGATTTGCAATAACATTCCCATAGTAATTAACTGTTCCATCATGAGGCAAATGATTTTTGAATGGATCGGCTGTGTTAAAAAGTTTCATCACTACTTACATTAATCTTCGCATTTTCCCAGCCGATAATGGCTGTTTTGCGAATCGGTCCCCACATATAACCACCGAACAATCCAGAAGTTTGAATGACACGGTGACAAGGTATCAGAAAAGCTATTGGATTGCTTCCAATGGCTGTACCTACAGCTCTTGAAGATTTTGGATTGCCAATTCGTTGCGCGATGTCTCCATAAGTTTGGAGCTGACCTTGTGGGATTTTTAATAAAGCTTCCCAGACTTTTAGTTGAAAGGGAGTTCCTTTTAAATGCAAATGAAGTGGAGAGGTCAATGTTGCAGTATTGGTGAAAAAATGAATTACTTCTTGATGGATAGACATTTCTTGATGAATGATTTGCGCATTCGCGAAATTTTGCAGCAAACTTTGAATCGGATTTTCTTGCTCATCAATAAAGGAAATATGACAAATTCCTTTTTGAGTCGAAGCAATACAAATTTCGCCAAAAGGTGTGGTTTGTGTGCTGTAATATATAACTAAGGAAGCTCCAGCATTTTTAAATTCAGCGGGAGTCATACTTTCTATATTCACAAAGAGTTCGTGCAAGCGACTTGAACTACTTAATCCTGTTTCATATGTTGCCTCTTCTGTAGACTTTGATTCTTGAAGAATTTTCTTGGCGTATTGCAAACTTATAAACTGCAAAAATTTCTTAGGCGTAGTACCTGCCCATTCTTGAAATAAACGTTGGAAGTGAAAAGGACTCAAATGCACATTTTCAGCAATTTCTTCCAAACTAGGTTGTTGTTTGAAATTAGCTTGAATGAAAGCAATTGCTTTGGCTATTCTATTGTAATTCAGTATATCTTGTGACATCTCCATATTCAAATGTCCTACTTCTTTTTCGCCTACACAATCCGAAAATTGCTGAAAATAAATTATATGTCATTCCAACGAATGAGGACTGGAATGACGGTACAAATTATTTCCTTGGTTCCATTCTTACTAAAAACTGATCATTCTCATCTTCGAAAAGAATCTGAACGACCCAACCTTCCTCATGCGCTACTTTGATTAATGTTTTTTGATCCAAGTAAAGCCATTTGAAAGGTTCCCCTTTGACTCCATTAAATTCATATTGGTAACCAATTTCTCCAAAATAATATTCAGGTCTTTGGATGCGGTATTCGTCATACAAATAGGAGATGTCAGAGCTGTCAAAAAGCAATTGACCTTTTTCGGATAATAATTTTTTACTGTGAGCTAATAATTCACGAAATCCATCTAGCGATCCCGCTAAACCAATTCCATTCATCAAAAATAAAAGTGTGTCGTATTGCTGATCTGCTAAATCAAAGAAATCTTGCTGTACAATTTTTTGCACACCACGTTGTTGCATGATATTACATGCCGTTTGCGAAATTTCTAATGCTGTAACATCAAATTTCTTCTCTTGAAGATACAATGCATGCGCACCAACACCTGCGCCCACATCCAAGACTTTACCATCACAAAGTGATAGTGCGATAAATTCCAATTCTGGGAAATCTTCTGAATCTCGAAAAAACACTTCTACCGGCATTTCTTCGATATCACCGTAAGTGCTGTGCAATAATAAAGGTGAGCTTAATTCTTCCTTCTCAAAATATTCGGCAAGTGCTTCGCCGTAAACGTCTCTATGTGTGCTCATCAATCTGTAAATATCTTTTTGCTAATTCAATCTCTTCGGGATCTCCTGTATGTTTCATTGCTTCGTCCGAAAGTTTGATAACGGGAGTCCATTCGCCATCTTCTGGTAGTGTTTCAGTCATTTTCAACACAATATTCATACGTTCTAAACCTACATCATTCGTGAAGTCTGTCCCGATACCGAAGGATATTCCTATTTTTCCTTTGCAAAAGTTGACAATACGTTCAACTTTATTATAGTCCAAGCCATCGGAGAAAATGATGGTTTTAGAATTTGGATCTATTCCTTTACTGATATAATGGTTGATTGTTTTTTGCGCAAATTCAATTGCATCCCCCGAATCATGACGCACACCATCAAATAATTTGGTCAATTTTTTATCAAATTGTTTGAAAAAAGCTTCTGTAGTATACGTATCTGATAAGGCAATTCCCAAATCTCCACGATAGACATCTGCCCAATTTTCCAACCCCAATAAGTTTGCCATTTTGTAACCAAACTTTGCGGCATGAAACATAAACCATTCGTGTGCATGCGTGCCTATGGGCTTGGTCTGGTATTTCATTGCCAAATACACATTGCTCGTTCCAATGAAGGTTTTTGAATTGTGGTTTTTAAGTGTTTTTATAACCAAATCATGAACAGCAAAAGAATGTCTTCTTCGAGTTCCGAAATCTGCTATTGTAATATCCAGCTTGTCGTATTTCTGCATTTTGCTTTCAACAATTGTAGCGACTTCTTCGTCAGACACACGCTGTAGGCCAGTGGTTTCGTAATACAATTCGCAGATCAACGACATAATCGGTACTTCCCACAGAATTGTGCGGTACCAATATCCTTCGATTTTTACCGTCAATTCGGGTCCTTCTTGCGTAACCGTTACTTCATCTGGATCATAGCGATAACCTTGAAGAAAATCGAAATAAGTTGGATCAATATAAGGACATGTTTCTGCAAAGAAATTTTTCTCCTCTCTCGATAATTTCAATTTTCCTAATTCTTGAATAGCTTCTTTCAGCTTCTCTCCAAACCCATCAGGGTATTGATGTTTTCCTCTATTGATAAACTGATATTTAGCTTTTGCTCTTGGGAATAATTTGATCACTGCATACTGCATGGTGAACTTATAGAAATCATTATCTAATATGGATTCGAGTTTTGCCATAAGAAGTAATTATAAAGTTGAAATCCCAAATAAGATGAAATTGTTCGACCAAAATTTAATCGAAAATACATAAAAAAAGCGAGCTAAGATGTCCTAGCCCGCTAAATAGATGAATTATGATTTTATTCTTATATTATCTTCTGCTACGTTCAGAGCTGTTTCCGTTTCCTCCGCGTTGTGAAGTTCCTGCTGATCTACTGCTCGATGCAGGAGCAGAACGTTCTACACGTGGAGAAGATTGTCGCGCAACAGTCGTACTCGAAGATTGAGAACTACGCGTATGTGATGCTTGTTGCACTGGTGTGCTGCTTCTCACACTACGCTCTTGTGTTCTTTGCTCTCTTTGTGGTTGCGCACGCTCTTGACGTTGCGGTTGTGTTCTCTCCACTCGTGGTGCTTCTGTTCTTTCCACGCGTTGTGGCTGAGATCTCTCTACTCGTTGTTGTTGTTGTGGAGCTGAGTTTCTTGAATTTACAGATTCTCTGTTTTGTACATTACTGCGTTCACGATTCACACGGTTATTATCTGTATTGTTGTTTGTTACCGGACTGCGCTCCACAGTTCTAGCACTTCTGTCCGTATTACGATTTACATTATCCGTATTTCTGCTGGACGTATTTCTTGGCGTGGTTTCATTCGTATTTCTATTAGTTACAGCACGCTCTTCTGTTCTGTTATTTCTATCACGAATAGTAGTGTTTCCATCGCTACCGATATGCAATTCACGTTGCGCGCTTCTAGCTGCACTTCTGCTGTTGTCAACACGGTTCTCATTTCTATTCACTTCTCTAGAGTTTGTTGCAGATCTTCTTTCTGGAGATACGGAGCGGCTTGTTTTTCTGTTATTATCGCGATCAGGTCTGTAAATAGATACACTTCTGTTGTCTATACGAGAAGCTCCTGGGCGGTCTGATTGTCTTACGCTACGAACATCCACTCTTCTGCCAATAGCACGTTCTACATCTCTACGTGATGGACCTCCATAATAATGATTGTTATTCACTACATATGTATTGTTGATTATAGTCGTTCTATTGTAAATGTTAGTACGTCCGTAATACGCATGTCTATGAAAATTGCGCGAGTAGATATGTCTTACAGGCGCAAAACACCATGCTGACACCGGAATATGAATAGAAATGCTAACTCCTGAACGTGGCATCATTGGCGCCCAGCCATAATAGCCATTACCCGAACGCCAGTCTACCCATGCAGGTCCCCATTCGTAGCCAGGAATCCATCCCCATCCCCGATATGAATTGTGTACCCAGCGACCATAATGAAAGGGAGCCCAACCCCATGCGTAATTAGACACCCATGTGTTGCCATATTCTGTCATTGTCCAATAGCCATTTGTGCTGTATGGTCTGAAATTTCTACCTTCGTTTGGATACCAAATATCCCCATAAGTAGGATCCATATCCCAATCACCGTAAGGTGATAGTTCGTCATAAAATATATCTAATGAAACTTGTCCATATACTTGTGCTTTAGCATTGCTTAGGAACAAGATGCTGGAAAGTGCGATTACTATCGCGGACATGTAGTGGGTAAATTTCCAGTTTTTCATATCGTATAATTTTAAATGTAAATATTCTCTTTTTGTAATCAATTTTGTGGGTATGACAATGCGAAGAGGAAGATGGTTTAATTCGATGAAATATAATTGTGCATTTGTATCAACAAGTTGTAAATATTCGTTAAATATTTTTACGCAATAGGGATATTAATGTTTATTCGATGTCATTTAAAACAATTTATCGATTATTAGTATTTGTAATTTTAGCTATACATAAGAGCGGTCGCTTAAAAATTTGTACATTTGCGCTATACTTTATGTATAGTACTTTTTAATTTATCTAATTCGTATAAGAAATATAAATGGGAAGGAAAATCAATAATTTACTCCTCGAATTTGCTAGAATGCATCGCTTTTTGATGCGTTTTTTTCGCGAAGTTGTAAGTCCACCATTTGAGTTTAAGGAAATTATTAGACAATGTTATGAAGTTGGGTGGAAGTCTTTTCCATTGATTTCATTAACAGGTTTTATCGTAGGTTTTGTTTTCACAAAACAATCGAGACCGTCTCTAGAAGAATTTGGGGCAACATCTTGGTTGCCAGCTTTGATTTCAATTGCAATAGTTCGTGCACTAGCTCCCTTGGTTACAGCATTAATTGCGTCAGGTAAAGTGGGTTCACAAATTGGCGCTGAATTAAGTTCGATGAACGTAACGGAACAAATCGACGCGATGGAAGTTTCAGGTACAAATCCTTTCAAATTTTTGATTGTTAGCCGCATTATTGCCACAACGATAATGATTCCTGTATTGTGTTTTTATGTAGCGGGAATTGGACTCTTCGGTGGATACTTAAGCATTAGCGCAGTAGATGATTTGAGTTTGTTGAGTTTCTTTTCACAAGTATTCGATTCGATCCAAATGATTGACTTATTCGCAATGGTTTTACGCGCTGTGGTGTTTGGATTTACAATTGGATTTGCAAGTTGTTATGTTGGATATTATTCCTCAAAAGGTACAGAGGGTGTCGGTAAAGCAGCCAACTCAGCTGTGGTTGCTTCTATGTTTATCGTCTTCATCGAAGAATTATTGATTGTACAACTTTTGGGTATTATTACACCTCTAATCACACAATAATGGAAAAAGCAAAATCGCATATAAATTATGACAACGCTGTAATTCATGTTGATGATGTAAGTAAATCTTTCGGCGATAGACAGATTCTACGAAACGTGGATTTGAAATTGTTTGAAGGCGAAAATTTAGTGGTTTTAGGTCGTTCTGGAACAGGTAAATCTGTGCTTATAAAATTGATTTCTGGTTTATTGAAGCCAGATTCGGGCACGATTAATGTATTGGGCGAAGTTGTGAATGATCTGAAAGAACGTGAATTAATGCAATTGCGCTTGAAAATTGGCTTTTCATTTCAGAATAGTGCGCTGTACGATAGTATGACAGTGCGTGAAAATTTAGAATTTCCACTTGTTCGTAACAAACGTAATCTTTCTCGCGCAGAGATTAACCGTGAGGTGGAAGATGTATTGGAAGGAGTAGGATTATCTCAAGCTATTAACCAAATGCCGTCTGAACTTTCTGGTGGTCAGAAAAAAAGGATAGGTATTGCACGTACATTGATTTTAAGACCTGATATCATGCTGTATGACGAACCTACAGCGGGTTTGGATCCGATCACATGTTTAGAAATTAATACGTTGATCAACGAAGTGCAGCAACGGTATAAAACTTCTTCGATTATCATTACCCACGATTTGGCTTGTGCTAAAATGGTAGGTGATCGCATGGTGATGTTATTGGATGGCCGATTTGAAAGGCAAGGAGCTTTCTCCGAAATATTTGATACGGATGATGAACGTGTCAAACCGTTTTATGATTATAATTTTATAGTGTAATATATTAATAATGAGTGCTTCAGAAAATAAAAGATCGTTAATAGTAGGGCTTTTTGTTTTTATTGGATTAATAATTTTGGTTGCAGGTATACTTGTAATGGGTACACAGCAAAACAAATTTAGTAAAAACCTAAAAGTAACTTCATATTTCAAGGATGTTAAAGGACTTAAAGTTGGTAACAATGTTTGGTTTTCAGGTGTGAAAGTCGGTATTGTTAAAGAGATAGCTTTCGAAGGAGTTGAAAATGTGCGTGTAACAATGAATATTGAGGAGAAAAACAGTCAATTTATTCGTAAGGATGTATTGGCGACTTTGGGCTCTGATGGTTTGATTGGAAATTCGATCATTAGTTTGGTAGGTGGTAATGCTCAGACTCCACAAATTCAAGAAGGAGATGTCTTAAAAACGGGTTCAAGTGGAGGCATGGAGCAAATGATGGGTATGTTGCAAGAAAATGGAGCTAATCTATCCGTTATTACACAAAACTTTGCTAAACTTTCTCAACAAATGGTGGATGGAAAAGGTACAGTGGGTGCTTTAATGACTGATGACGCGATTGCGACCAATTTGAAAACTTCTGTACAATCCATGAATAAGGTTATGACTGATGCAAGTGTTGCGGTTAATAATTTAGTAGCGTTGACTCAAAAATTAAACAACGATCAAGGTCTTATCCATGATTTGACTACAGACACAAAAGTTTTTGCGTCGTTGCGTGATGCAGCCGCACAGTTACAAGGTGTGACACAAACAGCAAATGCTTTGGTGGAGAACTTAAATCAAACTTCTTCTCGTCTGAACGATAAAGATAACGCAATTGGCGTATTGACGAATGACCCTGCAGCAGCGCAAGAGATCAAACAAATATTAAGAAATTTGAATACAAGTACGGAGAAGCTTGACCAAAATATGGAAGCTTTACAAAGCAACTTTTTATTCAGAGGATTCTTCAAAAAGAAAGAAAAAGAAGAGCAAAAGGAAGTAGTTAAGTAGGTAATTCTTTTAAAAATTATAATGTCTGTAATTACAGAAAATGATGTCATATTCGAAGACAATCATTTAATAGCAATAAACAAGCGCGGTGGTGACATCGTTCAAGTGGATGATTCGGGAGATAAGTCACTTGAAATAATGGTCAATGAATTTTTGACTAAAAAGTATAACAAGCCGAATGGTGCTTTTGTAGGTGTTATTCATCGACTAGATCGCCCCGTGAGCGGTATGATTTTGCTGGCGAAAACCAGTAAATCGTTGGATCGTATGAATAAGGCTTTTCACGACCGCAAAGTTCAAAAAACTTATCTTGCTATAGTACGCGAACGTCCGCCTCATAAAGCAGGGAAATTGACCAATTGGTTGTTGCGTGACCGGAAGAAAATGGTGACAAAAGCGTACGATAGGGAAGTTAAGAATGGTAGCTATGCAGAATTGGATTACGAAATTGTAGGTCATTTAGATGGATATTATTTGTTAAAAGTAACCCCGTTGACTGGACGCACACATCAGATTCGTTGTCAATTGGCTTATATGGGATGTCCAATTGTTGGTGACAATAAATATGGCTATCCACGTGGTTCACTTCGTCGTACAATCTGTCTTCATTCGCGTTCTTTAGCATTTGCACATCCAGTGAAGGAAGAAGAAATGTTGATTGAAGCTCCTTTGCCTGTAGATGGCTTTTGGGAGAAATTTAACGTGTTATTGAAATAGTTTTCTTACACAATTTTGATATTTAATTAGTTACCTTTGAGGTATGAAATTATTCCGAATTCTTCTTATTTGTTTTACACTTTCAGTAGGTTTAACTACAATTCCGACCAAGGTAGTTGCCCAATGCGCTATGTGTTCGTTAAATGCAGAAAATAGTACACAAAATGGCAATACGCAAGGTAAAGGGTTAAACAACGGAATACTTTTTTTACTTGCCGCGCCTTTTCTAATTGGCGGAGGCGTAGCAATTCTATGGTACAAGAAATTTCGTCATAAAGAAACAAAGTCTCCTATATTTTAGGAGACTTTGTTGTTATTTGGTTGCGCTAAAATGCTAGATGTATTTCATTGTACTATCAAAAAGAAATGCTTTTTCCAAATGATTCGTTGCAATATGCGATTGAAGAATTACTAATTTTTCTTGTTGGAAAGTTGGTATTTCTGAAGGGTTTTCAAAGATCAATTGCACACAATATGTATGCCCTTCATGTGGGGAATCTAATAATTTCAAAAACTTAGCTTGCGCGGGAAGTGTATTTAACCAATTGTCTTTCACCCATTGAATCAAAATCTCGTGTCGATCATTGTCGACGATAATAGATATGTTGTATAGATACATGCTACAAAGTTAGGAATTGAAGACTAATAAGCTGTAAAATTAAGGTTGCAATTGTTAAAATATGTTAGAAAATTACTTTATTTGAATAGAAGTCGAGGTTTTATGAACATAAAGGTGTTATTCAGGTGTGTGCTTTTATCAATATCATTATTGGTAATGAGTTGTGGTGGCAATGTTCACGATCAACACATTCCAATTGAAGATTTTTTTGACAAACCTGATCATACTAGTTTTAAGATATCTCCAAATGGTAAGTGGGTAGCATATTTAGGTTTAGAAGATCACTGCAAAAATATTTTTATTCTTAATCTAGAGCATCCCGATTCTTCAAAACAGCTTACCTACCAAAATAGCATGAATGTGCAGTATTATTTTTGGGCAACCGATAATACTATCGTCTTTTCAAATGCACAATCTTATCAGGATAGCTTGCGTCTCTATACCGTTGATATTCATTCTGAAAAGATTAATACACTTTTAAAACCAGCTAAACACAGCATAAAGTGGCTTTCTCCTTCCACAGCCTTTGATGGTCATTTGTTAGCTCAAATGAATAGGAGAGATTCTACTGTCATTGATTTATACCGCATTCCGCTGAATGGCGATGAACCTATTTTGGTTGATAAGAATGTACATAATTTCAATGAGTGGTTTGTATCATCCGACGGTAAGGTGCGGTTGGCTATATCTAGCGATAGTGTCGAAGACAAACTTTGGTACAGGGAAGAGGAAGGGCTACCTTATCAAAATGTATTAGAGACAGACTTTTCTTCGATGATATATCCATTGGGTCCTGTTAACAATTCTAAGCATACTATTTATGCTTTATCCAATAGAGGACGTGATAAGATAGCTGTCGTTAACTTAAATTTGGAGAATGGAGAGGAAACGATTTTGGCGAGCAATAATGAAGTTGATTTGAATGCAGAAGGCTATTCTTTCACGCGCCAAGAAGTATTATTTTCTACAGCTTTTTCCAAAAAGAAAGAAACGATTATTTATAACACGGAGTTGAAAAATATTTACTCAAAAATTTCTGCTCAATTCGAAGGTAATAGTGTAGATATAATGGATGTAGATAGTGCGTTCAATACAGTACTGTTTAAAACCTATACTGATACACATCCAGGTGGTATTTATTATTATTACAAAGGAAAAATTAGGGAACTAACACCGTTGAATCCTTCGTTGCGTGACAAGCAGCTTTCTCCTATGGAGGAAGTAACTTTTGACTCACGGGATGGCAAAAGCATAAAGGGGTATATTACGTATCCGTTAAAAAAACTAGATAAATACCCAGTGGTGGTATTGGTACACGATGGCCCAAATAGACGTGATGTGTGGGGGTTTAATTCGGAAGTTCAATTTTTGGCCAATAGAGGGTATGCTGTTTTTCAGGTCAACTACCGTGGCTCTATAGGTCTAGGAAAAGACTTCTACGTTTCGGGATTCAAGCAGTGGGGTGGAGAAATTCAGAACGATATAAATGATGGTGTGGCATGGTTGATTCATACTGGTATTGCGGATAAGGAGCATATTGCTATCATGGGTACTGGATTTGGCGGTTATTCTGCACTATACGCAGCTTGCTTTAACCCAACGATGTACAAATGTGCTATTTCTTCTTCGGGTTATATTAATTTGTTTACTTATTTTAAAGAATTGCCTCCTTATTACAATTCATACAAACAATTGTATTATAAAATAATTGGAGATCCACAGAAGGAGTACGAGCTATTTAAGGCTATCTCACCTCTATTTCATACCGAAAAAATCAGAATGCCGATTTTGATGTTTCAAGGGGGAAAAGATCGTTATAATACAATGACAGATGTTAATCAATTTGTGCAGAAGTTGAAAAGTAACAATGTGGATTTGCAATACGTATGGAAAGAAGACGAAAATAGAAAGTTCAAAAAGGAAGAAAATATTATTGAATTTTATCAAATAATAGAAACATTTCTGAAAGAGCAGATGAAATAATGGCTAAGATAGATTCGAGATATAGAAAGAACTTTGGCTTATTAATAGTCTTTCTTTTATTTGTTACTTTGTTGTTTGTAATTTCTGTGTTTTTTGCGCGTACAATTACAACTAATTTTGTCCAAACAGATTTCAATAACCGTAAAACTGAAGTTTTTGATGAAACCATAAGTGATTTCAATGAGTTTTTTCAGGAGAAAATTCCCGAAGTAGCTTATTATCAGGGTTTCATGGATTCTGTGCAAGCAAAGGATTTTTCGAATTCAATATTACGTAGATATCCATTCGTGCAGAAAATAGATTTCTCGGATATTGTCTTTACCAATAGCGATACGATCGAACGCCAAATGCGAATTGGCAATCTTGGTGCTTCTGCCAAATCGAGTTATCAATACCAACTTACTTCGGATTACAAATTACAAAGTAGAAAACAGGTTTCTAGCAGTGATTTATCTTCCAACGAGGAGCTTTACAGTATTTTCTTAAAATTGTGTACCTATCTCGGTCGAGATAAAATTGATAGCGCACGTATCTCCAATACCGAAGTTTACAAACTTTTTTACAATATTCAACCTGGAAAGATTTCATATATGAATATTCCGAGAATGACTGATATTTTGTCGTTCCGCAATATGATGGTAGATGATAAATTTCAAGAATCCAATTACGAACAGGATTTTTATGTGTTTTATATCTCACCTACGAAAATTCAAGTCAAAAATAAGTACCGAAATCTATACGAACACATAAGTATAATGCCCGTAGTGGATCAATATTCTCTAAGTGAAGAAGCTTATTTGAAAACTGAAATCGCTCTACCTGGTGCTTTGTCTGATTATAAATTGCAATTTGAAACATCGCAAAGTCATTTCACCAAGGAAATTAACAAGTGGTTTTTTCCTGTAGTAGGTATTTTAGTTTTAATCTACTTGATTTTACTTTTGATTGGTTATTTGATTTATCGCAATGTGTTGATTAATAATAGGATGTTTCAGTTGCAGTATGATTTCATCAATAACCTCACTCATGAATTCAAAACTCCAGTTAGTGTAATTAAAATTGCGGGCAATAATATTAAAAGTGCAGAGCAGATTAGTGATGCCGAGCGCGCGATGTATGGGCGTATTTTGGATCAAGAAGCGGATAAGCTCAACAGCTTAATGAATAAGTTGCTTTCTTTTGCACAAATTGAAAATAAATCTATTAAATTCAACGGAGAGTTTATAGATTTAAACGAGTTTTGTCAGCATGTATTTGAATCTACTCGAATCAAATATCCAGACTTACAACTTTTGGATAGTGTGGAGGTAAAGGATGAAATATATGCGGATCCAGTATTGTTAAACTCTGTTTTTCAAAATCTGATAGACAATGCGTACAAGTATTCAAACCCGACGAATCGGTTTTTGGAAATAAAAGTGGAACAAACTAAGAAAAATTTTGTTATTTTATTCAAAGATCGTGGGATAGGTATAGATAAGAAAGAATTTAATAGTATTTTTAAGAAATTCTATCGAGTCAAGAATCAATTTAACCAACAAGGTAGTATAGGATTAGGCCTGGCGTTTTGTAAGGAAATCACCGAATTCATGGGTGGTGAGATTAAAATAGAAAGCGAACTTAATATAGGTACATCATTTACATTGATATTTCCTATAGAAGTGAAAAATGTATAAAATATATGGATAGAGATATAACAATTGCTGTCATTGAAGATGACGAAAATTTACGTTTCTTGATTAGTCATCGTTTGCAGACAGAGCGTTATAAAGTAGTTCAAGCTGGAAATGGGGTAGAAGCAGAAGAATTGATCTTATCTGTACAACCTGATATCGTTCTTTTGGACTGGATGTTACCTGGTAAGGAGGGTATAGATGTTTGCCAATCGGTTCGTAAGCAAGGCTTCGAGAGTATTATTATCATGATGACTGCAAAGTCGCAGGATGTGGATAAGATCGATGCATATAGTCATGGTATCACAGATTATATCACTAAGCCATTCAATATGGATGTATTGGTGGCCATGATAGATAATAAGGTGCGTTTCTTTGTGCCCAAAAATGCAAATAAAGATGTTTACTTTTTTGGCAATACAGAACATCACCCACAGATACACTCTTTAATTCGCGAAGGCAAAAAGATTGAATTAACGATTTTAGAAAATCGTATTCTATTACATTTTTTGCAGAATATGGGTAAGGAAATTACCCGTGAAGAATTGATGGAAGTTGTATGGGGATACAGTTCTAATGTGAATACGCGTACACTCGATATGCATGTGGTTCGTTTGCGTAAGAAAATTGAAAGCAATCCAGATAAACCTACTTATTTACAGACCGTTCGTGGTTTGGGTTATAAATTTGTAGACGAGGAATAGATTTTTATTAATTTGGAAGTATAATATATTTGGTATATCTTCGTGTATACCGATGAACAAGACCATTCTCTCCGTGAGCGAATGGTCTTGTTTATTTTTTTGTTAAATTTTTAGTAGTTAATAATTAAGTTTAAATATATATTATGGCAGAAATAACTTATTACACAGCAGAGGGGTTAGCGAATCTCAAAGAAGAATTGCATTACTTGAAAACTGAAGGTAGAGCGAAAATTGCTAATGCGATAGCAGAAGCACGTGACAAAGGTGATTTGTCAGAAAATGCAGAGTATGATGCTGCAAAGGAAGCTCAAGGGTTGCATGAAGCTAAAATAGCGAAGTTAGAAGATGTATTGGCGAGTGCTCGTCTTATTGATGAATCAAAGTTAGATCTGAGTAAGGTATTAGCGTTATCTATCGTTCGTATCAAGAACAAGAAGAATGGCGCAGAAATGACTTACCAATTGGTATCTGAAACAGAAGCAGATTTGAAGGCAGGGAAAATTTCTGTAAAATCACCAATTGCACAAGGCTTGCTAGGTAAGTCTGTAGGTGATGTAGCAGTAGTAAAAGTACCCGCAGGAGAAATTGAGTTTGAAGTTTTAGAGATTTCAAGATAATACATATAGGGGTTATGAGCGGTGCTGCCATAACCGCTTTTAATACTTTATATTTTTAAATAAAATGAGGATTCCGATGAAAATCAGAATCCTCATTTTATTTGATTATGTTTTTTTAATGTAATAAGAACAACAAAACCCATGTAATATATATGATATTCTCTTTTATATTTTATTATATTTGCAGGTACACTGATTTGATATATTTTTATGTCTACGATATTTTCGAAAATTATTGCTGGTGAAATACCTGCGTATAAGGTCGCTGAGAGTAATGATTTTTTAGCTTTTTTAGATGTATCTCCCCTGACACCAGGGCACGTATTGGTTATTCCTAAAAAAGAAACCGACTATATATTTGATATTGATAATGACGAATATATGGGGTTGTGGGTGTTTGCAAAAATTGTATCTCAAGGTATCAAGAAAGTGTTTCCTTGTAAAAAAGTGGGTGTAGCAGTGGTAGGGTTAGAAGTTGCACATGCGCACATTCATTTGATTCCGTTAAATAAAGTTAGTGATATGAGCTTTGATAAACCTAAATTATCATTGCCAGCTGATGAAATGAATAAAATTGCTGAAGATATTCGTCAAGCAATATCAGAAGTTACCAATGCTGAATAATATAAAGCAGCTATTGTCTTATAACTAACAACTATGCAAGATTTTTTAATTTCTTTCCAGCAATTGATGGATCCGGAGTATTTACTAAGTCATGGTGGATTCTATTTAGTTTGCTTGATTGTATTTGCCGAGACTGGTCTTTTCTTTGGCTTCTTTTTACCAGGTGATTACTTATTATTTCTAGCAGGTTTGTTTTGCGCATTAAATAAAATAGATGTGAGCATTACGACTATGTTTTTTGGTATACTTGGTTCAGGGGTAGCAGGTAATTTTGCGGGCTATTGGTTTGGTTATCGAGCTGGGCCTATGCTCTTTAAACGGAAGGATTCCGTTGTTTTCAAACAGAAATATATTGTAATGGCTGAAGAATTCTACCAAAAATATGGTGGATCTGCTTTGGTTGTAGGACGCTTTGTGCCGATTATTCGTACATTTGCACCAATATTCGCTGGGGTAGTAAAATTGGACTTCAAAAAGTTCGTTTTTTACAATGTCTCAGGAGCCTTAATTTGGGTAGGCGTATTGACACTATCAGGGTATTATTTGGGCGCAGCCTTTCCTGAAATCATCAACTACGTAGAATATATTGTCATTGGTATGATCGTCATTGCGTTTTTGCCGATCATCATTGCTGTAATAAAGCGATGGCTAAAAAATAGAAATCAAAATAAACAACAATAAACAGTAAGAATATTAATGAGTACACAACATCCTTGGCATCAAGTGTCTCCTGGAGACGACGTGCCAAATTCAGTAAATGCTATAATCGAAATACCTAAAGGCTCGAAAGCGAAATACGAAATTGATAAAGATAGTGGTTTGATTAAATTGGATCGCGTTTTATTTTCTTCGGTAATGTACCCTGCAAACTATGGTTTTATTCCACAAACATATTGTGACGATAAAGATCCATTAGATATCTTAGTAATTAGCTCGGTGGACGTATATCCAATGAGTCTGATTGAAGCTAAAGTAATCGGTGTAATGCACATGATTGATGGTGGCGAACAAGATGATAAAATCATTGCGGTAGCTAAAAACGATGTTTCTGTTAATTATATCAACGATTTGTCGGAATTACCTCCGCATACGATGAAAGAAATCGTTCGTTTCTTCCAAGATTATAAAGCATTAGAAGGTAAGAGCGTAGAGGTTCAAAACCTTTATGGTCGTGCTTATGCTCAAAATATCATCAACGAAAGTATTGAGCTTTACAATACTGAAATAAGAAATAAATAATCAAATGGCTCTCGATATTTTTTGGACATTTTTATTGGTCTTTGCAAATGGCTTTTTTGTCGCCGCCGAATTTGCGATTGTCAAAGTAAGGGCATCGCAGATCGAGCTACAAGCTAAATCCGGTAGCAACGTAGCAAAAATAGCAAAGAATATTACAGAGCATTTGGACAAATACCTAGCTGCAACACAGCTAGGTATTACTTTAGCATCCCTAGGCCTAGGTTGGATCGGAGAGGAAGTGATGACGGAGGTGGTAAATCACGTTTTTACTTTTTTCAATATCGACATTTCCCAAAGCTGGACTAAAGGATTAGGATTAGTGCTAGCATTTGGATCCATTACATTATTACATGTGGTATTGGGTGAGTTGGCACCAAAATCAATTGCTATTCAAAAACCAATAGCTACGACAATGAGAGTCGCTATTCCATTAAGATTATTTTATTGGCTAATGATGCCATTGATTTATGTATTTAATGGATTTGCTAATTTCTTATTGAAATTAATTGGTATTACACCTCATCCCAACGAGGCGCATCATTCTTCCGAAGAGCTTCAATATTTATTGGATAAGGGTATGGAGTCTGGCGCTTTGAATCTTTCTGAGCATGAGCTTATCAAAAATGTTTTTGATTTTAATGAGCGTATTGTCAAGAATATTATGGTTCCGCGAACTAAGATCATTGCGGTAGAGTTATGTGATTCGCCAGAAGAATTCATCAATACCGTCACAGAAGAGGGATATTCTCGTATTCCGATTTATGATGACAACATTGATAATATTGTCGGTATTGTACATACAAAAGATATATTGCCACTTTTGTTTAAAGGCGAAGAGATAGAGCTTAAAAGCATAATGCGTAAGCCTTATTTTATTCCTGAGACGAAGAAAATCAATGATTTGATGGCAGAGTTTCAACAAAAGCGAATTCAAATTGCTATTGTGTTAGATGAATTTGGTGGTACTTCAGGTATGGTAACTTTGGAAGATATCGTTGAAGAACTCGTTGGTGATATTCAAGATGAATACGATGAAGAAACACCAGTGGTGGAACAAATTTCTGAAACTGAGTTTATTATTGATGCAGGTGCAGGGGTTCATGATGTGAATGAATATTTACCTTTTGAGCTTCCTCAAAGTTCGGACTACGATACGATTGCAGGTCTTGTGAGTCATGTGTTTGATAAGATTCCTGATGTGGGCGAGACTACAGAAGAATTTGGGTATCGTTTTACAATCATGAAGAAAACGCAACAGAATATCGAATACGTAAAACTTGATGTAGTAGAAGAAACAGGAGACGAAGATTCAGATTCATAATATGCAGCTTTTTTATACACCTGAAATTCAACCAGCACACCCAACATTTATGTTGAGTGAAGAGGAAAGCAAACATGCAATTCGCGTGTTGCGACTTACTGTTGGGGAGAAAATTCACCTTATTGATGGGCGTGGTGGTTTATACGAAACTGAAATTATCGAAGCGCATCCCAAACGGACTACTTTGCGTGTGCTTTCTGTACAAGAGAATTTTGGAAAGTCCACGTACGAAATTCATATGGCTGTAGCTCCAACCAAGAATATTGATCGTATTGAATGGTTTCTTGAAAAAGCTACCGAAATTGGTCTGACATCTTATACGCCTATTATTTGCGAGCATTCTGAACGTAAAGAAGTTAAGGTGGAGCGACTGGAAAAAGTCGCTATTGCAGCGATGAAACAATCTTTAAAAGCTTATTTGCCCAAAATAAAACCACCTACGAGCTTTTCTAAATTTATCCAAGAAATTAAAGACGAAACTTACACTAAAGGAATTGCACATTGTGTAGATAGCGAAAAGAAATATATTTCTAACACATTCGCACCTCGTGGTAAGTATTTGATTTTGATTGGTCCAGAAGGTGATTTCTCTGAAAAAGAAATAAGCCAGGCTATTGAAGCTGGCTTTATCCCTTTATCTTTAGGTGAAGCAAGATTACGCACGGAAACCGCGGCGTTAGCTTCAGTTCTTGAAGTTTCTTTATTGAATCGTTAGTTAATGATTTCCGCATCCACAATCTGAATTTCAGCATTTCCTTTCAGTGGTTCAGGATTGAAAACCATTTTTCCTTTTAATTTCAACGGTTCTTCTGTGAACTTAATCGAACCTTTTTTCATAAAAATCTCGACCATTGGTGGAATACCATTCGTTCCACAAAATTGACACTGCGCTATAGGTAAGACCGATAACATAAATGTGCTGTGTTGACGACCGCTTGTCAGTGGTACCAAATAACCTGGTAATTCCACAATCTTGTTTTCTAGTTTTTTCAATTCCGCAGGATAATGTGGCGTGTACACTTTTTTGTTTCCACTTGTCGTTACTTTATACATCATTTTGTCAATGGCTTCCCATGTGCTATTCATCATTGGGGTATGATCTGGAACGTCGAGCCCTTGGTTGAAGCCACCTATCTGAGCTTTAGCCCCAATTGTTAATAACGATAAACAAAGTACAATTATGTAGTTTTTCATTTTATTTAGAAGATAATGTGTTCGAAATAGTTGTTTGATAAGCCTTAATAGCAGGGATAATACTTGCTATTACGCCAATTAGTATTGCTGAAATCAAAATTACAAATTCATTTGGATGCATTGCGAATGCTTGAATGAAATCAGCGCTTTCGCTAGTTTGTAAACTGATATAATACAATATGCTATGCCCCAAAAATAATCCAAAAATTCCACCAATTAAAGTAATAACCAACCCTTCGACTATAGTAATGGTAAATAGTTTAGCTTTTGTGGCTCCCAAAGTACGCATGATAGCCAAATCATATTTGCGATCTTTCATTGCATTGTACAAACTAATAAATACGCTGAATCCTGCAATGACCATGATAACATAAGCCAATATTCCTAAAGAATCAAAGCCAACGCCTAATAATGAAAATATTCTTGAACTTTCCATGGCAGGTGAAGCCGCTTGCATTTGGGTACTTTGATTAACCATACGTGGCAATACACTAATTGCAGTAGGTGAGCTGTATTTGATTAACAAGGCCGTAATTTCAACACCTTGATCATCGATCATGTCTTGTCCTAAGCTTTTGATGAAGTCATTGTTCTGTGGTTTCTCCGTTACTAATTGCTCTTCGTGTACATGTGATGATTCACTGTGTTCGTGTTTATGATCGTCATGGCTGTGATCGTGTCCTTCATGATCGTGGTCAGAATGATCGTGTTTATGTTCATCATTATGGCTTTGCGCTGTTGATGTTGTCTCATGTGCATGATTGTGACCATCATTGTGGTCATGGTCGTGATTATGATCGCAATGTTCGCCGTGAATATGTTCGCCATTGTGTGCAATCCCATGAACTTCCCAGACACTGGCTAGATTACTTAATATTAAATTATCGACAATAGACTGTCCTGGATTTAAAATACCGACAACTGTGAAAGGGTGATCGTCGTGCTGATGTGCATCAGCAGAGAGTCCGTGAGCACTGAAAATTTGATCGCCAATTTTAAGATTATGCTTGCGTGCGACCTCAGAACCTAATACAACTTCAAAAGATTTGCTCCACAATTTCCCTTCTTTCAATTTCAACTCATATAGTTGTAAAAAACTAGCATCAGTTCCGATAATACGATGACCTTTGTAATTATCACCTAAAGATATTGGCGTAGCTAATTGTACTAAAGGATTTTCAGCAAGTTTATTCGCTTCGCTCATTGGAATATTACCCGTAGGGTTATCTACATGATACAGCGAACTCAATATCAATTGCATTGGGCTACCTTTAGCTCCGATAACTACATCTATATTTTTGGTGTTATTTTCAAGTTGTTTTTCTAATGTCACTGAGCTAATGTAAATGACAATTAGAATAGCCACACCAAAAGCAGTAAGCAGGACACTTAATAAAGTGGATCCCCATTGTTGTGAAATATTTTTCCAAACAAGAGATAATGTATTCATAGGGTGCTGTTATAATTGATAAGTGTGTGCAAAAAATGATTTTATGCGCGTGTCGTGCGTGGCAATCAATAGCGTAGCATCATAGTTCGCCGCTATTTCCAAAAGCAAATCCATTGCATGCTTCGTATTCGAATCATCTAAGGCTGCTGTTGGTTCGTCCGCAATTAATACTTTTGGATTGTTTATGACAGCACGTGCGATAGCAGCACGTTGCAATTGACCACGACTCAATTGGTTTGGGTAGCTATTTGACTTTTCGCGTATTTGTAATTTATCTAGAATATCAGCAACAGCTTTTTTGTTTTGCTTTTCTTTCGCTAGATATTGTGCAAGAAGAATATTCTCTTCGATTGTCAGATTTTTGAGTAAATGCGCATCTTGGAAAATAAACCCCATATTTTTTGCTCTAAAAAGATCTCTTTCTTGTTCGCTCAAACTATAAATGTCCGTTTCATTAATAAAAACTTTACCGGATTTTGGTTGAGATAGCCCACCCAACAAATGCAGTAAAGTTGTTTTGCCACTTCCTGATTCTCCCAACAAAAGGGAATGATTATGTTTCTCAACATGCATACTTGGAAAGGATAATTCAGCAGAATTTGAATATTTAAATGTGAGATTTTCTGAACTTATCATAGATTTTTTATTTCTAAATAGCTTTTAGATTAACATTAAAGGTATAGACAATACATTAGATTCGAAAATTCTATTCAAATTATTACAAGGTAAAGACCGTATTCTGCGTAAAGAAAAATTAATCTTAGCACAACATAACGTGCCTTTTTTACCGGCTATATCTAACTTTTTGACATTCAGTTTTACTTATTAATGATTACTTAACATTTCTGTCATGAAATGGTAATTTGACCGTAACATTGAGTTAATACACTTGCTTTTAATTTGTGTTAAATTAAAATTAAATAATGTTGAAAGTAGATTTACACATTAAAAAGGCAAATTTATTATTACTAGGTGTAGTTTTAAATGGAATGGTTTTCGCGCAGAGCACGGGTATTGTTGCCGGATCTATTAAAAATGCTAATACTGGAGAGCCTCTTCCTGGTGTTGCTGTTAAGATTATTTCACTAAATAAAAAAACAGCATCTGAGCCTAGCGGTAATTATACTTTAGCGGGCTTGTCACAGGGACAATATACATTGGAATTTTCTTCCAAAGGTTGGCAGACACAAACGATTGATTCTGTAATAATCACTGGAGGAAAATTAACAAAGGTGAATGTTGATCTTATAAATAATAACAAAAATAACACAACTGGCCTTACAGCAGCTCAGCTTGACACAGCAAAAACCTTAGTTGCATTACAAAAAACGAGTGCGCCTATCGCTGATGGTGTTTCTGCTTTAGGTATTAAAGGTCGTGTCATCGACGTGGAAACTTTAGAACCTATTCCTGGTGTAAGTATCGTCTTATTGGAAAATGGCAAAGCAACTTCTACAAACGAGCGTGGAGAGTTTACAATTCCTGTAAATACGAAAGGCAAATACAGCATAGAAACGAGTTATCTAGGGTATAATAAAGAAACTACACCTGTCGTATTCACAGATAAGAATTGGGAAATGGTCAATGTCGTGCTAGTAAATGCGAGCTCTGCATTGGATGAAGTGGTTGTGTCACGTCGTAGATCACAAGTTGGTGAGCTGGCTTTATTAGAAGAGCGCAAAAATGCAGCTTTGGTCGTAGAGAAAATAGGAATAGAGGAATTGTCGAGAAAAGGAGTGAGTGATGCTGCTACGGCTGTTTCTAAACTTTCGGGCGTATCAAAACAAGAAGGTAATAGTCAAGTGTATGTACGCGGCTTGGGCGATCGATACAATACCACTTCGTTCAATGGCTTACCGATCCCATCAAGCAATCCAAACTTAAAGAATATTGCTTTAGACGTATTTAGCACGGATGTAGTCGATTATATAGGTGTAGATAAATTGCACAATGCAACTTTGAACGGTGATTTTGGAGGAGCAAATGTAGACATTGCTTCCAAAAATTTCAAAGGTGATCAGTTATTTGAAGTTTCTTTGGGTTCTACGGTGAATACAAATGCATTGAAGCAAGCGGGCAATTTCAATTTGCAACAAGGACCTAGCTTTTTTGGATTTTCGAACGCCAATATTCCAGCTGACGCACAAGGAAGTTACCATTTCAAAAATAGTTGGGATTTAGGCTCCAAAAATATCTTGCCCGTTGACTTGGGTGTCAAGCTAGGTAAATCATTTAATATCGGAACTGACAGTCGTTTAAGTCTTTTTGCAACCATGAATTTCACAAATGGATATACTTATCGTGAAGGATTAAATGCAAATGTAGGCGCTCAAGGTGATCGTTTGAAAAGCTTTTTTCAAACACGACACAGCTACAATACCAAGTCTACAGGTATGTTGAATGCGAATTATAAAATTAATAATAAGCACAGCGTAGCTTACAACTTTTTGTATATCAATTCTGGAGAACAATTCGCAGATAATTTTAAAGGATACATTCGTGATGCAGCAGAAGATGAGAATGGCGTAGTGAGACGTAACACATTTTCACAGACTCAACTAATAATCAATCAATTCCTAGGTAAACATGAGTTGACAGAAAAAATTGATTTGAATTGGGGCTTGGTAGCGAATATTGTAGACGGCGATATGCCAGATCGTATGCAATCGCAGACGCGTTTGTTGAGTAATGGAGATCATGTTTTCATTCGTGTGAATGAAGCTGATAATCACCGCTACAATTATTTCTTGAAAGAAAATGAATATGCAGCCAACATTGCGGCAAGCTACAAATTAGGTGATGATAATAAAGGGAAAATTACATTAGGTTACAATGCAAGAATGAAGAAAAGATCATTTGATGTAATGCAATTGAACTTTAATATACTTACAGATGCTAGACAAACTGTTATAGATCCGAATAATATGGATCAGTATTTAGGAGCTGCAGGCTATGGAACATTTTACCAATTAAAAGGATTTGCGGGCAATGCATTCCAATATTATAATGGAGATCAAAATATTCATTCCGCTTTTGCAAGTGTAGATTATGCATTGACGGACCGTTTGACTGCTGTATTAGGAGCTCGTTTTGAGAAAATCAAACAAAGTGTTGATTACTATAGTATAGAATTTCCAAAAGCAAAAAATGAGATTCTTAAAGATGCCTTTTTACCCAGTTTGAATCTAAAATACACATTAGATGAAAAGCAGAATTTAAGATTTGGAGCCAGCAAAACTTATACGTTACCACAATTCAAAGAGAGAGCACGTTTTCCATACGATGATGTAACTGAAGTGGTGCTTGGTAACCCATATTTGTATGCTTCGGACAATTATAATTTAGATTTGAAATGGGAAATGTTTCCGAATGAGTCTGAATTAATTTCGGTAGCGGCATTTGGTAAGTATATACAAAATCCGATAAATGAGATTATGATTGCTTCTGCAACGAATGATATTTCATATGCGAATACAGGCGACAATGGTTATGTATATGGTGTAGAATTAGAATTCAAAAAGGATATTTTTGAATTTAATGGAGATAAATTGAGCTTCGGATTTAATTCTGCAATCATGAAAACAGACCAAGATTTCGATGCGGAAAAAGTGAATACTGAAACGAATGGTATCGTTAATATCGACCCAACACACTCAAGTTCAAAATTCACTGGAGCCTCTGATTTTATTATCAACGCGGATTTATCATATAATAAAAATTTCGCTGAAGGCAAAAATATAGTGGCTACTGTACTTTACAATTATTACTCCGACAAAATTTATGCAATTGGAACAGGTGGATTAGGACATCGTGTCGACAAAGGCTTGGGAACATTGGATTTAATCGTAAAAAGTAAAATTTCGAAAAGAATAGGTTTGGAATTAGCAGCACGTAATATTTTGAATCCAGCATTCGAAAGATGGCAAGAGAATTCGGAGCCTGTGAAAGTTCTTTCATACAAAAAAGGCCAATTCTTCAATATAGGTTTGAAGTATAATTTCTAAGCCTTTATAATTAATAATTAATTAACAATCAAGTAATTAGGTGTTAATACTAACTAGGTTTATTTGTATAAATAAAAATTGAAAATTAATAAATCATAAATAATGAAAAAATCAGTTTCAACTCTATTATTATTAATGTCCTTATCTGCGACGCCATTCGTTTTCACAGCTTGTAGTAGCGATGATGATGAACTTATTGTGGTAGATCCGGGAAAGCAAGTAGATCGTGAAAACCTAAAAGGTGCGATTAAGAACGGTGAACACATCGTATTGGAAAGTGGAGTTTACAAATTGACAGGACCTCTTATCGTAGAAAACGGCGGTAAGTTAACTATTAAGGCTGGTGTTATTGTAGAGGCTACAGCTTTCAAAGATGGGGAAGAAATAAGATATATTGCTACAGCTCAAGGTGGTCAAATCTTTGTAGAAGGTACAGCAACAAAACCTGTCGTAATGACGGCAACAAATAAAGTGCAAAGTTCTTGGGGAGGTTTAGTGTTATGTGGTAAAGCTCCAATTAACAAGGGAACTACAGCTACAGCAGAAGTGTCAGGTTTAACTTACGGTGGTACGTTAGCAAATGACAACTCGGGATCAATTAAGTATTTGCGCATTGAATATTCGGGCTATTCTTACTCAGC
Source organism: Sphingobacterium bovisgrunnientis (assembly GCF_009829085.1). GTDB lineage: Bacteria > Bacteroidota > Bacteroidia > Sphingobacteriales > Sphingobacteriaceae > Sphingobacterium > Sphingobacterium bovisgrunnientis. The sequence continues at coordinate 58,781 of NZ_WUQY01000015.1, forward strand.
AGAAAAAGAATTTAATGGATTATCAATGTTTGGTGTAGGTAAAGGTACAACAATTGAGTATGTACAAGTTCATGAAGGTTCAGACGATGGGTTCGAATGGTTTGGGGGAACGGTTGATTCTAAATATTTAGTAGCTACAGCAAACGAAGACGATCAATTTGACTGGACTGAAGGCTGGAATGGTACAAATGAAAATTGGTATGCAAAAGAAGCTTCAGCTAAAGGAAATAGAGGTATTGAAGCGGATAACAATTCAAATACACATGATGTAACCCCAACCTCTAACCCAACGATTAAAAATTTAACTTTGATTGGTCGTGGTGCTCATGAAGGTGAATCTCAAGCTATAAAACTTCGCGTAGGTACAAAGGGTATGCTTGATAATGTGGTTCTTTCCAACTGGGGAACTGGATTTGATGTAGAACATGATGTGACAATTGGTTATGTTAGTTCTACGTTGAAAGCTACTCGTGTAAAATTTGATAATGTCGCTACCAAGTCTAAAGGTAAGAAAAGTGATGGTTCGTCTGTAGATGTAGCATCGGTATTTACAGAAGATGGAACTGCTACTGGTGCTGGAGCAGGTACTTCTACACCTGAATGGGCTAAAGGTTGGACTGTAGGTTTGTAATCTTCAATCAAATTATTATATAATACTATAATTTTAAACTTAATATAACTCCTTGCTATTTCGGCGAGGAGTTTTTTATTTGGGAGAGTAGTGATATACGACTTTGTATTCTTCGTCCAAATATTTGTCTGCCAATTCACCTATGTTGAAGCTTTTAGCTTGCGGTGTTGGTTCACAAATTGAATAATATTGATCTTCAAATTTGATGGTTTTACCAATTTTTTTGTCAAACTGAACACCCATAGTAATGTGTGTTGGGTACAAGATCGCGACCATCGGAAGATTATAAATCTCTTTTACCAAATAGAAAAACAACGCCACACGGTCATCACAATCGCTATATGGATTGAGCAGCGTGAGTTCTGGTGAAAGTCTTTTTTCAGTGCCAAAATTTTCTTCGTCATTTTCATATAGGAAAGCATAGCGTGTAAATCGCATCAAATAATCGACTCCATTTTCAGTGTTCATCTCAGCTACATTCTTTTTCAATACAGGGATCAACGAGCTGTATGTTTCTTTTGTGAGTGGTATATTAAAGTACGATTCGAAATCAACACCTGGATAGTTTTTAAATATACTGGAAACTTCATCATTCACTTTGATGTTAAAATTGTACACTTTGTCGTTATATTCAAATTGAATATTCTTTTCTTTGTAGCCTTGTGCCATTAACTCCGGCATTTGATCTATTTTATACCTAAAATCATTTTTACCTTCCGCAAAGTAAATATCTACAGGCTTATACGCATTGGTTCGTTGAAATAATTTTCCATAATCGTGGTAATTCAAGCAAGTGTATTGTTGATTATCAATGTTAAAAAATGGGATGTCCGAAATGTCTTCTTTGTTTTTTATGTAGAAAATGATTTGATTATTTCCGATTGCGATTCGTGCATCATAGCCCGATTTATTCATCAGGTACCATTTATACAATGTATAGCGCGGGTAATTTTCAGCCTTTGGACTCAAAGATTGCGAAACTCGTCGAATCAGTTGATAATACAGCCAATCGCTAAGCTTTTCATTCGTACGATAAGTTACGAGTTCATGTATAAGATGCTGATATTCTTCTGAATTAATCTTTTGATGAAATTGTTGAATTGCCTCTTCACTTATTATGGTTGGAAAATCAAATGTTTCTAAGCGTGATTTGTCAAATTGAAATGGTTTTTGCAGAAAGTCAATGCTTTCAAAATTTTGACCAAATGAAATCAAGCCATTACATAGAATAGTAGCAACGCAAATAAACCGTGTAAATAATTGATTCATTCAGAAGACCTTTAAATAACATAAATATAACACAAATTTAATCAAAAAGTTGGTGCTTAAGATTTCAAAAGAAAACCCCTTATTTTGTGAATAAGGAGTTAACAATATATATAGGGAGAGAAAGTTCTATTTTAGCGAGATGCACAATTTATTTTGGCATCTTATTATGTATGTAAAGAATAAGCTTTAGACATTATGTAAGTGTATTCGTGCTAAAGCTTATTCTAACTCAATAATTCAATATTGAGGTTAATAGGTTTGGTTAAAATTTCTTATAATATTTAAGTTTATCCTCGTAAATCTGTGTATGTCTGTTTTTATATGTTTAGTTGATTACTATTAGCTTCACAAAGCATTTCAACATCCATTCATCATTTAATTTCGCTACGACAAGACACATAATTGTACTTAGTAAACATAAATTTTTGAGTTTTCAAATCTTATTTAGTTACAAGAGGTGCCGAAACTAGTGCTTTATCTCGTGTAATTCTTAATTCATACTCAATTGTTTCCTTGCCTTTTACCAGTTTTACAATATAATGTCCTTCTGGGAAGGCATTTAGGTTGTAAACCTTAGTTAAAGGTTTGTCAGCTTTGATACTTTCTTTATAAAGTTCACCTTCATATATGTTGTAGATAAATAAATCTACTTTTTCAAGTTCTTTTGTTGAAAGGATAATTGATTTTTCTTTATATGAATGAGGTTTTACCGATAATTTGATATCGTTGCTATAAGTTGCTGATGAAATTGCTAAAAGAGCAAGTAAAAAAGTTGATTTTAATAAATTTTTCATGACAAATAATTTTAAATAATTATTAAATAACTTACAATACAAATGTATAGCTGAAAAATGTGTAATTTTTATGCAGTATTTTCTAATTTCTATGCTATATTGATAATTTATCACAAATAATAATCTTTAGTTAATTTCTTGTAAATTTTTATCTAACTTTCTACTCGTTATGAAAAAGATCAACCCAAGCTTTGAAGTAGTCGAGCCCTCCTTCGGCAGTTCTTTCGCTTATTCGAAATATATAGAGAATGAAAATAATAAGGCGCATGTCTGGCATTATCATCCTGAGATAGAGATAGTATATGTGCATGGTGGAGCGGGAAAACGACAAATAGGTAGTCATATCTCGTATTATACCAATGGAGACCTCATTTTGATAGGTAGTAATCTTCCACATTGTGGATTTACAGATACAAATACTGGGAATAAAAAGGAGACAGTAATCCAATTTAAGCCAGAGTTGTTTGGAAGAGAATTTATGATGCTTCCTGAAAACAAATTTTTAATTGACTTTTTTGAAACTGCAAAGGCAGGTATGGCATTCAGTGCCGCGACTAAAAAATCTGTTGGTTCTAAAATCGAGAAGATGTTCGATCAAGAACCTTTTCAACGATTAATTAGCCTTTTAGAAGTTTTGAAAGAGTTGGAATCAGCCACAGATCATAAGATATTGAATGCTTCAGGTTTTACGGTAGAGCTTCAAGTGCAGGATAATGATCGTATCAATATGATATTTAATCATGTGAAAGATCATTTTTTAGAAGAAATAAGTTTAGAGCAAGTAGCTGAAATGTCTAATATGACTATTCCTTCTTTTTGTCGATTTTTCAAAAAAGTAACCAATAAGACTTTCACTCGCTTTGTCAACGAATACAGAATCGTACATGCGTGCAAATTGTTAGCCGAAAAACCAATGAGTATAGCAAATATCAGCTATGAAAGTGGCTTTCATAATTTTAGTCATTTCAATAAACTGTTTAAAGAATTTACGGGTAAAAGTGCTTTACAGTATCGAAAAGAATTGAATACTATTATTAAATAAGTATATTTAGTTTTCTAGTTCCTTTATTATATCAGACAAACTTTATGTAGCGAGTTAGTTGATTTAGTCGTTACTGTAAGTAAATCAATTATAATTATGAGAAATTTAATAATCATGTTTTGCATAGTTGGATTGCAACTAATGAACTCATCCTGTAAAAAGAATAATTCAAGTGAATCTGAAGTATCCTCAATCATTGGAAAATGGAAATTGACGGAAGTTTATTCAGATCCGGGTGATGGTTCTGGCAAATTCACAAAAGTTAATGGCGGTAAAATTTTGGAGTTTACATCTGAAGGTGAAGTTTCATCAAATTCTTCATTATGCTCCTTGATTTCAAATGGTCTTTTACATGAAACATCTGCTTATACAATAACAGAATATACAGATAATAGAAATACCATAAAAATAGAGAAATGTCCTACGAATTTTAGTTATGAATTGAAAGGAAATCAATTAACAATATATTATCCATGTATTGAGGGCTGTGGTGAAAGATTTGTACGTGTCGCTGATTAATGAAGGGGTAATTATGTAATCATGTGTTGTCTTAGCGTTCGAAATTAGCTATCTTTGTGATGATGGATAATTTCATTGTTTCTGCACGTAAATATCGTCCCGTTGCCTTCGATTCTGTCGTTGGACAATCACATATTACGAACACCCTTAAAAATGCTATTCACAACAATCAGTTAGCCCAAGCTTTCCTTTTTTGTGGACCAAGAGGTGTTGGTAAGACGACTTGTGCACGTATTTTGGCAAAAACCATCAATTGCGAACAGATTTCTGAAAATACAGAAGCTTGTGGCACTTGTGAGAGTTGTAATTCTTTCCAAAATGGTGCTTCATTTAGTATTCACGAATTAGATGCAGCCTCCAACAATTCTGTGGATGATATACGAAGCTTGATTGAGCAGGTACGCATTCCGCCGCAGACGGGCAAATATAAAATTTACATCATCGATGAGGTGCATATGTTATCTCAAGCCGCTTTTAATGCTTTCCTGAAAACATTAGAAGAGCCACCCTCGTATGCTATTTTCATCCTAGCTACTACAGAAAAGCACAAGATACTTCCGACTATTCTTTCGCGTTGTCAAATCTTTGATTTTAATCGAATCAAAGTAGAGGATATGGCCAATCATTTGGCAAATATTGCGGCAAAAGAAGAGGTAACTTTTGAGGCGGATGGCTTACATGTGATTGCGCAAAAGGCAGATGGCGGTCTTCGTGATGCTTTATCGATGTTTGACCAAATTGTGAGCTTTTCGAATCGCAATTTGACTTATCAAGCTGTAATTGATAATTTAAATATTCTTGATTACGATTATTATTTCAAATTAATGCAGGCTATCGCTCAAGAAGACGCGGCAGATACGTTGTTAATTTTTGATAATGTGTTGAACAAAGGTTTTGATGGGGGGCATTTTATCGCAGGATTGTCGAATCATATTCGAAATCTTTTAGTAACAAAAGAACCACGTACGTTAAAGCTTTTGGATGTCAGTGAGAATATTAAGAAAAAATATTTTGAGCAATCTTCTGCATTAAGTTCGGGATTGTTGCTTTCTGCATTGAACATTGCGAATCAATGCGAAATATCTTACCGCACGAGCAAAAATCAACGTTTACAAATCGAACTGGCTTTATTAAAGATGTGCCATTTGTCCTCCGCTATCAAGTTAGGAGTAAATGGTATATCAGCTACGCAAGTGGAACTAAAAAAAAAACTCCCTGAGTCAGTAAAATCAGCTGTGGCTTCTACGCCGCAAGCTCCTCAAGTAGCATCTAATACATCTTCAGCAACTAGTGCGCCAGCTCCCGTAAAATCTCCTATTCCAAGTCCTGTTAAGGCACCTGAACCAGAGAAAAAATCATTTTCTTCTGGGAAAGGATGGGGAAGTTTCAAACCTTCTGTTGCGGTGCCGAGTTTGACTACAGTTTTTGAAGAAAAAACAACAGATGAATCCGAAGAATCCGATTTAGTACAAGGTAACGAGTTTCATGAAGTAACTTTCAATTCATTTATCAGTAAATGGAATACTCTAGCAGAAAAGCTAAAAGCTGAAAATCGTATTACCTTGTATACCATTATGACGGCCAACGAGCCACGTCTGAATGGGAATATTATCGAGATCGATGTGGAAAATATGGTGCAAAGTGAACAGCTTAAAGAAGGAAAAATAGATATTCTTAATTACTTAAGGGTAGAACTAAAAAACTTTTCCTTGGATATTACGACACATCAACTTGAAAAGTCTGTTATCCGTAAAGCTTATACTTCCCAAGAAAAGTATCAGGTCATGGTGCAAAAGAATCCATCTTTGGAAACTTTGCGAAAAACATTCAATTTAGGTCTTAGCTAAATTTCTCTTTCTTATCTTTGTACAAAATTTTGGTAAATAGTTATTAAGCTACTTATCTCATTACTTATAATTTACAATAATGCAAAACAGTTTCCAACGTCGTGATCGCGGCGAACAACGAGAAAGTAATCAAATGGTTTTTGGTATTCGTGCTGTCATCGAAGCCATCGATAGTGGTAAAGAGATAGAATCTCTTTTTATCCAACGTGGATTGAGCGGTAGTTTACTGTTGGAATTGAAAGCATTAATCAAGGAAAATAACATTGGTTACCAACAAGTGCCAGTTGAGAAATTGAATCGGATTACACGCAAAAATCATCAAGGTGTAATCGCCGTTATTTCACCTATTATTTACAATAACATTGAAGATATTCTTCCTGAGATATATGAGAAAGGTGAAACGCCATTGTTGTTGATGTTGGATGGAGTCACAGATGTTCGTAATATGGGCGCTATTGCGCGTACGGCAGAATGTGCAGGTGTACACGCGATTATTGTTCCGAAAAAAGGTTCGGCAGAAATCAATCCTGATGCAATTAAAACTTCAGCAGGTGCTCTTTATAAGATTCCAGTTTGTCGTCAAGATTCCTTAGGTAAAACAGGGCGATTTTTAATTGATTCGGGAGTACAATTGGTAGTGAGTACCGAAAAAACGAAGGATTCTGTGTATGACGTAGATTATTCAGGACCTACTTGTATCATTATGGGGGCTGAAGATGTCGGTGTGTCGGATGATTTGATTCGTATTTCGGATAAATTGGCAAAGATTCCGATGTTTGGTGAGATAGGTTCATTGAATGTCTCTGTTTCAGCAGGTGTGGTGCTCTATGAGGCTATTCGCCAACGAAATAATAAATAAAAATGCTAAAGCAAAAACTACGAAGACAACTTAGAGTTTATAAATACGTAGTTTATAAAGAAACATTAGTCGATTTTAAAGACCATTTCTGGTCTTTTGTCGGTGCTTTTATAGGGATTGGAATTATTGCTTATTTGCAATCCCTTCAACTTCCACAGTTAGAAAATCTATTTCTCATCGGTTCTTTTGGAGCTTCTTCTGTATTGATTTACGGTGCAGTGTACAGTCCTTTGGCGCAGCCAAGAAATTTGGTAGCTGGTCATGTTATTTCGGCAATTGTTGGAGTGACTGTAGCGAAAGTTTTTCCAGATATCATATGGCTCACAGCACCAACTGCTGTTGCACTTTCGATAGTTGCGATGCAGGTTGCTCGATGTTTGCATCCTCCAGGAGGAGCTACAGCTTTGATAGCGGTATCTGGTGGAACCAAGATTGCTGAGATGGGGTATATGTATGTGCTATCGCCTGTTCTTTCAGGGGCTTTGATTTTATTGGTGATTGCTTTAATTTTCAATAATATCACAAAAGATAGACATTACCCCGTTAAACACTCCCGCCTACGAAAATCACGAAGATTGCAATTGAAAAGAAGATTTGTGAAGCTATAAATATTCATATTTTCATTAACATCATTTTTCTCATTAAAAAATAATGCAGGTTTGTAAAGGTTTGCTCTAAAAAACTATTAAATTAGCGCAATCAACCTAATGAAAAATGAATAAATCTTTTGCGGGTCTATCACTTCTTGCGTGTTTGTGCTTGAATGTACGAACTTCTTTTACACAAGAAAAGTCAAAAATTGAGGATAGTATTTTGAGGGATAGCAGCAGTTTCTATCATATCGATTTCTCTAATTATTCCCGGCCTTTACATCAATTGCCGATAGGCGTTTTTGATTCAGGAACTGGTGGATTAACTGTGCTGGACGCCTTGGTGAATTTTGATCAGCATAACAATATTTCTAAAGAGCGAGGTGCGGATGGGGCTTCTGATTTTTCATCTGAAAAATTTATCTACCTCGCAGATCAAGCCAATATGCCGTATGGAAATTACAATTCAACAGGTAAAGATGATCTGCTGAAAGAACATATTATAAAGGATTTCCAATTTCTATTAGGGAATAAATACTACCAATCCGGTACAAGCACATCTTATTTATCGAATAAGGAACAAGTCAAAGCTATTGTAATCGCGTGCAATACAGCTACGGCTTACGGTTATGAAGATGGTCGATCCTTTGTGAAAAAAACAAACTTGGATATCCCAATTATTGGCGTGATAAACGCAGCTACACGTGGAACGCTTTCTTTCTTTGATAAAACTGAAAATGGTGCAATAGCTGTTTTTGCGACAGTCGGTACTATTGCTTCCAGAGGATATGAGCGTACATTGAGGCAACAAATTGCAGAAGGCAATTTCAGTGGAAATATTCAGATTTTTAATCAAGGAGGTTACGGTTTGGCTGAGGCGGTGGATGAAGAACCTGATTTTATTCGAAAAAATACTAATGTTCCACAAGATGCTTATCGTGGACCTTCCTTCGAAAATCCAAATTATACGATTGATAAAGCGTTGATAGATGTTTATAATTTCAAAAATGAAGGAAACAGTTTATTATGCGATAATAAAAATATAGACGACTGTTCCATAATTCAGCTCAATGATGCAGAAAATTATGTGCGATATCATCTTGTTTCTTTATTGGAGCAAATGCGAAAATCGAAAGACCCACAACCTTTAAAGGCTATTATTTTAGGCTGTACACATTATCCATATTTAATCAAAGAAATTAATAAAGTCTTCGCGGAATTAAGGAGTTATAGGGGAGGTGATGGAAGATATCATTACAAGCATTTGATAGGAGAGAAGTTGCACATAATTGATCCATCCGTGTATGTAGCTCAGGAGTTATATTCGGCTTTAGAGACTAAGAAGTTATTTAATGCAAGTAAACAACCATTATTACAGCAGTCAGAATTTTATATTTCTGTTCCAAATTTGACAAACTCAAATGTAAAATTGGATAGCGCGGGACGATTTACATACGATTATAAATACGGAAGAACTGAAGGCGAAATTCAAGAATACGTGAAGTCTATTCCTTTTGATCGAGAGAATATTTCTGCTGAGACTTTAAAACGCTTGGAGACTATGATTCCGAATACCTATAAACTCATTCAAAGGTTTTCGAAGGAAAATCCAAATACTAATCATCTAAAATCGGAAAATAAGATTTAAAAATATAGCCTTCACGATTTGGAAGGCTATATTTTTAAGAATAAATTTCCTTATAGTTTACAAGATATTTCTCAATAATTTTCTTGCGTTTCATCTTCAAAGTAGGTGTCAATTCACCACCTTCAATGGTGAATTCATTTGGAATGATAGCGAATTTTTTGATTTGCTCCCATTGTCCGAATGCTGAATTGACTTTGTCGATCTCTTCCGTAATCTTATGTTTAATTTTATCATTCAGAAGAAAGTTTTCCTGCGCTAATTTAGATAATTCTGGAGCGTTGACTTTTGCCCATTCCAATAAGTTTGTATAAGAAGGAACGACAAAGGCAGCGGGGAATTTTTCGCCATCGCCAACTACCATTAATTGTTCGATATATGGCGATTCGACCATTTTGGATTCTATAGCCTGAGGAACTACATATTTGCCACCAGAAGTTTTAAACATTTCTTTCTTGCGATCGATGATTTTTAGGAATTTACCATCCACCCATTGTCCAATATCACCTGTATACAACCAACCGTCTTTAATAACTTCCTGTGTCGCTTGTGGATCTTTGTAATAGCCCAACATCACATTGTCTCCTTTGGCAAGAATTTCACCATCTTCGGCTAATTTGATTTCGATATTGATTAGTGGTAAGCCAACAGTTCCGATTTTCATTCCGCGTTTGAAATCATTAACCGAAAGGCAAGGGCCACCTTCTGTGAGTCCATATCCTTCGTAAATCATAATTCCTGCAGCTATATATAATCTTATCAAACGCTCTTGTAATGCTGCTGAGCCTGTCGCAATACCCTTTATTTCGCCACCCAAAGCTTCTTGCCATTTTGAAAAAATCAATTTACGTGCTATGTTGAGCTGTGTGTCGTACCACCAAGATCTTTTCGACTCATCTAAATCATATTTTTCACCTAAGCCAATAGCCCAAAAGAATAGTTTATGTTTTATTCCAGTGAGCGAATTGCCAGTAGCCATAATTTTGTCATACACTTTTTCCAATACACGAGGTACAGCAGAGAAAATATGTGGTTTGACCTCCTTCATATCAGCACCGATAGTTTCCATCGATTGTGCATAAAAAATCGTCAACCCTTTGTACATATATACGTAATGAAACAAGCGTTCATAGGCATGGCAGACGGGAAGAAACGATAAGGCACGATCGTATGCAGTTACTGGAAAGGAATATTCACTACTCATCATATCCGCTAATAGATTCTTGTGTGTTAGCATGACACCTTTGGGACTACCTGTAGTGCCACTGGTGTAAATGATCGTGGCAATATGCTCATTTTCAACCGCGGATTTACGTGCAGCAAGTTCGTTATCAGAAATTACTTTTCCTGTTTGTAGTATCATATCCCAATTGGGATATAAAGTTCCTTCATCCAAAATAAAAGTATGTTGCAATTCTGGTATGCTAGGTCTAAGTTCATTTATACGTTCATATAAAGTCTTAGAACTTATTATTGCAAGCTTGATTTCGGCATGATTGAATATATATGAATAGTCGTTGTCCGAAATGTTTGGATAAAGTGCGACAACCACAGCGCCAATTTGTTGTATTGCGAAGTCTATTAAAGACCATTCAATTCGATTTTCACTTACGATACCTATTTTATCATCGGGTTGTACACCTAGTGCGATAAGACCTTTTGAAATCTCATCGACTTTTTTTTGAAAGTCCAAGTTTGAAATTTCTTTCCAGCGGTTATTTTCTTTGTGTGAAAAAATCGCGGAAATAGGGTAAGTGTGTTGTCTGTAGTTGACTAAGTCAAATACACGTGTAAGCTCGTTATTCATAAGCAATATCACAAAAAAATAAGGCTACCCAAAGTAGGTAGCCTTACAAATTTACGCAATATTCTTAAGATTAATATCTGCTTTTCGATTCGCGTTTTTTGCCAGAGAAATCACGGAATCCGCCATTATCTCCGCCGCTGCGCTCTCTTCTTTCGCCGCCACCGAATCCACCACGACGATCACCGCCACGATCTCTTCTTTCGCCGCCGAATCCACCACCACTACGCTCACCACGAGGTCTTCCTCCACGGTCACCGCCTCTTGAAGGACGACCACCACGATCTCCGCGATCCGAACGACCTTCGCTAGCGCCAGATACTTCGATACGTACTTGACGTCCGTTGTAATCTACACCTTTGAAACCATCGAATACTTTATTAACTTCTTCGTCTTGAACTTCGAAAAATGTGAAAACACCCTTCAAATCAATTTTACCGATAGACTTGCCAGTAATATTTGCAGTATTACAAATAAATCCTAACATATCTCCACGGCTGAACTCATCTACAGAACCTAAGTTCATGAACAAGCGAGTGTAACCTTTAGAACTCTGACGAGGTCCACGATCATCTCTTTCACGTCTATCGCCACTTATTTCGCGAGCTTCGATGTTTAAGTCCGGAGAATTTTTGTAGTATTCTAAGAATCTATTAAATTCTAATGATGCAAATCTTTTTACAATCTCCTCTTTTGATAAAGATTCAAAACCTTCCATAATAGCAGGCATGAATGGATTGATTTGATCTTCGTTAACCTCTACATTATTAACTTTGTTTATGATAGTCAATAACTGTTTTTCAACAACATCAGCACCTTGAGGTACTTGCATTTTAACAAAAGGTTTACCAATTACTTTTTCAAGTTGACGGATTTTACTTTGCTCTTTGATGTTGATTAATGAGATTGAAATACCAGTTTTACCAGCGCGAGCCGTACGACCAGAACGGTGTGTATAGTTTTCAATTTCATCAGGTAATGAGAAGTTAATAACGTGTGTCACGTCATTCACATCGATACCACGTGCAGCTACGTCTGTTGCGATCAACATTTGTAAACTACGGTCACGGTAACGCTTCATTACTTTATCGCGTTGTTGTTGTGATAAATCACCGTGTAAAGCATCCGCATTGTAACCATCTTTGATTAATGCTTCAGCGATTTCTTGCGTTTCGATTTTAGTACGACAGAATACGATACCAAAGATTTCTGGATTAGAATCAACGATACGTTTGAATGCTGCGTATTTATCTCTCGCTTTTACCAAGAAGTATTGGTGTTCGATATTTGCATTACCTGTATTTTTTGTACCTACAGTTAATTCAAATGGATCAGTCATATACTTCTGAGCGATACGACGTACCTCTCTTGGCATTGTTGCAGAAAACAACCAAGTTTTTTTGTCCTCGGGAGTTTCTGATAAAATGTTGTTGATGTCTTCTTGGAAACCCATGTTTAACATTTCGTCCGCTTCATCTAATACAACATATTTTACGCTAGAAAAATCAATTGCATTTCTGCCAATGATATCTAACATACGACCTGGGGTCGCTACTACAATTTGCACACCGCGTCTGATTTGACGTAGTTGGTCACTGATATTTGCACCTCCATATACAGCAACAACATGTACGTTATCGATGTATTTAGCAAATTTTTCTAAATCTTTAGCGATTTGTAAACACAACTCACGTGTAGGGCACAAAATTAATGCTTGTGGGTGTTTTTGAGAAAAGTCTAATTGCTCTAATAATGGAAGACCAAATGCCGCTGTCTTACCTGTGCCGGTTTGGGCTAATCCGACAAAATCGTCGCTACCAGTCAATAAAACAGGAATGGCTTTTTCCTGAATTTCAGAAGGTTTCTCGAAACCTATTTCTGAGATGGCTTTAACAACTTCCTCACGGATTCCCAGTTCTAAAAATGGGTTCATGAAATAAATTATACAATAGGCACTATTGCCTAAGGCGTTGCAAAGGTATGCAAAACATTTGATATACACAATAGTATATTGTTTTAGTTTTGAACTATATTCGAAAATTCAAAATTATTTATTCATTTATATTATGAAATATCTTATTTTATTATTTCTTTTTATTAATCAGGCTGTTATAGCACAAGAAAAACCTAATTCTAAACTCTTTTTGGAGCAGTTCAAGCCATTTGAAGGTCAATATTTCGAAGGTGAAATAGTGGAAGGTGGAAAAGAGGGGGATGGTTTTACAGGAAAACGATTGCTTATGCAAGTAATGTCTTACGATGATCGCGAAGTAAAAATTCCATTCTATGTCGGCGAAGACAAATCCAGAACTTGGATTTTAAATTATTCCAACAATGTTATTACCCTGAAACACGACCACAGACACGAAGATGGTTCTCCAGATAAAGTAACGTTCTATGGTGGCACATCACCTAATGAAGGTGCAAAACACATTCAAGTTTTCCCAGCGGATAATGAAACTTGTGATCTTATTGATCATGCGTGTCAAAATGTGTGGTGGATTACTATGGATGGTACAACATATACCTATAATTTGAGAAGAATTGGATCAGAAAGAGTATTTACTGTAAAATTTGATTTAACGAAACCAGTTAATTCGAATTATAAACCTTGGTAATTTTTTTCTTTTTAGTTTTATTTATTAAATATTGTGTTTAGATTGGATTAATTATTCAAATCTAAATTATGTGGTATAAAAAATCAATACCCAAACTAGTTGCCGAGGCGTCACAAAGTGGGGAAGGTACATTAAAAAGAACATTAACAGTTCTGGTCTGATAGCTTTGGGAGTAGGATCGATTATCGGAGCAGGACTTTTTTCTTTAACAGGTATTGCGGCAGTTGAAAATGCAGGTCCTGCCGTCATGTTATCCTTTATAATTGCAGCGGTAGGATGTACATTCGCTGGTTTATGTTATGCTTAATTTGCTTCTATGATTCCAGTTGCTGGTTCTGCCTATACTTATTCCTATGCAACGATGGGTGAGTTTATGGCATGGATAATTGGGTGGGATTTGGTATTGGAGTATGCATTAGCGAATGCTACAGTCGCTGCGAGTTGGTCGCAATATTTCAATCAATTACTCATTGTTTTTGGCATGTCATTACCTCCTGAGTTATTGGCGGGACCGTAGGAGGGCGGAGTGGTAAATCTACCAGCAATCGTAATAGTTTGTTTGCTGTCTTTGTTATTGATGCGTGGCACACAGGAATCTTCTTTTGTGAATAATATTTTGGTTGTATTAAAAGTAGCTGTAGTTATCCTATTTATAACATTAGGTTGGCAGTTTATTAATCCTGCGAATCACACACCATTTATCCCTGTAAATGAGGGAGAAGAATTACTAAAACAAGGTAAAGTCGGTTTTTTTGAGTTTTTCTCAAGTGATAGTTTTGGTGAATTTGGTATTTCAGGTGTACTTCGTGCCGCTGGAGTTTTATTTTTTGCATTTGTAGGATTTGACGCTGTGAGTACAGCAGTTCAAGAAGCTATTAATCCAAAAAAGGGAATGCCTATAGGAATAATTGGACCCTTACTTATTTGTATTATTCTTTATGTACTATTCTCCTATGTAATGACTGGTTTGGCTAATTATACGGAATTTAAGGGGGATGCTAAGCCCGTAGCAACAGCTTTTGGTAGGACAGGCTATGATTTTCTGAATACAGCTATGGTTGTAACTATTATCGCAGGATACACCTCCGTAATTTTGGTTATGCTATTAGGACAAAGCCGTGTTTTTTATTCGATGAGTAAAGATGGTCTTTTACCTAAAATATTTTCAGACTTATCCAAAAGACAAACGCCGTGGAAAACAAATTTAATTTTTATGGTTTTCGTCAGCATATTTGCAGGATTTGTTCCCGTATCAGATCTTGGACATATGGTAAGTATTGGGACATTATTAGCATTCACATTGGTGTGTATAGGTATACTTGTTTTGCGTAAAAGTAATCCAACTGCAAATCGTCCGTTTAAAACACCTTTCGTGCCTTTAGTACCAATATTAGGTATAATTGTATGTGTACTTATGATGCTTTCGTTGCCACTGGTTAGTTGGGAGAGATTAGGGATTTGGATGTTAATTGGGGTTGTAGTCTATTTCATATATGGTAAGAAGCATTCTGTCTTGCGAAAAGAGATTGAATCAGGAGAGCAAGCGCAATAGATATAATTAAAAGCAAAACTAACCTGCAAATTTTGCAGGCTAGTTCTTTATTCTTTTTTTCTATTTTGAATCTTACTTCGTAGTAAGTTGAAAAAATCTTCTTCGACTTGAAAAAATTGTGAAGCTCGAGTTTGTCCTATGAATTTTGCAAAGTCAGCACGATAGGCTTTTTTGAGTTCAACTTCTTTCACATCATATGCAATGACATCACGTTTTTCGGGATTTAAAGAATTCGCACCTTCTGGCGTACGTTGAGCACCTCTTTTAGCACGTTTTAATTCCCACATTTCTTTATTGTATTGATTGTATATCGGAAAAAATCGTTCAGCCTCTGCAGGTGTTAATTTCAATTCTTTTGTAATATATGCTATCTTTTCGCTTTCAATTGCCTCAAAATTGCGTTGCGCAAAAGAGAAGTGTGTTATAAAAAGCAAACAAATAGTAGTAAGTATATATTTAAAATGTAACATTATAGCACGTAATTTAAATAATCTTCAATTTCATCGTCATCAATATTTGAATCTAATTGTGTTTTCTCGTCATCGTTATAATCATCAGACGCAAACTCTGCCAATTGGATTAAATCTTCTCCTTCAGAAACTTGAGCTAAATAACCGAGAATTTCTTCGTCACTTATATTCTCCAAATTCACATCTGAAGATGCCACCTGCTGTTGCAATTGTGGATTTGAATTGCTGTTTTGCAAACCAAAATAAGCTCCACTACCAACAATTATAGCCACCGCTGCTGCTGCGTATTTTTTCCAAATCGGACGTTTTGGCAATGTAATTACCTTAACTTTTTCTGGTATATCACCTACGGTTTTAGCAAGGATGTTATCAGATAACTGATCAAAATATCCAGTTGGAACAGCAAAATGTTCTTTACCTAAATCTTTTGACCATTTTTCAATCAATATACGGTCTTCAATTTCTGCGGTCGCTTGAGTAAAATATTCCGTAGGAACCGTAAAACCTGTATCATTCCCAATTGTATCGCGAAGATTCTGCTCTGCGATTTTAGCGAAAATACCTTCTTCTGCTTTCGCGAAATAATCTTCAGGAATTTGATATTCTAAAGTTGGGCTGAAAGATTTTAAATTTTCTTCTGCTAAACGCACTTCGATAGTTTGACCGAATTGTTCGAAATATTGATCTGGCACAATAAAACCTTCTTCACTTACTTGATCCTTCAAATCTTGTTCGGCAATTTTTGCGAAAATATTATTTTCTAATGTATCAAAATAGCCTTCAGGAACTTTCGCTTCTGTAGCATTTGATTCATCATTTTCGTTAAAATCACGCAGACTTTCAAGCATAATTTGATGTAAGATTTGGTTTTCTTGCTCCGCAAAGAAATTAGTAGGAATGGCAAAAGGATTTACACGCAATGAATCTGGTAGATTTTTGCCTCCTAATTCTTCGTTATATGTGTTATTTTCCTTCATGAGTCCTATATAGATGTCTTTAATATCCGAAGGTTTAATCTTGGCTATTAAAAAAATGTTCTATTTTTTTGACGGCTAGGTGGTATGATGCTTTTAATGCACCAACACTAGTCCCTAAAATACTAGAAATTTCATCATATTTCAAATCTTCGAAATATTTCATGTTGAAAACCAAGCGTTGCTTTTCTGGTAATGTAAGTAAAGCTTGTTGCAATTTCATCTGCGCTTTATCGCCGTTGAAATAGCTGCCACCTGCTAATGTTTCGGATAAATACGATGAATTGTCGTCATCCAATGAAACATTGTTTTTTTGCTTTTTCTTATTTAGAAAAGTGATGCATTCATTCGTTGCAATTCTGTACAACCACGTATACAATTGAGAATCTTCTCTGAACTTATCTAAATTACGCCATACCTTTACAAAGATATCTTGGGTCACGTCATCCGCATCGTCATGATCGATGACCATGCGTCTGACATGCCAATATATTTTTTGCTGATATTTCTTCAACAATTGTTTGAAAGCCGCTTCACGCGAACTTTCATCGGCAAACATGGATATTATTTGCGCGTCTTCCATTTATTATTTTTTTCTGCTAATAACTTTTTGAGCTGCAACAACAATGTTAGCGGCATTCAAACCGTATTTTTCCATCAATTGTGCTGGTGTTCCTGACTCGCCGAAGCTATCATCTACAGCTACATATTCTTGTGGAGTTGGTAAATGTTGAGCCAAAACTTGTGCTACGCTATCACCCAAACCACCTAGACGGTTGTGCTCTTCTGCTGTTACGACACAGCCCGTTTTCTTAACTGAGGCTAAGATTGCTTCTGCGTCCAAAGGTTTGATTGTATGAATGTTGATAATCTCCGCATCGATGCCTAATTTTTCCAATTCTTCACCCGCTTGGATAGCTTCCCATACCAAGTGACCCGTAGCGATGATTGTTACATCTTTACCTTCATTTAGCATCACAGCTTTACCAATTTCGAAAGTTTGATCTGCAGGTGTAAAGTTAGGGACAACTGGTCGGCCGAAACGTAGGTAAACAGGTCCTTCGTATTCTGCTACCGCAATAGTCGCCGCCTTAGTTTGATTGAAGTCACAAGGGTTGATAACAACCATTCCTGGCAACATTTTCATTAAACCAATATCTTCTAAAGTTTGGTGCGTCGCGCCATCTTCACCCAAAGTAAGACCTGCATGTGAAGCAGCAATCTTAACATTTTTATTCGAATAAGCAATAGATTGACGGATTTGATCATAAACACGTGCTGTAGAAAATTCAGCGAAAGTACCTGTAAAAGGAACTTTTCCGCCGATTGTTAATCCAGCCGCAATACCCATCATATTTGCTTCTGCGATACCAATTTGGAAAAAACGCTCTGGAAATTCTTTAATAAAAGCATCCATTTTCAACGAGCCTACCAAGTCAGCACACAATGCTACTACATTTTCATTCTTTTTTCCGGCTTCCAGTAAACCAACACCGAAACCCGAACGTGTATCTTTAGATTCTGTAAAAGTATATTTTTTCATGTTTGTCGTAGTATTTAGATGTTAGTAGTTAGTATTTAGAAAATAATCTAATATCTAACATCTCATATCTAAAATCTATTATTAATAATCGCCTAATGTTTCTGGTAATTGATTCAAAGCACTAGCCAATTGCTCATCATTTGGAGCTACGCCATGCCATTTGTGTGTACCCATCATGAAATCAACTCCTGAACCCATTGCTGTATGCAATAAGATAACAACAGGTTTACCTTTTCCACTACGTGATTTTGCTTCTTCGATACCAGCTACTACTGCAGACATATCGTTACCTTTTTCTACATCTAAAACATCCCAACCGAAAGCTTCCCATTTTGCTCTCAAGTTACCTAAAGACAAAACTTGATCTGTAGAACCATCAATCTGAGCACCATTATAATCCACAGCAGCGATAATGTTGTCCATTTTGTTGTGAGGAGCATACATCGCAGCTTCCCAAACTTGACCTTCTTGCAATTCACCATCACCCATCAATACATAAACAAGACTATTATCTTTGTTTAATTTTTTAGCTTGAGCTGCCCCAATAGCAACCGAAAGACCTTGTCCTAATGACCCTGAGGCAATACGGATACCAGGTAAGCCTTCATGCGTAGTAGGGTGACCTTGTAGACGTGTATTGATCTTACGGAAAGTAGCCAACTCACTTACTGGGAAATATCCAGCGCGAGCTAATGTACTGTAAAATACAGGTGAGATGTGTCCATTTGACAAAAAGAATAAATCTTCACCAGCACCATCCATATTAAATGATGGGTCGTGTTTCATAGCATGAAAATATAACGCTACGAAATAGTCTGTACAGCCTAATGATCCCCCTGGGTGGCCTGATTGACATCCGTGTACCATACGTACGATGTCACGTCTTACTTGTGTTGCAGTCTGTTCAAGTTTATTGATATCTACACTCATTTTGATTGTTTTATACAAATTTATGCGTGTAAAGTTAATGAATTAAAATGTTTTAATAACTTACAATTTGAGGATAATGCGATTTTGCGAAGCTTTTTTATAGAATTAGTAAATACCAATCGAATGATTTGATTTGGATTTAAGATTTATGTATAAATTCTAATCACAAATCACCTTTCAGTTTTATGTACTAAAACAGATATTCGTAAATAAAGTGTCTCAAAATTTCTTCTTCGCTTTTATAATGCTGAAGAAATTTCCTCCATGTCGATGGCGAAAATTGAAATCTATTGCCTAACGAATCTTCATAAGTCCATCTTTTTGTTTTATTCTCAAATAATTTTGCGAATTCATTTCCATCGCGATAGATATATTCCGCATTGCTAATTCTTCGAATTCGAATATCCTCATCTAAGGATGTATCTTCTACAACATTGAAATCTGGCATAAGGTAATACGCATCGTTTGACTCTCGCTTAAAACCTCTATTGTCGGAAACAATCACTTTGTTAAAAATGTCTACTTCAAAATCGACCTTATAATTTTTTTCCGAAGACAGTCTATCGATAAGATTTGTGAAAAATTTATACTGGTCTTTACTATTGCGAAAAGGGTTATTTTGAATTTTTGCTAGATATTTTTCATCGTAAGACAATTGATTCCCCTGATTATCCGAAAAAATACGCGCATTAAATATGTCTTTTTTGAATTTCGCTTCGTAATTATTATTAACATTTGTTTTGAATATCCAAGTGTCAAATATGTCAATTTCAAATTCTTCTGTTCTATTGGTTACATTTCGAAAGTAAGTAATGTGATCTTCAAAAAATATTTCTTGATCTTTAGAATTTGAAAGTACTGTAGGATTTGTTCTAGACAAAAATTTATTATTAAAAGTGATTTTGTTGTTTTTATTATCCGTAAATATTAAGTCATTGAAAACGTTTTTCTCCAATTTGGATTTGTAGTTTTCTCGCGCAGACTCGTGCGTCAAATTATTAAAAAAATCACGTCCAAACTGTTGGGCAAACGAACTGAAAATAAATACTTGAAAGCAAAGAAATAGGATTACACTTTTCATAATGGATAATTTGTAAGTATGACTACTGCGTAGCCCGAAAGTTTATTGCTAAATAATATAATCTTTTGGGAAGTTATACTATTTCATATGTAAAATAAAAAGGCTCATTTTGAGAAAAATGAGCCTTCAATATTTTTAGTTTAAAATCGACCAAGTCGACCAAGGAATTCTGGTAAGAATCAAGATCAATGCAATCGTGTAAGTGATAAACACTGTTTTGTTTGCTGCATAATCTAATGTTGCTTTCTTCGCTTTGATATAACCAACCGTGATTAATACAATTGCAATAATCATTATCAACGGGTGCTCCAAGAAATATAATCTTGATAAGCTGTTGCTCATATTCTCTCCAGAGAAACTTTTGATGCCAAGTGGAGACACGAAGTAAATAATCAAACCAATAAGTAATTGCAAGTGTGCAGAGATAAACCCGATTAAAGCAATTTTACGGTTATATGGATTTGCTTTGAAATAGTTTACCGCTGTAATGACAATTGAAATAACTAAAGCCAATAAAAGAATGACAGCTAAAGTCGAGTGTAAATGTTTCATGCCTGTTAACATATGTTTAAAGTTTTAATTTTTTTCTATTTCCTACAAAAGTACTATTTTGAAAGTCGTTTTTCGCCTAATTCTCTAAATTCAGATTTAGCCTTGAATTGTGGGAATGTTTTTTCTTGACTCATTACATATCCGATATCAAAGAAAAGACGAATATCAGCCAAAATTCCACCGAAATCCCAATTTTCATCCAATTCATCTTGCGGTTTGTGGTATCTATTAGCTAATGCTTCTTTACGCTTTTCGTTTGCTACAGAATCTGTCGAAATTAATTCTGAACCTGAACCCATAAACAATCCTGGTACACCTTTCTTCACAAAATTGAAGTGATCAGAGCGGTAAAAGCCTCCAGAAGTCGGATTTTTCTCACCAACTACTGTTCTTCCGAATTTAGCAGCCGAACGCTCTACGTAATCTTCAATCTCTGTTTGTCCAATACCCACTATCGATACATCTTTTGTCGCACCTAATGGATTAAACGCATCCATATTTAAGTTAGCTACTGTTTTGTTTAACGGATAAATCGGATTGTTCGCGTAATAAGATGAACCCAATAAGCCTTCTTCTTCAGCGGTCAACGCAATAAATACAATAGTACGTTCGGGTTGATGTTTAGCAGCTTTGAAAGCTTTTCCTATTTCAAATAAAGCCGCTACACCAGCTGCATTGTCAATGGCACCATTGTAAATCGAATCACCATTTACTGGTTCACCGATACCCAAATGATCCCAATGTGCCGTGTAAATAATTGTTTCGTCAGCACGTTTCGTGCCTGATATTTTCGCGATTACATTGTTTGACTTGGAATGTCTAAAAACATTTTTTAATTCTACTTTCGTGCTGATATTCATCGGTACTGCCTTGAAGCCAGGCTTTTTAGCAGCTTCCATTAAGTCTGCGTTAAGACCAGCGAGTTTAAATAATTTTTCGGCAGTAGGTGTAGAAACCCAGCCTTCAAATTCGGGTAACTCGTCAGGATTGTTGGTTGTTAATTCCAATTGCGGTCCCGACCATCCTGAACGAACAACATCCCAACCATAACTTGCTGCGCCAGTTTCATGAATTAATAAAATTCCGGTTGCGCCTTGACGACCTGCTTCTTCAAATTTATAACGCCATCTCCCATAGTAGGTCATCGTATCGGCTTTGAAAAGGTTTTTATCGTATCGCCCTGGGTCGCTAACCATTACTACGACAGTTTTGCCTTTTACATCCAATCCTTCGTAATCGTTCCAATTATATTCTGGTGCGAAAATACCGAATCCTGCAAAAACAAGTTCAGTATCTTCCACTAAAGTATTTTCCTTGAGTTTGCGCGTGCCAATAACAAAATCATCCAATGATTTTACAGAAATAGAACCGTTTTTGCCTTTGAAAGTTAAATTAGGCTCGACAGGTTTTGATGTGATTTCAACCATTGGTACTTCTTGAAAGTATGAATCGCCATTCCCTGGCTCAAGTCCTATTGCCTTAAATTGTTCTTCAATATAATTGACAGTTAATGTATCACCTTTGGTAAAAGGCTTTCGACCTAAGAAATCATCAGAAGCGAGTTGAGCTACGTGGGCTTTGTAGGATTCTTCTGTAATAGCTTCAAGTGCTGTGCTGTCTAATGCTGTAGCATCAAAGTTCGAAGCTTGTTCAGTACAGGAAAATAGCCCTATACTCAATGCACAGGAAAATAGAAAAGTTTTATTCATAATTCTTATGTGTTGAATCAATAAAAATACGATTTAAAAAGAAAGATAGACTTTTGTATCTAATCTTTGACAGGAATGACCTCGGCAATTGGGTGAAATAGATAGATTTTTTGTGTGGAAATCTCCAAACACTTGTATCTTTTACGAAGTTTTTCTAGTTTTTGAAAAGTTCTTCCATTTTTCATTTGAAAGATTGACTGTTCGGGTAATTCTTCAACATGAATTAGTTCAGACACCTTCTTATCATACTGTTTTAGTACACGATAGAGATTCAAATCCGTGCAAGAAGATGCCGCAGGATTGTTCATGTAATTATTAATTGCGATGACAACATCAGCAGGAAAAATGTTCAATTTCAAAAAGGGTTGAATAAGCGATTTAAAATTGTTTTTCCATTCCTCTCCGTGGGGTTTTACACGGTTTTTATATTCTTGATACGTTTTCAAATGCGCAAATTCATGTACTGTTGTCATCAGAAAAGCATAGGGATTGAGGTCGTAATTGACCGTGATTTGATGAGAACTTCCACGAAATGGAGCACGGTAATCGCCTAATTTTGATGCACGACTTTTGGTTACCTTAAATCGACAAGCAGAATCGTTAATCCACTGCGAAATAATAGGTGCAGCTTCTGCAGGAATGTACTTACTCAATTGTTTGCTGAAATCTGGCATATCACTACAAACATATTATTTAAATACTAAAAAGTGAATTTTTTATGGTTCTCAAACCTAAATCTTATCCCTATATTTGACATTGAAATTTCGTTACACATTACATCAATTTATAGAATATGCTATCACGATTACTCATAAAAAACTACGCTTTGATTGATAATTTGGATATCGCTTTTGATAAGGGATTGAATATTATCACCGGGGAAACAGGAGCTGGTAAATCTATTCTGATGGGTGCTTTGGGCTTGGTTTTGGGAAATAGAGCGGAGGGCAAACAGTTTTTTGATGATTCCAAGAAATGTGTTATTGAGGGTTATTTTTCTATTTCATCGTATGATCTGAAAGGATTTTTTGAAGAATATGATTTAGAATACGAAGACGAAACGATTATTCGTCGTGAAATATCGGTAGATGGCAAATCACGTGCTTTTGTTAATGATTCACCAGTAAACTTAGCAACATTGAAGGCTTTGGGTGAACGATTGATTGATATTCACTCGCAACATGCGACTTTGCAAATCAATACAGAAGAATTTCAACTGTTTGTGCTTGATTCTATTGCAGGGAATGAAATTTTACTTGAAGAGTTTCGACAAGAACTTCAACAATTGCGTCAGCTCGATAAAAAGTTAAAAACGCTTAAAGAAGAATCTCGCACGGCCAATGCTGAATTGGATTATAACCAATTTCTATTTGATGAATTGGAAAAATTAAATGTGCGTGAAGGCGAACTCAAGGAATTAGAAGAGGAGCAAAGCCAATTAGAGAATGCAGAGGAAATCAAGCGCGCGTTGTTGGCTTCTACGCATTTGTTGGCGGACGGCGAACAAAATGCATTGACCTTATTAAAGGAAAGTATACAACAAATTCAACAGGCTTCTCGGTATTTTACAGATGCCGAAGAGTTGGCAAATCGATTGAACAGTGCCTATATAGAAATCAAGGACGTGTCATCAGAAATTGCACATCAGGAAGCTTCTGTCAATTTGGATGAAAAGCGTTTGGATGAAGTGAATTCACGTTTGAGTGATATCTACAGTTTATTAAAAAAACATCGCTTTGAATCGGAAACGGAACTTATTCAATTAAGAAATGAATTGGAAGAAAAACTCCAGGTTGCCTTAAATCACGATGATATCTTAGCGAAACTAGAGGGGGATAAGAAAAATCAGGAGGCAAAAGTTTCACAATTGGGTGCAAACCTTCACAAAAAGCGTCATGAAATAAAGGCTAAAGTAGAAGAGTCAGTTCAAAAGACTTTGGCTCATGTAGGGATGGTAAATGCTAAACTCGAAGTCTCCTTAAACTTGCTATCGTTAGATAAAGCTTCCAATAGAGGTATGGACAGCGTTCAATTTCTTTTCTCCGCAAATAAAGGACAAGCTTTACAACCAATTCATAAAGTTGCTTCCGGAGGTGAATTATCACGTGTGATGCTTGCTATTAAATCATTGGTCGCTCAGAATTCAGCTTTGCCTACGATTATTTTTGATGAGATTGATACAGGAATTTCAGGGGAGGTAGCACTGCGAGTGGGAGAGGTGATGCATGATTTAGCGAATAATATGCAGGTATTGGCGATTACACATTTGCCGCAGATTGCTTCAAAGGGAACCTCGCATTTCAAAGTTTACAAAGAGGACAAAAATGATAAAACGCGTTCGAATATTGTACTGATGAATGCGGATGAACGTATTGTAGAGGTTGCACAAATGCTTAGCGGAGCGAATCCAGGAGAAGCGGCATTAGCTCACGCGAAGAATTTATTGAGTTAATAGCATTTTACTATCAACTAAAGACGCCTGCGA
>NZ_WUQY01000141.1 GCF_009829085.1 Sphingobacterium bovisgrunnientis
AATCTAGTATAAGCATGATCAGAATAGACTGTACAATGGATAAGATTCATTATTGTACCATGTATCATACCAAACAAGCTATAATTGTTTAGTTCATTCTTGTGCAAAAATAAAATCTATGTAGCATGTACATCAAGAATTCAACTATTGTTTACGTTCATTACTCCGATCCTTTATTGGAATTACCCATAATAACGAAC
>NZ_WUQY01000142.1 GCF_009829085.1 Sphingobacterium bovisgrunnientis
AGATTTACATCCAAGTTCTGGGAAAGCCTGCAAACGGCTATGGGAACTAGATTAAAATTCAGTACAGCATATCATCCACAGACGGATGGACAATTAGAGAGAACTATACAGACTTTAAAGGATATGTTGAGAGCTTGCGCTTTAGACCTTGGTGGTAACTGGGAAATGCATTTACCTTTGGTTGAGTTTGCATATAACAATAGTTTCCAGTCTACCATTGGCATGGCACCGTATGAAGATCTTTATGGCAGAAAGTGCAGATCACCCATCCATTGGAATGAAGTTGGTGAAAGGAAAGTTTTGGGTCCAGAAATAGTGGAACAAACTGTAAAGGCTGTGGAGAAGATCAGAGAAAGGATTAAAATAGCACAAGACAGACAGAAGTCTTATGCTGACAAGCGACAAAAGGAACTACAATTTGAAATTGGTGAAAAGTTATTTCTTAAAGTG
>NZ_WUQY01000143.1 GCF_009829085.1 Sphingobacterium bovisgrunnientis
TCACCACCCTCCACAACCAACTTAGGGGAGTACTTGAACCCCTTGCCCTTACTCTTTCATGTTTTATTCTTAAGGGCTTTGTACAGTTTAAATTTGTGTGTGATGATTTATGCTTGTTTGATTGGATAGCCTTGCCGGCTTTGTTTTTGGTTATTACATTGCTTTGATTTATGGAGTGTGGACATGAATGCTATATGTTGTTTATTTTCATCCACTTATTCCATGTTTGACACTTTATGGAGCACTTAAGTTATGAAATTCATCATACGCACTTGTTGGTGGCACTTGAGGTTGTTTGAAGATTTAAATGACCATGTTAATGAAAATTCTTTGATCACTCTACCTATAAAAGGATAAGTTTTGGGGTGATTGAACCGGTGAAGGAGATTAGGATTGTATTAATTCCTTGCTCGAATGATTTATTTTATGGAGTATTCTTGAATTT
>NZ_WUQY01000144.1 GCF_009829085.1 Sphingobacterium bovisgrunnientis
CTGCGGATAGCTATAACCAGTGGGATCACTCTCGATATACTCTTGCCAGAGCAACTGTTTGGTGACTCCAGTACGCTTGAGTTCCTTTTCATAATAGTCCAGACGGCTTTTTAGGTATTCAAACTTATCTGCTTTGTAAGCAGGATTACCCGCGTGAAAAGATTTTTCCAGTAAAGGATCATCTTGCTTGAGCAGTTCCTCCGTATTGAAGCCCCCATCGGCCATCTTTTTGAGATAAGACTTTACGGTGTTCTTACTCATTCCAAGAATGCGAGCGATTGTTTTTATCCCACTTCCTCCTTGGTACAATCTAATTAATTGCTTTATTTGACTCATTTGTTTTGGTTTTCCAGCAATCAGTGATACCAATTATTTGATCACTAAGTAACAAAAACTACTCGCAAAGGGGTCAGCATGCTCCAGCGCAATGAACTATTAAATG
>NZ_WUQY01000145.1 GCF_009829085.1 Sphingobacterium bovisgrunnientis
TGTGGATACTATTGGAGGCTGGACAATTGGACAGCTGTGGGAGGCAGATCAGGATTGCTGAAGCAGAAGGAATAGCAAAAGAGTTTGCGGATTTCACAAAAGGTAAAATCTATATCATAATTTCTATCTAACGCAAAGTAGATCCTTGGTGGGAATTGAAAATTGTTGTATTTTCGCTGTGCATGTTTAAGTAAATTCTCAACAGTGGTATCAAAGCATCTTTGTGCTTGTTAGAAATTATTTTGCATATTAGAACATTCAAAAGTTGATTGTTATTGTTTTCTTGAATCTAGCAATTAAAATTATTATTTCTTATTTCCAAGAATCTGATTTTGAGAAGAAAATAATATTTGTATAAAAAAAAGGTGAAATTGTTGTTGGCCGGAAAAGGAAGCGCTGGAACTGCTGCTACAATAGCAGCAGCCGACGCCGGTTGCTGC
>NZ_WUQY01000016.1 GCF_009829085.1 Sphingobacterium bovisgrunnientis
TATTAATCATTGCATTTATGCTAATTATGTGTATTTCATTGGCGGGATTTTATTCTTCGTATCTGAAATATTTTCCTGATTTTAGTAAATTTCCATTACTTATTCATATACATTTTTTGGCTTTTGTCGTTTGGTTTGGCGTACTAATCGCACAACCAATTCTTATCAAAAAGAGGAATTACAATTTACACCGCATCATTGGTAAAGCAGGATATATCTTGATACCTATTCTAGTGATTACTATAGTCTTTATGGTGTTACATCAGGTGAAAATTATATACCTAAAAAAGCCAGAATTGGCATCATTAACAGCTTTTGTAGGTTTCATCGATGTAATATCCATACTAGTTTATTATAGTATTGCAATGATTAACAGAAAAAATATAAGATGGCACGTAGCCTTTATTATTGCTTGTTCCTTAGTTATTTTAAATCCTGGATTATCGCGCTTACTTAATCCTTTAAAACCAGGATTAGGTATAATGGTAGCAGTTATTTTACCGATTATGGTAAGCGTCTCTATCTTAATTTATGAAAAGCTTAAATATAAATATAGTATCATAAAAAGTCCATATCTACTGTTTCTTTGCTGCTGGATAATTGAAGTTCTACTACTTTTTACAATTCCCAAAACAGAAGTTTGGAAAGTGTTTGTCCAGACAATTGCAAGTTAGAAAAAATTTTACCCGATAAAACGGCATATATTACAACAAAAGAAATTCAAATTTTCCCAACTAAATATAATCATCTACTCACAGCAATTAATTGCTAAAATGCTAATAGTATTTAGGTTTATATTGTTAAATTTGAAATATTCAATCTTAAAAGTAACAAATTAGCATAATGAGTGTAGATTTAAACACTTTGCCAATCGATTCTATACAAGCAAAGGCAAGAATCAAGGATGTGGTGACAAGGACTCCTTTGCAATACAATATACATTTGTCCGAAAGATATGGTGCGGATATTTATCTAAAAAGAGAAGATCTACAAGTTGTACGATCGTACAAATTGCGTGGCGCTTTCAACAAAATATCTTCCTTATCCGCAGAACAACGTGCAGCGGGTGTAGTCTGTGCAAGTGCTGGAAACCATGCGCAAGGTGTAGCGTTATCGTGCAAAAGATTAGACATCAAAGGTGTCATCTTTATGCCTGGTCCGACACCTCGTCAGAAAATAACCCAAACAGAAATGTGGGGCAATGGCAACATTGAAATCATCTTGACAGGAGATACTTTTGACGATTGTCAAAAAGCAGCTTTAGATTATTGTGCGCAATATAATATGACGTTCATCCCTCCTTTCGATGATTTAGAAATCATTGAAGGACAAGGAACAGTCGCTGTTGAAATTTTGGAAGATCTTGCAGATGTGGATGCTATCATCTTACCTATCGGTGGTGGTGGTTTATCTTCAGGCGTGAGTTATCACATGCGCAAATACTCACCTACCACTAAATTGTATGGCGTAGAGCCCGAAGGTGCGCCTTCGATGCAAGCTGCTTTAGCAAATGGCGGCCCAATTGAACTAGAACAAATCAACAAATTTGTGGATGGTGCTGCAGTAAAGAAAATAGGTCAATTGACGTATGATATCAGTTCTCAATTATTGGATTCTGTCAAATCTATTCCCGAAGGAAAAATCTGTACGACAATATTAGAATTGTACAACAAAGATGCTATCGTAGCAGAGCCGGCTGGCGCTTTGGCAATTGCTGCATTGGAATTCCACAAAGAAGAAATTAAAGGAAAGAAAGTAGTTTGTGTAGTGTCTGGAGGTAATAACGACATCGATCGTATGAGCGAGATAAAAGAAATGTCGTTGCTTTACGAAGGTTTCAAACACTACTTTATTGTACGCTTTCCGCAAAGACCAGGTGCTTTACGTTTGTTAGTGACTGAGGTTTTAGGTCCAAAAGATGATATTACGCGTTTTGAATATATCAAGAAAACTGAACGTGAACGCGGTCCTGCGTTAATCGGAATTGAGTTGAATAGTCCAAAAGATTATATTCCATTCATTGAACGCTTAAAAGCTTACAAATTCGATTTCATCGAAATTAATAAAGACCAAACATTATTTGAATATTTGGTGTAAAAAACTATGCTACAAATGTTTAAGCTCAGGAAATCCTGAGCTTTTTTTGTTATATTCATACACCATTAGTCTATGAATGAACAATTTAGTTTTTCAGACGTTATAAATAGGTAGAAGCTTATAAACTAAACTATTTAGCTATGAAAAATAAAATTACGACAGCCCAAGACAAGAGTAGAAATAAAGAAATGGGGAATCCGACTTCCGACAAACAATTTATGGATACTAAAACGATGAAGAGACATCAAGGATTACCGAATCTGGGTGCAAGAAGAAATAGTTCGCAAAGAGATAACAATTCCACAAATAACGAATAAATCAACTATTATGAAATCAAAATTAAGCATATTGGCAATTATCATTGCCTTTATTTCGACGAGTTTCGTCTTTGCACAACAAGACAAAACCAAGCGACCTAGCCCTGCAGATTCAGTGCATGTCACTACGGCAGATGGTGTCCACATTACCATTCATTACAGCAAACCTTCATTGAAAGGACGTCAATTGGGCGTTGACCTTGCCAAATTCGGGGAAGTATGGCGCACAGGCGCCAATGAAATTACTTCAATTGCATTTGATAAGGATGTATTGGTTGAAGGTCAAGCATTGCCAAAAGGCAAGTACGGTCTTTGGACTATTCCAGGGCAAACCGAAACAACGGTTATTTTTAGTAAAAAGTCAGAAGGTTGGGGAGTAAGATATACAGATCAAGACGATCAGTTGCGTGTGAAAGTTAAAAATTCGAAAGGTAAATCTTCGGTAGAACAGTTTACCATTTCGGTTGATCCTGCTGGAAAAATAAATTTAGCGTGGGGAGAAATGATAATCCCTATAACAGTAAAAATTGCAAAATAGCCTTTGCAGTAATTAAAGAGAGAATGGCTGGAAAATTTCCAGCCATTCTTAATTTTATGTTACTTCCCTTTCAAATATTTCTCTAAGAACTGGTCTTGCTCCCACAACAAATGGAATATATTTTCTTTTGCGGCGTAACCGTGCGATTCGCGTGGTAAAATTACCATACGAACAGGCGCACCAAGATTTTTCAAAGCTTGGAAATATCGTTCTGTCTGCATGGTAAAAGTTCCTGGATTATTATCTGCCGCACCATGTGTCAACAACATTGGTGTTTTCATTTTATTTGCACTCATAAAAGGAGACATTGTCATATACAATTGCGGATCATCCCAAAAGTTGCGTTGCTCCGATTGGAAACCAAAAGGCGTCAATGTACGATTGTACGCACCTGAACGCGCAATACCCGCTGCAAATAAATTAGAATTTGATAACAAATGAGCTGTCATAAAAGCACCATAAGAATGGCCTCCAACAGCAACTTTTTTACTATCAATATAACCTAACTCATCCACTGCATTAATCGCAGCCTCTGCATTCGCTACCAACTGTGGAATAAATGTATCGTTTGGTTCAGCTTTTCCCTCTCCTACTATCGGGAACGCAGCATTATCCAAAACAGCATAACCTTTGGTCACCCAATAAATAAATGAACCATAACTCGGAAAAGTAAATTCCTTTGGATTAGCTGTACTCTGTCCCGCGGTTGTCTTATCTTTATATTCACGCGGATAAGCCCAAATCAAGAGTGGCAATTTTTCCTTTTTCGTAAATTCATATCCAGCTGGCAAATACAACGTACCTGACAATTCCACACCGTCATTGCGCTTGTAGTTCAACACTTCCTTGTGAACCGCCTCTAAACTTTTAAAAGGATTTTCGATCGCTGTAACAGCTTTTTGTTTACCTGATTTAATGTTCTTTGTATAATAATTCGGGTATTGCTTTGCTGACTGCAAAGAAATTAAAATATCTCCTTTTGTAATATCAATTACTTCGGCTATGCGTTCTTGCAAATCTGAAGAGGGCGCTGTATAAATTCGCTTTTTCTTTAAGGTCTTTAAATCCAATTCATCAATAAAAGGAAACTCCCCCTCTTTGGTATGACCCGCTCCTACCCAATACGTTTTATCCTTATTAAGGAACATACTAAAAGTTCCGAATTGGTTTCTTTCACGGTGTACAGCTCCTGGATGTGAATACACATCTTGACTGTTTCGGTCAATTAATAATCTTGCATCTCCTGTTGTTGGATTTAACACGAAAGATTTAGAATTACGTGTATCATACCAACTTGAAGACACCAACGCATACGTATCGTTACCCCAAATAATTCCAGCAAAACGATCTTTAACTTTTGTCAATGATTTTGGTTCAGCAGAGAATGGATACTCCCAAGTAAATAATTCATCTCTAAAATCAGCAGGCTTGCTGGCATCTCCTCCATCCAATGCTTGCACGAAAAATAAAGTATTCGGCTTATCCGCACGCCAAGTTAACATACGCTTGCCTGGTCGCGTTGAAGAAAATCCTTTAGGCATGATTTCCATGAGTGGTGTCTCATTTACTTTTTGTTCCAACGAACCATCTATAGCATACACATTCGCTTCCTGCGGAAATGAATTGTAGGCAACAACGTATGAAAAAGGCTTTTTGAGTTTCGAAACTAAAACATACTTTCCATCTGGAGAGACATTAGCCTGGGTGTACAAGTCAGCAGACAAAAATTTGGTTTGCTGTCCCTGCAAATCAATCCAATACAATTCCGCTGTCGCTAAAGAAACAAAATCTTGCTCATCTTGCGGATTTTTCAACAAATCTTGATATGTTCTCAATTGTGAAACTTTACCTTCACTCGTAGATACAACAGGGCCAGTAGGCAGATCTTTGCTGTGATCGATTAGAGCTGGTCTATTAGCGGGAGATTTACTAATTAGAAATCCTTGTGAATTGCGTAACCATTGATAAGGATCATTCAATACAGCATTCAGATCATAATCTGTCAGTTGCTTTGCACTTTTAGCAGCGATGTCCAATAACCAAAGTGAAACCCCAGAATCATTGGTATGCGTGAAAGCAATGTATTTGCTATCCAATGAAAATGAAATATTTGAAATCAAGGCATTCGCTGGTAAGCCTGCAATATCATATTCTTTCCCATCTTGCGCTGAGCGAATTCGAATATTATGGAAATAATTTTCTGTACTCGAAATTCTGGTTTTTGCATTGATACGCAATCCTGCCAGTCGGATTTCCTCTTGTCCCAATTCCTCCAAAGTCTTGTAAGTAGGTCTATAACTTAATAACACCCAAGATTTATCTGGACTTAAACTCACGGATGGAGGACGTTGAAAATCCGCCAAAGCAAGAATTTCAGAAGAAGGTTTTTGAAAAGTAATGCTTTCTTGTGCGAATACATTTGTACCGAGGAATAGCAAAAAATAAATAGATAGTTTTTTCATAATTTTATAAAAATGGAATCGTTGAAATGATATTTAATGAATAAGTACATTTGAATTATCATTTTCAAAATCTTGGTAGATTATGGTGTAAAAATATAGTAAATAAAGGACAGACTAGCTAATAAAATTTATTTTTTTACAATGAAATTTTATTCGAAAAGCGTTGCTAAATTTTGTTAATAATTCCAATTTTTAAAGTTATCCACACCCAATTAATGCTGGTTAACAGGGTTTTGCAAATAAAACAACTCTACTAACGCAGTTTTAGATTCCGAGATGTGGATAATGTGGAAAAGTATAACTACCGCTTGGAACCAAAATATATGATATTTGTTAAAGGATCGCAGAAACTCATCTGCTATCGCAGCGTTTATTTACAAACTTCAGTAATATTTTATCCAAGTCAGTAAAATTTGGATACGAATTACTATCAAACTTAATATACAACATGGCAAGAATCATTAAATTCGAAAAAAACGATTGTGCACCATGCGCACAAGTGTCGGCGTACTTAGATAACAAAGGTATTTCGTATGAAACGATCAATCCATTTGATGAGCCAGAGTTGGCAGTTAAGTTTAAAGTACGTACGGTGCCTACAGTAATTGTATTGGATGGTGAAGAAGTGAAACACCGTATCATCGGATTCAAACCTGAAGAATTAGAGACGGCTGTATCAGAATAGAATATTTATCATTAGAACTACCTATCTATGGTATTATATTACGACACAAAAACAGGAAATGTACAACGCTTTATTGATAAAGTCGTACAGATTACTGGATGGACAGCGATTCGCATACAAAAAGATATGCATATCGAGGAGGAAGGTCACTTAGTCACCTTTACGACTAATTTTGGTCAGATTCCTGAGATAACAGAAGATTTTGCATCGAAAAATAGCACAAAACTATTTTCTGTAACTTCCAGCGGCAACCGCAATTGGGGCAGAAATTTTGGTGTGGCGGGCGATAAAGTAGCTGCATTATTCGAAATTCCGTTGGCTTTTAAATTTGAGCTTTCGGGAACAATGGAAGACATTAATCAATTTATAGACATAATTAAGAATCAATATTATGATAGCAAACGAGGTAGCAAAAAACTGGATATTGCTTAATAACGAAATCATGATCAAACATGAGGACGAGTACAGCTTGCACAAAGACAAGGAAGCTGTTCGTGCTTATTTCTTGGAGTACGTGAATAAGAATACAGTGTTCTTTTACACGCTTAAAGAAAAGGTTGATTATCTTATTGAGCACAATTATTACATCAATTTCTACGAATGGTTTACATTTGAAGAAATGGAACAAGTTTACAAATATGTAGGCGCAAAAAAATTCCGTTTTGCATCTTTTATGGCTGCTTTCAAATTCTTCCAAAGTTATGCACTTCGTGATGACTCAGGTGAGAAATTCTTAGAGCGCTATGAAGATCGCGTTGTTGCTGTTTCGCTATTTTTAGCTAGAGAAGAAGGTGTACAAAAAGCTATCGAGTACGCCGAAATTATGATCAATCAAGAATATCAGCCTGCTACCCCGACATTCTTGAATGCTGGTAAAAAACGTTCTGGTGAATTGGTTTCCTGTTTCTTAGATGAAATCGGTGACAACTTGAATGGTATTGGTTATGCGGTAGATTCAGCAATGAAATTATCATCTATCGGTGGTGGTGTTTCATTCAATATTTCTAAAATTCGTGCACGTGGCGAAGCTATCAAAGGCGTAGACGGTCGCGCAGGAGGTGTTCTTCCAATCATGAAAATCATGGAAGATACATTCTCGTATGCCAACCAATTGGGTCAACGTCCTGGTGCTGGAGCAGTGTACTTAAATATTTTCCACTCGGACATCGAAGAATTCTTAGACTGTAAGAAAATCAACGTGGACGAGAAAGTACGTATAAAATCGCTTTCTATCGGTATCATCGTTCCGGATAAATTCATGGAATTGGCTGAAAAAGATGAGCCTTGCTACTTGATCTATCCACATACAGTATACCAAGAATACGGTCAATATTTGGATGAAATGGACATGGATCAATGGTATGATGAATTGATTACCAACGCAAATGTGAAGAAAAAGAAAGTCAATGCACGTCACTTGTTAGTGAAAATAGCACAGACTCAAAAAGAATCTGGCTATCCATATATTTTCTTCAAAGAGAATACCAACCGTGCCCATGCGTTGAATGGAATTGGTAAAGTAAAATTCTCTAACCTTTGTACAGAGATCATGCAAGTGTCTGAAGTATCAGATATTGAAATCTACGGTAAAGAAGATCAAATCCGTTATGGTATCTCATGTAACTTAGGTTCATTGAACATTGCCACGGTAATGGACAATAAGCGTATCAAAGAATCTGTGAAAACAGCGATGCGCGCACTTACTGTTGTATCTGACGTGACTGATATCGCCATGGTTCCTTCTATCGCTAAAGCAAACAGAGAACTACACTCTGTAGGTTTAGGAGCCATGAATTTACACGGTTACTTAGCGAAAAGCTTTATCATGTATGAATCTCGTGAAGCCTTGGATTTTGCGAATACATTCTTTATGATGATGAACTATTACTCTTTAGAAGCTTCAATGGAGATTGCTAAAGAGCGCGGACGTACTTTCGTAGGATTCGAAAAATCTGACTACGCTTCAGGAGCATATTTTGACAAATACTTAGAAAGAGATTATTTGCCTCAAACGGATAAAGTAAAAGAATTGTTTGAGGGTGTACACGTACCTACAATCGAGGATTGGAACAACTTAAAAGCACAAGTACAAGAGCACGGCATCTACCACGCGTACCGCTTGGCTATTGCTCCTAATCAATCGACATCATACATTATGAATGCTACAGCATCTGTAATGCCTATCGTAGACATCATCGAAGTACGTGAATACGGAGATAGTACGACCTACTACCCTATGCCTTACTTGACAAATGATAATTATTTCTACTTCAAGTCAGCATACGATATGGATCAAATGAAAGTGTTGAAATTGATTTCTGTTATCCAACGCCACATCGACCAAGGTGTTTCGACTATTCTTCACACGAATTCAAAAGATTCAACACGTGACTTGGCGAAATATTATATCTATGCGCACAAATTGGGCTTGAAATCATTGTACTACACACGTACACGCAAGTCTTCGATCGATGAGTGTATCTCATGTTCGGCATAACCTAAAATTTTATACATCATATGAATAAGCTAAATCTTTAGCTTATTCATATTTTACTTTTTACTTTTAATTTTTTGACTTCAAATAATGAGTAAGCAATATACAGCAGTAAACTGGAATACACCTGATAATGATTACGCTTTAATGTTTTGGGAACAAAATATTAAGCAATTCTGGATTGATACCGAATACATTCCTTCCAAAGATATTGACAGTTGGAAAGGTTTAAGCTGGGACATGAAAGAATGTTACAAAAAAGCGCTTGGCGGATTGACTTTATTGGATACACTTCAAAGTCACACAGGTATGCCAAAGATCATTGATCATATCTCTTCTTTACAAAATAAAGCGGTATTGTCTTACATGTGTATGATGGAAGCTATCCACGCAAAGTCATATTCTACGATCTTCTCTACCGTATCGACTACCAATGAGATTAATGACGTATTTGGTTGGGTATCGCAAAATAAATTCTTACAATTCAAAGCTTCGACGATTGACACGTATTATCGCGCTATTGATAAAGAAAATCCTACGGATGAAGAATTATTCATGGCATTAGGTGCTTCCGTATTGTTAGAATCGTTCTTATTTTACTCAGGGTTTTTCTTGCCATTATGGTTATGTGGTCAAGGACAAATGGTAGCATCTGCGGATATTATCAAAAAAATCGTAGCTGACGAATCTATCCACGGTGTGTTCGTGGGTTTAATTGCCCAAGAAGTTTTTGCTAAATTGCCAAACAAAGAGGAAGTAAAAGCGAAGTTCTTGAAATTGTTGAATGACCTTTACGAAAACGAAGTAAAATATACAGAAGAATTGTATACGGTAGTTGGCTTGACAGCTGAAGTAAAAGAATACGTGCGTTACAATGGTAACAAAGCGTTGATGAACTTAGGTTTTGAACCAATATTCGAAGTGAAGCAAGTCAATCCAATCGTATTGAACGGGTTGAATACGGAGACAACACAACATGATTTCTTCTCTAAGAAATCTACCAACTACGAAAAAGCAACTGAAATTGTCCACTTAATGCACGATGATTTCGAAATGGATGCTTCTGTAGATATTTAAGAAATTATATTCAATAAAGCGATTTTTAACTCCCTTTCAGAAATACTGGCAGGGAGTTTTTTTTACTTGAAAATTAAAATTTTATAAAAAAATAGCTAACTTACATTTCAATACAGAAACTAAAGTCCACTAATTTACAATCCTAATGAAAGGTCTACTATTTACATTATCTCTTATTGCATTCATAACTTTAAATAGTTGCGAAAAAACAAGTACCTCAACTCCAGAACCCGAGCCCGAACCAGTTGGTCCATCAAATAATTGGGATAGATCTGCAGAGGCTTATTTAAAAGATTCGACTCTTTATTTCACAAAATTATTCTCATTGTGGCAAAATAACATTGTCCCTACTAATATTAATGATCTACTGGATTCTGTAAAAGTTAGAAACATCACAAAAAATTATGAGAAAGCTGAGAATGTTTTAGATTATCTGATCGGCATGACACCTAAAGATGCTTTAGGAAAACCTATCGACAGATTTAGTTTCCTGGATAGACAAGGCGTAGTAAGTGAAGAAATACAAAATGCACGATCGACGAGTTATGGTATATATGTCTTCTATTTGCAGACTCAAGAAACAGCCCAAAACAATGCGGATTTATATATCCGAATGGTTGATTTAAATTCATCAGCGTATTTGGCAGGTTTGCGCAGAGGTGATCGTATCCTAAGTATCGATGGAAATACAAAAATCGATTACAATACGCAAAGAGCACAAAACTTTAAAGGCATCAATGATGCATTAAATTCAGAGTCCATGAAAGTGAAGTGGAGAACTCCTGGCGGTCAAGAGTTTGAGAAAACGATAAATAGCGTACAATATTCCATCAATCCTATCTTATCATCGTGGGTAAAAGATATTGACAATAATAAGGTTGGTTATTTCGCTTTCAGTTCGTTTTTAAGTATTGTGAACGATAAAAACGCACCAACTCCTTTACAAACCGACTTTGAGAAGCTATTTGCTTCTTTTGAATCACAAGGGGTAAAGCATTTGATTGTAGATTTGAGATATAATGGTGGTGGTTCTACACTAACTGCTGAATATTTAGCTAATAAAATTGTCCCAAGCACTGCAACTGGTAAAAGAATGTATTACTACAAACTCAACTCATTTCTTGAGCAGGATAAAGAATTTATGAAAGGATTTGCTCCTGTGGATTTCAGTAAAAAAGGTAATCTAGCTCTTTCCAAAGTTTATTTCTTAGTGACAAGTTCGTCTGCATCAGCAAGTGAATTACTTATTAATTCTCTAAAACCTTATATGGATGTACAAGTAGTAGGTTCAGAAAACACATATGGTAAACCAGTAGGATTTTGGGGTTATTCAATTGGCAAAGAAGCTGCTGCTGCAGATCTTTATGCGACCTCATTCCAAATGTTCAATGCGGCTAATTTTGGAGACTATTACAATGGTTTGGCTCCAAACAAAATAACTAAAGAAAATTTCTTCAAAGACTTTGGAGATGTAGAAGAGGGATTTATTGCAGAAGCAATTTCCCATATTAAAACTGGAGCCTATTCAACGGGTACACGTTCTGCAATGACCGCAAAAGATTTACAACGTGTGAATAACACACATCTCATAAAATCTATCGAGAGCAATAGAGCAAGTGATCTGGGAATGTTTAAATTCAAAAGTGAATCCTTAAAACTAAAATAATCAATAGGAAATTATTCAAAGCGCGGACTTAAAAATTTAAGTCCGCGCTTTATTATTATAAATCTATTATTTCCGAATCTTTTACTTCAACCTTCGTCCAATATTTATTGTATTTTTCAATGGCATCCAAGTGAATAGGATGTACTTCATAAACATTGATTGCGTCCAAATCATCATACGTTACCGTAATGCTGTAAGAGAATGAATTGTCAACGACTGGTCGTGGATTAGTAGGTGCCGGCTTTCCAACGATGAAAGTTTTAATGCCAGGAATAGTTTTTAATGCGCGGAAAAAGTTTAAAAAATCTTTTTCTTCATCTGCTGTAATATCCTCTTTAAGCCAAAAATAGACTTGATGAATAATATTACCAGCTGCACTGCTGTTCGCTACATCCGCTTTTTCGTCTTTGGAATTGTTAGCTGTACAAGATGCCAACAAACTTGTTGACAAACCTGCGATACCAGCGCCAAGAAAGAATCTTCTTTTCATAAGGATTTTGTTAGGTAGTTCATTTCCAGCAAGATACTAAAAAAAATATTTTAACCCAGTAGATCTGAAAGTTTTGATAAATCTTTTATTAAAAATTTGGCATTCGACAAACGATTAATTTCTGTTTCATGCTTCGTTACCGCAACACAATTTAATCCTGCTGCCGTTGCCGCAGTATATCCCGTGATCGTATCTTCAATAGCAATTATTTCCGCTGTAGCCAAGCCTAATTTCTGTATTGCTAATAGATAAGGTTCGGGATTCGGTTTGGGATTCTCAACTGATTCCCTAGTAACAAAAAACTCAAAATAATCTAATAGTTGGTGATGACCTAATACAGTATCAACAGTCGTCTTGTAACTCGATGTCACTAAAGCAATACGTAGTCCTTTACTTTTTAATAAATCTAGTATTTCCTTAGCATGAGGCATCAATCGTATCGTCGTCATATCCGCCTTCGCATAATTAGCTCGGGTCGATGTCCACATGAATTCCTGCGTGGTATCAATACCGAATTTCTCTTTTAGAAAGGCAACATTCCGAACAAGTGTATGGCCAGCAAAATCACGAATCCAATCTTCGTAAGTAATATCTAAATTAAATTGTTCGAACAATATTGGAGACCAATTGCTAAAATAAAAGTATTCGGAATCAATTAATGTGCCATCCAAATCAAATAATACGGCTTTTACGGGAGATAATTTCATAGCACAAAGGTCGGAATTTATGTCGTGGAACACTAAAGCTTCATCGTTATATTGTTGTAAAAAAGCCTTTCCGATTCGGAAAGGCTGTAAAATGATTAATAATAACCTTCGTTTTGTTTAAGTGTTCCTCCACTACGATCGATTTCGGTCTGTGGTATCGGGAAATAATCATTGTGTGGATTGTATACTAATCCTCTAAAGAAAGGAATATATGTCCCCTCAAAGGTAGAATAGGTTTCAAGTACACTCTTTGCTATACCCCAACGCACTAAGTCAAAAAAGCGGTGACCTTCCATTGCCAGTTCCAGTCTACGTTCCATTCTAACTGCTTTACGTGCATAATCTTGACTTGAGAAATTAGGATAGGGCTTCACTTGGTAATTTGCCACAGGTTGACCATTAACCATTTTTGCTGGAAGTTTAGCTGCACGGTTACGTACGGCATTCACATAGGTTAGCGCTGTTTGTAGATCATTTAATTCTATCGCACATTCAGCTGCCATTAAATAAACATCAGCTAAACGCATTATGTTGACATCCAAACCCGTAATATAACTTTCTCCTGCTACAGCATTGTTCCCAAATTGACTTTCCTTAATCATAGTTTTTATACCTACGAAAGGGCCTGCATCAGGTTGTAAATACCCCTCAGATTTACGTATCCAAGCATCACCAGGCATTATTCCGTAATCTAAAAATGGAACGCCACGTCTACCTACCGTATAGTCCAAGCGAGGATCCACTCGCAGCGTCACATCCAACTTATAACTTTCTTTTTGAGCTGCCGTAAGGCCATAATCAGACACGTAAGGACTTGTTCTGTATTCGCCATCCAAATAAGGTAAACCATTTGCATCTACTCGATAAGCATTCACTAAATCTATTGTAGGTTGATAAAAACCACAACAACTTACGGGAGCAGCATAAATACCACTCAGCATATCACCTACATTCGCATTATCCGCTGATCCATTAGGGTTTATAGCATGTTTAGATACCAATAATGCCTCTGGACCATCTTCTTTTTCTACATCAAAATTATCCTCAAATGGCATGTTCGTTAGATCTTTGCCTGCAATAACCTCTTTAAATAATGGCAAGGCCAAATCAAATTTCTTTTGGTATAAATATAATTTTCCCAAATACGCTTTAGCAATATTTTTGTCCATTCTCCCAGCCTCACCCTTTATTTTTGTGAGTGGTAGATTGTCGGCTGCAAATTTTACATCTTCTATAATTTTGTCATAGATATCTGTATCATTTGGCTTAGTCTTCGATTCTTCTAATGTCACTGTTTCATCGATCCACGGTAAATTGCGGAAGACACGCCACATAAAGAAATAATAATGTGCACGTAACATCCTTGCCTCAGCTTGAATTTCTAACGCACGTGCGTCGGATATTTCTTTGTTTCCTTCTTGATCCTGCTTTAACACTTTTAATGTTGTATTAGATCGTAAAACTCCTTCAAAATAAACCTGCCACATCGTAGTCAAGTTATCATTTGCAGGATTAGGGTTCATCTTCTCAAGGAGATTCATATTCGGCTGA
Source organism: Sphingobacterium bovisgrunnientis (assembly GCF_009829085.1). Lineage (GTDB taxonomy): Bacteria > Bacteroidota > Bacteroidia > Sphingobacteriales > Sphingobacteriaceae > Sphingobacterium > Sphingobacterium bovisgrunnientis. The sequence goes on from NZ_WUQY01000016.1 coordinate 14,085, forward strand.
TCTGTTTCTTCAGAACCTTTATGCGCATTATCAGAAGTTATTTCTCCAAATACCCATTGACTCGGTGCTGCCGCATAATTACCCCATGATCCACTTACATTACCATTCATAATACTGTAAGCTCCAAGTAAAACCGCTTCAATTCCCTCACCATTTAATATTTGACCTTCGCCTAATTGGCCTTGTGGTGTTTTTTCTAAAAAATCTTTTCCACAACTATTTAATAATAGCCCTGTGGCTAAACAGGCTATATATATCAATCGCATTTTCATAATATCAAAATTTCAAAAATTAAAAACCTAAACTTAATCCAAACAGAAACTGACGAGACTGCGGATACACACCCAAGTCAACTCCTATTGCAGGATAATCAGACGGCGTAGCTGTTATTTCGGGATCTAATCCATCATATTTCGTGATGGTAAATAGATTTGTTACTCCAACATACATACGTAATTTGTTAATCGCTGTCGTACTGCCAAATACCTTCTGTACAGGAAAAGTATAGCCTATTTGCAAATTTTTTAATTTTAGGAAGCTTCCGTCTTGTACAAAATAGCTTGATGTCGCGTATTCCGTTTCTGATCCTCCTGATATAAGAGAAGGCATATTTGAATTTGGATTATTCGGCGACCATGAATCTAACAAGCGTGCACTTTTTGATCCTGAAAAAACTGAAAAATCTGTAAAATAACGCGTCATATCAAACACATCATTTCCTTGTGAACCATAAAAAAACATTGCAAAATCCCAATCTTTGTATGCCGCATTAATGCCTAATGAGTATACAAAATCAGGATGTGGATTACCAATAATAGTTCTGTCTTGATCATTTATTACACCATCATTATTTATGTCTTCATATTTGAGTCCTCCAGGTCTTGCTTTGCCATCAGCATAATTGGCTGAATTACTAACGTCCGCAGCATCTTTGTAGACACCTAAAGTCTTATATCCATAAAATGAACCAAAAGACTCTCCAGGTTTTAATATAGTCGTAGAAATACTTCTAAAGTTTCCATATATCTGTTGAGACACTGAAGGTGCCAAAGCGACTACTTCATTGATATTTTTTGAAAATGTTCCGTTTATATCTAGTTTAAAATCTTTTTCTTGTCTATGCCCATAATGATAACCTAACGAAAACTCAACTCCATGGTTACGCATATTTCCGATATTCACATATGGTGAGGAAGCTCTACCAACTGAAATCGCTGGTAATGGCACACGAAATAACATATCTTCTGTTTTCTTATCATAATATTCAATCGCACCATCTACATCTCCATTTAATAAAGTAAAGTCTAAACCGAGATTTAATGCTTTTACTTGTTCCCATTTTACATCTTCATTTGAATAATCACTTTGCCAAAGCCCACTTTGTACAGCACCGCCAATTGGGTAAGATGATTGAGTGATAGAACTTGCATACCGATTAATATAATTATATGATGGAATACGCTGGTTACCAGTGACACCATAGCCAGCTCTCAATTTCAAATCTGTTATCCAAGAAACATCTTGCATAAATTCTTCGCTAGACAAACGCCAAGCTCCAGAAATACCTGGGAATAGACCATACTTATTATCAGGGCCAAAATTGGATGAACCATCTCTTCGCAGCGTAGCGCTAAAAATGTAACGATCATTATAACTATAATCGATTTTACCGAATACTGAAAACATTGATCCTACTCCACCCGAGCTCGCATTCCCAAAATTCGATGTACCAGCATTGAGATAGAAATAATCCAAACTATTCAGTAAGAAGAAATTATTTCTACTCCCAGATAGATCCCTACTTCTGCTGCTAATAGCTTCCGTACCTGCTAATATATTTAAGCTATGAAGATCAAGTTGTTTACGCCAATTCACAGTATTGGTCCATGTCCATTCCGAACCATAACCAAAATATTCGCTCAATGCATTATTCATTGAACCTTCACCAAACTCAGGATTCGGATAGGTAATATCAATTCCATTGTAGTTTTCATAGCGTAATCCGAAACTGGTACGATAAGTTAAACCATCTAAAATATCTACCTCCCCAAAGATGTTACCAAAGAAAAAATTGCTTTTATTGACATCATCTTTAGCTCGATAAGCCCACGCTACAGGATTTTGACCATTTCCATACCCACCACGCGTACCGGCGAAATTACCGCCTTCGTCATATACAGGAACTATGTTTTGTATGCGGAATGACCATGCAATCACAGATTCATCCCCCATATATCCACCTGCTGTATTTGGATTCACCCCCATACCAACTCCTCTGGTATAACTATATTGCATATTTTCACCAAAGCGCAATTTGCCATCAAATGCCTTGAATTGAGTATTGGTACGTACATTGTATCGCTGGAAGTTAGAATGTATAACTGTACCTTTTTGATCTAAAAATCCTCCAGACATCGCATATGAAGCGTTATCACTTCCTCCTGTAGCAGCTAATTGATACGATTGGGTTGGAGCATTCTGTGTGACCTCACGAAACCAATCCGTTCCTTCTTTATTAGCCTTTGTAATTTGATAAAAAGTCGCAAAATCTCTCGAATAATTGTACTTTGACATGTCAGCGTCAGCAGGTGTAATATCATTACCATATATTTTACCTGCCATAAGATATTCTGGCAAAGTATTATTAGTACCATTAATTCTATTTTGCATATCCAAATTTTGTTGAGGAGTCAACATTTTTGGAAATCTATCTCTCTGTGGAGACTGCACTCCAACATAAGAATCTAGTGATATTTGCGGTTTACCAGATTTTCCAGTTTTCGTGGTAATAATTACTACACCATTGTTTGCCCTTGCCCCGTATATTGATGCTGCTGAAGCATCTTTTAATACTTGCATAGATTCTATATCATTTTGATTTAACCAACTTAATTTTCCTTCAAAAGGAACACCATCTATGATATACAGTGGCTCATTATTGTTAATAGTAGAATATCCACGAATTTTGATTTGAGGTGTAGAACCTGGAGCACCATCATTTACAATCTGCACACCAGTTGCTTTACCTTGCAGTGCTTCTACAGCTGTAGCTGCGGGTTGAGATTTCAATAATTCTACATCCACAATCGCCACCGAACCCGTTAAGTCCTTTTTACGTTGAGTACCATACCCCGTTACGACAACTTCTTCTAAACTTGTTCCGTCTTCCAATAACTGAACTTGAACATTTGTAGAAGAAGAGTTAACCGTTAAAGTTTTTGTAACATGTCCGATATACGTAAATTCAATTACTTCATTGATATTTGCTTTTATTTCAAATTCTCCGTCTTGATTAGTAGATGTTGCCTTGGTTGAGCCAAGGACTTTAACAGTAACTCCTGCTAATGGCGCATTTCCATTTGCAGAGACTATTTTTCCTTTAACAGTTATTTCCTGTTGTTCACCAAATAGCGCATGATTGAAATGTGAATAGTGAGTTAGATTGTTTGCATGAGCCATTTGACTGGCCATAAGCATTGCTGCAGCTATATACATGCAGCGATTAGAAGGAATATTTTTGCGTCTAAATATTTCCTTCTTAACATGAAATTTGTTCATAATAGACGGATTGTAAAGGTTATCATAAAATAGACGTCTAGACTGTAGACGAATTAGGAAATTGTAAAATAGCTTAAGTCATAGTTTATTGATTTAAAAGTGAATAATAAGGTTATCGTCTTGAAGTTAATAAAGTTAGTTGCTTATACAAAATAATTGTAACAAAAAAGTTGCGATGATAAAAAAAAGTCTATTTCAAATAAATGAAATAGACTTTCTAACTATTAACAAAATAGATCTCTAAATGTTTTGTTTCTTTAATTCTTTCACAGCAAAATCTACAGATCGCGCAGAAAAAGCCATATATGTAAGGGAAGGATTTTGAGTCGAAGTGGAAGTCATCGCAGCGCCATCTGTAACGAAGACATTGGGAACAGCATGCACTTGGTTCCATTTATTAAGCATGGAAGTTTTAGGATCTAGCCCCATTCGTACTCCACCCATTTCGTGGATATCCAATCCTGGAGCTTGCCATCTATCATCTCGTCGAATATTTGTAAATCCAGCGCTTACAAACATTTCTTCCATTGTATCGAGATAATCCTTTTTCATCTTCGCATCATTCTCATCATAATCAATTGAGATTTTTAGTAAAGGAATACCCCAATCATCTTTCTGATTCGCATCTAATGCTACGAAGTTGGACGCTTTTGGAATAGTCTCTCCCATCATATGTGATCCCACTCCCCAATTTCCTAGTTTGGGATTAAGAATCGAATTTTTAAGATCATCTCCAATACCTGATAAGTCCGAATAAGAAGAACGATACGCGCCAAACCCTGCCGCATAACCTCGTAAATAATCTGTTTCTTGCTTATGTAAATTTCTGAAGCGCGGAATATAAGCTCCACCAGCAGGATTACGCCCTTCGACTTTGTAGTCTAAAAGTCCTTCATATTCTGCATATATTCGTGCGCTATAATTATGAAAAGCGACATATTTACCCAATGTTTCGCTATCATTCCCTAATCCATTCGGAAATCTATTGGATGTAGAATTCAATAAAATCAAATTGGTATTGATAGCAGCTGCATTCACAAAAATAACTTTTGCGAAAAAGTCAATTTCTTCTTTGGTATTTCTATCGATGACTTTCACACCTATAGCTTTTCCCTTTTGCTCATCGTATAGAATAGAATGCACAACTGAGTCAGGTCTTAGCGTCAGATTACCTGTCTTTGCTGCCCAAGGCAAGGTAGAAGCATTAGAACTAAAATATCCACCAAATGGACAGCCACGTTGACACAATGTTCTATTTTGGCATTGCGTACGGCCTTGTTGAATATGTATTGGTTCGGGTTTAGAAATATGTGCACATCTAGCTGAAATGACTTTGCGACTTTTGTATTTCTTTTCTACAGCTTGTTTGAAATATTTTTCTACAATATTTAATGGATAGCCTGGCAAAAACTCGCCATCTGGTAATTCGGGCAAACCGTCTTTATCTCCAGCGATGCCTGCAAATCGTTCGACATGATCGTACCATGGTTTCAAATCTGCATACCGAATCGGCCAGTCCACAGCAAATCCATCACGCAACGGTCCTTCAAAATCGAAATCCGACCAACGTTGAGTTTGTCGCGCCCAAAGCAATGACTTTCCCCCAACTTGATAGCCTCGAATCCAATCAAATGGTTTTTCTTGGATGTACGGATGCTCGGCATCCTTGACAAAAAAATGTGCTGCATCTTCGTGAAAAGCGTAACATTTGCTCACAATTGGATTGTCTTGCTTTACTTGATAAGGTAATTCATTGCGATGTTCAAACTCCCAAGGATACATATTGGTCGTCGGATAATCTTTGATGTGCTGCACATCACGTCCACGCTCGAGAACAAGCGTTTTAAGTCCGCGTTCGCACAATTCTTTGGCAGACCAGCCACCACTTATTCCCGACCCAATCACTATTGCATCGTAAGTTCTATCTTTTTGCGAATCTATATTTAGGAATGCCATATTAACTACCAACTTTTACTGCGCCATCGTATCTTCCTGGCACTAATTCATAAATTATCTTGTTTTTCATTACATATTCTGAATTCTGGTAGCCCATAATGGTTCGTCTTTTCAAAATTGAGAGAAACTTATCTTCTTTATCCAAAGCAGATAAATAGTGTTGAATTTCTTGCTGCGACTTGCCTTTTAAAATCTTTGACTTTTTCAATCCATCTACAAAAGCAGTTTGGTCTTCGGGAGAATGACAATCATCTACCATTTTCATGACAAATAAATGCAGATTCAATGTCTTTGCTCCGGGAGAATCTGTTTCAGGAATAATGGATTCGACAAGTTCGCCTATTAAATATTCTTCATCTTTTGAGAAGTCAACATTAGATAGGGCAATAGATGCTTTATTTCGATCTCCAGTACATGAAGTCGCGATAGCAATGCCTCCTGCAAGAATAAAAAGTTGCTTTATGGCGGTTCTTCTTTTCATCAGTTTTCCAATTGGTCTCCCCAATATATGAATTATTTCAGGAAAACGTTTTAGCTTAAACCGAAAAAACTCATTTCAACAGAAATGAGTAAAGCTGCAAATATTGCATAAAAATACCCCCACAAAGTAATTAACAATTTTGGGGGTATATCGAATTCTAATGAATTGATTGCTTAATTATAACCTGGATTTTGTGTTAAGTTAGGATTTCTTTGCAACTCATCATTAGATATTGGCCACAATAAATCTGATTCTTTGAAAGTCGCTCCCGAACCATTCTGTGCGCCAATAAGATTGACCCAAGTTATTTCTCCTTTAACGGTTGGCGAGATTACAGGGAACTTCTTAGTTCTAACGATATCATCCCACATTTTAAATTCCAATGGAAATTCTCTCAAACGCTCATTCCAACATTCTTCTATAAACTTTTCCTTCGAAAGAGCTAATAACTCAGAAGTGAAAGTAGCAACAGTTTTACCTGTCGTATTTGCACGCGCTTTCACATTCGCCAAGTAGCCCGCAGCTTCTGCATTGACAGATCCAGCAGCTACTATTGCTTCAGCGGCTATTAATAATGCTTCTGGATACCTGTAAAAATTCCAATCTTTAGTTCCTCTACCAGAGTTCAACAATGCATCTTCATCGTAATAATACCATACGCCCGCTTCTGTGGAAGTCCATTTTTTTGTAGGGTCGTCTGGTCTTGTATAACTCCAATGGAAGAACTGATTAGGCTTTATACGCAAATCATCTGCAGCATAAACATTTAAGAACCTACTCGTAGGACCATACACACGTTCGAAAATAGAATAAGTAGAAAATACGGATACTGCTGATGAACTAAATGCATAAGTTGGCCACCATGAACTTGTCGAAATAGCCCCATCAAATTCCATAGCATATATCACTTCATTCAAATTATCCGTTTTGCGAAGTTGATTATAAGCACTATTTGATTCCAAATCAGCATTTGGGATCATTCCATGAGGTGAATTAATCACAACTTTAGCCATTTCTGCAGCTTGCGAATTTTTACCTTGTTGTAAATACACATTTGCTAAAGTCATAGCCGCTACGTATTTAGAAATGCGATGGTTGTTATTAGCAAATGTTTTAGCTGGCAAAACTGTGAAAGCTTCATTCAAATCGCTCTCTATTAGTTCATATACCTTCGCAATTTCTGTACGCGATGCATCCAGATTTTCCAAATTTTCGGTGGGTTCAGTTACTAATGGAACATCTCCAAAAGTTTTCACCAAATAAAAATAGTTGTATGCTCTAAAAAATTTGGCTTCAGCTATTAATTGCTTTTGCTTATTGAGGTCTTCAAAAGCAATTTCTGGTATATACTTAATTGCACCATTTGCTGTATTTATAACTTCATATGCAGAATTCCAAACACCATCCATTGTCCCTGAAATCATACTGACGTTGCCTTGTCTTGTTAATTCACGAGCATATTTGCAGACTAACTCTTGTCCTTCGTAACTATTCGTAAAATAACCTGTCAGCATGCTATTTATAGATGCTTGAGGACCTAAATATGCACTTCCAGCAGAAGAATAGCGTGTAGGTGCGCCTCTTCTGTAAAGAGAATTGAAATTACCTACAGCCTGTAACTCTGTTTTATAATATGTTTCTTTAATTATTGAGGATAAGGGAGCTTCATCAAGAAATTTTGTACATGATGAGGTACTTATAATCAATCCTAATCCCAACGCGATTATTAATTTATTTCTTTTCATGATAGTATTCTAAAATTTAACATTTACTCCTAATGTGAAGGTCTTAGCTCTAGGATAAGAGAAAAACGTAATATTCTGTCCAAAGTTGTCACCTACTTGAGATGTACTTTCCGGATCGTAACCCTTAAAGTCTTTGGACGTAATAAGCCATGGGTTATTAGCAGAGGCAAATATTCTGACACCACCTAACCTTAGTTTATTCAACATTTCTGAATTGAAAGTATAACCTAATTGTATCAAGTTGAATCTTAGATAAGAACCATTAACAACCCATGCATCATCAACATTTGTATCTTGTCCTGCATGACCACTATTAGTCAAATAAATAGCCTGCTGTCTCGTGTTAGGATTTGATTCACTGTATGCATCGGTAAGAATCTCCACAAGACCATTGGTTATTCCAAATCTATCGTATGTAGAGTGATAGAATTGTTGCATCGTTTCGACACCATATACAAATTGAAGATCCACTGTCAGGTCGAAATCTTTGTAGTTAAGTGTATTTATAAAACTACCCGCCCAATCTGGTGTACCTTTACCAATGATATATTTATCTGCCGAACGTTTCGGTCTTCCAACTTGACTTAGCGTCGCTTGACCTGCATCGACATCAGCTTGTGTGTAAATTCCTTCACGCTTATAGCCATAGAAACTGTTTAGATTCTCTCCAACACGAATGATTTGGTTCGCTCCACCAACCCACCACAATCTTTGGATATCCTCATCCTTATCTCCTAGTTTCAATACTTTATTCTGGTTATAACTCATATTCAACATGGTATTCCAGCTTAAATTTTCATTTTTAACAGGATAAGCATTGATTAATAACTCAACACCTCTATTCTGCACCGAACCTATATTCTTCATTACACTTGAATAACCAGTACTTCTTGGAATAGGAGTTTGCAACAATAAATCCTTTGTTTTTTTGTTGTATACCGACACATCAAAATTTAATCGGTTAGAAAATAATCCAATCTCTACACCAAAATCAAATTGATCGGAGGTCTCCCATCTCAAATCCGGATTAGCTAAAGATGAAACCCATGAGAAAGGCTGTCTTCCGCCGTCCAATAATGTTGTACCTGCAGAAACATTAGCAGTGGAGCTATAAGAACCGATTTCAGAATTACCCGTACGACCATAGCTTGTGTGGACTTTGAAATTACTAACTGTAATGTTGTCAGCCATGAAGTCCTCATTAGAGACATTCCACGCTAGACCTGCAGAAGGGAAAAATGCATATTTATTATTTTTACCAAATTTTGAGGATCCATCGTAGCGTCCAGTTACAGTTGCAGAATATTTGTCATTGTAGGTATAAGCTCCCCTTACAAAATAGGAATTCATAGCCCACTTGTCTGTATTGGAATTAGGAGAAGATGGGGTTCTACCAACTCCCATATTATTCCATTCATAGAAGTCATCATCAAAACCTTCGGTTCGTGATTGCGAATACTGTGATGTTCTAGCTTGCCAAGACAATCCCCCCATCAAATTAACTCTGTGCTTGTCAATTGTTTTTTGATAAGTTAGGTAATTCTCTTGTTGCCAATAGAAAACATTTTCGTATTGCATTTCCGCCCATCCATTAGGCTTTGATATATTGTTTAACAACACCGATGAGTAACCTTTATAATCTCTGCGTTGGTTATCAACACCAAACTGCGTTCTTAAGTCTAATCCTTCGGCTAAGTGAAATGTCAAAGCTGCATTACCAAAAATCTGAGTATTGTAACGATTTCTTTTTTGTAATTCTAAGATTGAAACAGGATTTGCCATTCCCTCAAACCCCAAAACATTATTTATTGTTGAACTTGTCGAACTTGTATATTGACCAGATGGCTCATAAATAGGTAACCAAGGAAGCATCTCAATCATAGTACGTCTAGCATCTTGCCCTCCACCGTCTTCAGGAGTAAAATTTGCTAAACTATGGTTAACCATCAAGTTAACATTTGACGACAACCAATCCACAGCTTTTGTGTCATATGCTAGCTTACCGCTGACGCGTTTACTAAACATATTTTTGATTACACCTTGCTGATCGGTATAATTTAAAAATGCCCCAACTGATGATTTTTCATCCCCTTGTTGAATATTTATCTGATGATTGTGCGATAATCCATTACGACTCGATTCTTTTTGCCAATTTGTATCATACAAAGGATTTCCATTAGAGTCAAAATAGTTAGGATCATTAAACCAATCCTTCTTGTCTAAAGACCATGGTGTCCAATTCGGATCTCTATTTTTTAGAAAATCAGCTTGGTATTTATTTTCATTGGCTAATCCAATCATAAATGCATCGACCCATTGCTGACTATTCAAAACATTCATATATCGCTGTACAGAACTTACTCCTACTGAACCTTGATAGCTGATAGATTTACCTCCACCTGATGCTCCTCGTTTTGTGGTCACAAGTATAACCCCATTCGCACCTCTGGCACCATATATTGCTGCGGAGGAAGCATCTTTCAAGACTTCTATACGCTCAATATCATTGGGATTCATGAGATGAAAGTTTTCCATTACTACACCATCCACAACATATAATGGACTCGATGAGGCATTAATCGTAGCATTACCACGAATTAATACTTTGGCACCATACGCTCCGGGTTGTCCCGAATTGGAGAAAATATTAACACCTGCGGCCTTACCTCTAAGGTTATCTAATGCCCCAAAATTTTGGGCTTTGGTCATTTCTTCTCCTTTTACCACTGAAATAGACCCAGTAACATCTGACTTCCGCATAGTACCATATCCTACGACAACTACTTCCTCAATATCTGCTTGCTCAGGTATCAAACGGAAGGTAATTGTTGTGCCAGTAACAGTTCGCTCCTCAGATTGAAATCCCAAAATGTTTGTTACCAAAATATCCCCATTGCGAGCCTGCAAGGAAAATTTCCCTTGACTATCAGTCTGGGTAGAAAAAGTCGAACCTTTTAGTGTAATAGTCACACCCGAAATACCTTGTCCTGTTGAAGCATCTACAACCGTACCTTGTACGGTCTGCTGTTTTAAAGCTTCATGATAAGCTTCTTCGAGCGAAAGTCTATTTCCATACACTGAGTTTGTACCGATGGCGAGTAAGGAGAAGGTGAAAACCCACAACCTACCTTTACCAAGTTTAAGTTTGTCTAAATTCCACATAATATAATTTAATTAGTCAATTGATTTTCCTAATACAAGCCGCAAAGCATGTAATAAGTGTTTATGAATATTGCAGATTAATGTGTTTATAATTGACACTAATTAAATCATTTTAATCGATTTAGCAAAGCTATTTTGATTATTTCTACAAAATTTAGGAGGCATACCAAATAATGAAGGCAACAGTTTATACAGGTATTTTTATCATTAAATGGTTTAAACCATTCTTTAGCAATAGTTTTGCGTATAGCGATAATAGTTTCAGAAACACAATTGAAAGAATATAAAAGGATCAAAAATTGTAACAACGGCAACAAAAAAGAATTGGTTTGTAACTAAAGATTTATTTACATATTGCAATATTTAATAATCATTATACATATTATTTATTTCTCGATTAAACAACAAAAAATGCCTAGCTGATTATCTGAGCATTGCGTTTAAATATAAACGTAATAGTATAATATTATTTTACTTGGGCCATCTTACTATACATTTCTACAATAGCAAATTGATCTAATACCCATTTTGATTTTTCTTGTTTTGTACCTGACCAATCTTTATTGAATAAGCCATTACTTTCGCGCATATGCTTCCACGCATGGTCTAAATTCTTTTGAAAAGCATCTAAATACAATTTATTTTTATCGACGTGATACAATTCTACGTATCCTCGCATCATCACAGCAATAAACCAATTATTACTTGTTTGAAGGATTTTTAAGGATTTTCCTGAATCTTTATCCTTTTCCTCATAAAAGAAATGATTAAATCCGCCATTAGCCGCATTTTGTGCATCGGTGAGATATTGTTTATTTTTTGTTAATTTATATAATAATGCACCTGCTTGAATCATTTGTCCAGTGTTATAAGCATATTTTCTCTTATCGACTTCGCCTTTCAAATTAATATTGTCGAAATACACATGATCTGTCCAATCAATCAGGTTTTGTTGTGTCCATTTATACAAGTCTTCTGCTTGTGACAAATATTTATTTTCCTTCGTCGCCTCATACAATTTAGCAAGATATACAACACTCGGTGCATTTGAACACGTATTTTTCGATTCCTTACGTTGCTCACACCAATATATACCACCTCCTAGCTTTTCATCCATACCACTTTCTACAAAAGCCCAAATTTCTAGTGCTTTGTCCAGGTATTTCTTTTCTTTAGTAAGGAGATAAAGGTCTGTAAAGTCGATACCTAACCACACATTGTCATCATAAAATCGGTCGGATTGGGGTGCAGAGTTGACATAGGACGCATAACCAACAGGCTTTCGTGTATCGAAATATTCAGCAAGACCGATTAACACTTTTGTATCGATATTTTTTAAAACTTGTTTGCTTTTGGTGTTTTCATACAAAGCAACTGTTGCAGACAAGGATCCAGAGTAAGGCCACAAGTAAGCATACGGATTTACTTTATTAGAATTTTCGCCACCCCCCAAATAATCTGCTTTGTAATCATCCTTATAAGGATAATGCTCGCGTAACAATTGACTATCGTGGATGCTATAATATTTATAAATAGAATCTAATGTTTCCTGCGCACGTCTAATATTTTTGTTTGTCTGTGCATACACACAATTAGTAAAAACAATAAAAATGACCAGATTAGTAAGAATAGATTTCATAGGAAGAATGTTTTTTCATAAATCTACTGATTTGACACTAAGAAAAAGACACATTTCTTTAAACCAACTATTTAAATCCAAATTTTCTTGGAAAATACGAAAGTGATAACATGTAATACTGCGTCAATATATTGCTATATCCTGTGGTAAATTCTGTTACGCCATTACTAAAATAAATACCCTTATTTTGTCTCAGAAGATCGTATGCTGCAAATTTGAATTCTAAATTATTACCCTTTAACATTCGATAGGTGGTATTCACATTCCAGATGAAAACTTCATCCTTGAAATCTCCTGACACATTATAACGTAATGTACCATTAGTATTTAGTGACCAACGTTTGGTCAATGCATAAGACATAGTAATTCCAGAGTTCCATGCATATGAAGTATAATTATTGGAAGTCTCTTCGTTTAATTTGTCATAACGTTCATAGCGATTTAGATTGTTCTTCCAGCCAATTTGATATTTATCCAATACCGTATAATAAAATTCCAACCCGACATTTTGACTATTGTTTAGCATCTCTTGCATTATAGCCCCTACATATTGAAACTTGTTTCCCCAATTTGTTCCACTATTAAATTGCAATGAGAAAGTTTGTGTCTTGGAGATCATAAAAGGCTTTTTTCCGTAAAAACTAATAGAATAGACATCCATCGGCTTAGCAATTTGAGCAACATAGGCTTCTTGCTGATTAGCTGCGTATACAATACTATCGGTCAACCCATTGGTGTATCTACGTATTGATGAGTTCAAATTAATAGAAAAACCATATTGCCGTTGTTGAGTATAGGAACCATTTAATGCGAGTTGATGTACACCTGTTTTCTCCAAAAGTTTATCTGTGCCATAATAGCGATAGGCTGGATTAATGTCATCATAAATTGGCTTCATTCGATCCAATAAAGGATATTCTTCGTCGTAATTATAATTCAAAGACAAATAGGAATAAAAAGAATTTTGACGCGAATAATTATAGTTAAATCTTAATGAAGGCAAAAAGCTTTGATACCTTAACCTCAAGTTTCTATAATCTAATGTTGACTTATTCTTATCCTTATAAAAACGTCCTGCTATCGTACTTGAAAAATACAAGCTTGAGTACATCCGACCATATAGATTCTTTGTCTTAAGAGTTTTACCGAATTCAACATATGGTTCATATTCAGCATTGTTATAATTAGATACATGAGATAGTTCTTGATTTTTTGCAGCTAATGAATTATTAAAGTCTGTTACTATGTTTATCATATCTGAAGCATACCATCTTGCCCTGGATCCTAATACGAGACCAGTGATTGGATCCCTTAACTTCAAGTCTAGGTGTAAGTTTCGTGAATCCAAATCTTCATTATAATCACGATGATATATCCGATTAAGATCCTCATTCAAATAATTTTTATAATCACTAAAGGTATATCTCCCATTGTTATTATCCGAAATTCCAGCACGAACATTGAGTGTAGTTGTAATCTGATCAATAAATGAGTATTGATTACCCGATCCGCGAACTGAGGTGTTTCGTCCAGCTTTACCGTGAAGCTCTATTGTGGTATTAAATGAAGCACTATTACCTACATTACGCGAAGAATTTTCTGCTTCATTTAATGATTTATTATTTACTAGCTCATATTCATTAAATGTTGTGGAAAGACTCTCATTATTATTTTGGCTAAAATCCATATTACTTCGAACTGTAATCGCTCTTTTTCCCAAATTACTTACAGAATTATTATAACTGATGTTAGCCTCGTGTCGGCGTGCAGTATTATCATTGCGAGATCTGTTTGTTCGGAAATTTTCTTGATTCTGTATCGCATCGAGTAATTGTGAAGTAGATTCATTCGTATGTATACTGTTATCCCATCTGTTTAGAACACTCGCTTTGAATAGGTTTTCTTTTCCTACTTCATTAGTCCCCAAAAAATCATACTGATACCGTCCGCCTAAAACATTCTGTTGCAAGATTCCTGTTCTCAAAAAATCTGAGTCAAAGTCTGCATTAATACCTATCCCCTTAAACGTCGTATTCTTAAGCAGTTGATCAATATTATTGAGATTTTTATTGACATTATTAATGGAATAAGCAACAGTAGTTTGTGTCCTTTTGGTTGATCGATTGAGGTTGAGATGTCCATCATATCTTCTATCAGTTCCACCACCAGCCCCTATACTTCCCATCAGTATATTATCCTTGCCTTCTTTCAATATCAAATTCATTTGATATTTTTTATCTTCAGGATCTTCAATCTGCTTTTCCTTGTCACGACTATCATATACTTGGACTGTTTTTACCGCTTTTTTATCTATATTTTGAATTGCGGTAGCCATATCGCCTCCAAAAAATGGTTTACCATTGACTAAAACAGAAGGTATTTCGCGACCATTATACGTAATAGCTCCATCACCCCACACCACCAAACCAGGAAGTCGACGTAATAAATCTTCTACCACCGCATTAGAATCCAATTGAAAAGCATCTGCATTAAATTCCAACGTATCGCCATTCATCCGAACTGGAGGAATAACATCTACGGCTTCAATTTCATTTTCGAGAAAAGGCATATTAATATGTCCTAGATCCAACTCCTGATTTTGCTTTAAGACAAACTCTCGAATAGCTTTCTGATAACCTAAAAAAGTAAACTCAGCAATATATGGTTTATTCATTGCTAAATCTGTAATTTCAAATTTCCCAAATCGATCTGTTAAACCGACTTTATCTACTGTTTCCTTCCCCTTTTCAAATATAGACACAGAGACTGCACGAAGTATATTATTATGTGTGGAATCAATTACAAATCCTTTGATTTTAGCTTGACCAAAAGATTGAAGTGTAAAAAAAAGACTGACTACTACAAGAAGTAAAAAGCGTAGGTTCATGGATGGCTATTTTAATTTGAAACGAACAATAATAGGATTATTGTATTTTCCAAGATTGGCGTACTCCTTGCGCATCGTATGCCCTTCCAATTTAGACTTTTCCTTAGCAGAAAGGACATGATGTGGAAAGATAAATGAATACAGATAATCTCCATCTGCAAATAATTCATTTACATCCAAAAAATTAAGGTAATCATTGGATGCATCAGGAAGAATATTATCCAATCCATACGTTTGCTTCGTTTTCAAATTATAAGCAAGCCACATCGGATTATGAAATCGCTGTGCTTTAAATATGAGATAATCTTTATATGGAAATACTTGATTTAAAGCATACACAACCATGTTATTCTGGTTAAAATAGTTATAACTTTTCATAAAATCTTCTGAATCCAAACCAGCAGATTTTGCTTTATTGAGATCAAAGGTGTTTCGGAGTGGTAACACTAACTCATATATTTTATTTATACCGAAGGAATCTAACTCAAAAACTTTGGTATTGTAGCCTGCCGTTAAATAGGCTTTACCTTTATACACTTTCGACAAATCACTAGATGCCATAAATTGTCGAATGGAATCCGAAACATTGTATTTTAAAATTACAGAGTCATTATACAGAAGGATATCTTGCTTCTTTCGCTTTTCTGATTGATATACACCATAAAACTTATAATCCGCATCACCAATATTGATTTGACCTTGCACATATTGGCCGAATCCATCATCTTTTACATTTTGATTTGATCTTGACATTGTATCTATTAGATTACCCATAAGGTCTACACGTGCTTTAAATTCTCCGTGCTCAAGAATAAAATGTCCCTCTCCTTTTTGGATACTAAAAAATGCCTGTTTTGCACCATCATAAGGAGATTTGAAACCGTCAATCTTTGTAATCTTTTTTATGAATGAACCATCAGCATTATATAAAAAGAAGTATCCTTCATTGGATGTAACAATGCCTATTCTACCTTCATGAATAACAACATCTGAAATATAATTTATTAGGTCATTTTTTCCACCTTGCAAAGGTATATACTCCAAATCCGTCAACATCTCAGATACTTTACCGCCCTGAGTTTGTTCGAGGACAACACGAAGTTTTTCAACAGGTATTTTATCATCATAGATAAGCCGTTGTGCTTGACATAAATTAATTATGAGAAATAAGGTTATTAAGAGGGAATAAGCTCGCATTCGTAAGGATATTTAAGTTATTGGTTACTTGATACATTTGTATGATTCACAATAAATGAAAAAGTTTAATTTGAAAAAACAAATTATTTATTGATGCTCAATATAGATAAAAAAATCAACTACGTACTCCACAAGACCACATGGTTCATTTTCCGTACATTTGTATTAAAACATAATATTCCATGAAAATAATTGCCATTGGTAGAAACTACATAGATCACGCTAAAGAATTAAATAATCCAGTTCCGGAAACCCCTGTTATCTTTATGAAACCTGATACAGCGGTGCTAAAAGACAACAAAGATTTTTATTACCCTGAATTTTCTTCGGATGTACATTATGAATGTGAAGTTGTATTTCGTATTTGCAATGAGGGAAAACATGTGTCGAAGAAATTTGCCCATAAATACTACGATGCTATTGGCTTGGGCATTGATTTCACCGCGCGAGATATTCAAGCAAAACATAAAGAAAAAGGATTGCCTTGGGAACTGGCGAAAGCTTTCGATCATTCTGCGGTAATGAGTCATCTAATTCCCAAGGAAGAATTTGAAAATCTTTCAAATATTAATTTCTCCTTGAAAAAAAATGAAGAAATCGTACAATCCGGCAATACAGGAGACATGATCTTTGATATTGATTCATTAATCGTGTATATATCCAAATTTATTACCCTTCGCAAAGGTGATTTGATCTACACCGGAACTCCTGTTGGTGTGGGTTCAATCAAAATTGGCGACAAATTTGAAGGATACATCGGTGAAAAACTGATGTTCACAACACAAATTAAATAACATGAAAAAATTAGGTTTGCTGTTTGGAATACTAAGTTCATGCTTAGCACTTCATGCACAAAACAAAGACATAATAACTTCTAGAACTTATCCACAAGGCTATTTTCGCAATCCACTGAATATTGCTATGGATGCCTCAGGGACTTTTGGAGAGTTAAGAAGCACACATTTTCATGCGGGCGATGATTACCGCACACAGCAAAAAATAGGACTTCCATTACATGCAGCAGCCGAAGGTTTCGTTTCGCGTGTGCGTGTGCAGA
The DNA here is from genome assembly GCF_009829085.1 of Sphingobacterium bovisgrunnientis. Taxonomy (GTDB): domain Bacteria; phylum Bacteroidota; class Bacteroidia; order Sphingobacteriales; family Sphingobacteriaceae; genus Sphingobacterium; species Sphingobacterium bovisgrunnientis. Next base: position 31,767 of record NZ_WUQY01000016.1, read on the forward strand.
TTGGTGGTGGCGGTAATTCGGTTTATATCGATCATCCAAATGGCTTCTCTTCGGTATATCTGCATATGGATACATTCAATGAAGCGCTAACTAAGATTGTTCGAGCGGAACAATATAAGCAACAGCGTTTTGATGTGGATATTACGTTGACCGCGGATCAAGTCAAACTTACCAAAGGTCAATTTATCGGAAATGCTGGGAATACTGGTGGTTCTGGAGGACCACATCTGCATTTTGAAATTCGCGACACAAAAACAAAACGTCCCTTGAATCCACAATTATTCGGTTTACGATTTGCGGATAAGTTCAATCCGACGATTAACGGAATCATGCTATACAATCTAAATGACGACTTATTCAATGAGTTTACACCTCGCAAATATTATGCTGTCAAAAGTATTGGTTCTGGACGTTACAACTTAGCGCAAACCTCTCTTGTTCCAACTTCTGGAAAATTTGGGTTAGGTATCAATTCTGTGGATAGACACCGTGCTGGTGGTTTTCAAAACGGCGTATATTCCATTGAACTTTTTGTGGACGGAAAACTTATTTCAGCTGCTGTGTTTGAAGAATTAGATTTCAATACTTCTAGAGGAATTCATTCCTATATCGATTATCCACACTGGAAAAAAACAAAAGCAAAAATTCAAAAATCTTTTAAAGATCCTGGAAATCGAATAGAAATATTCAAAACCTTGAATAATGACGGCATTATTGAGTTGGATCAAACTAAAATATACGATGTCAAATATGTGGTAAAAGATGTGGCTGGAAATTGCAGTGAATTGAATTTTAAAATCGACAATAAAGTTATGGAGAATGCTACTCCAACACCTTTGAAAGGAAAACTTTTAGAATACAATTCAAAACACACAATTACAACTGAAAATATAAAAGTTGAAATTCCTGAAGGTGTACTATACAGCAACTTGGATTTTATCTACACAGAATCACCACAATTACCAAACAGTTATTCTGCTTTGCATAAAGTCCACAATACGTTGACACCTTTATTTTCTGCGTATTCGTTGTCAATCAAGCCTACCAATCTTCCGACACATTTGGAAAGCAAAACCCTTATCGCTTCGGTAGATGGTGGTTCGGAAGGTGGAAAATTTGAAAACGGCTGGGTAACGGTAAATACGAGAAATTTTGGTGATTTTTATGTCGCTGTTGACACTATCGCACCTACGATTACTGCTCGAAATTTGGTAAATGGGAAAAATATTTCTACACAAAGAAAAATTGATTTTACGATTGCAGATAATTTTTCAGGTATACAATCCTTTAATGGTTACATCGATGGCAAATGGGTGTTGATGGAATATGATTCAAAAAACAGACATGTATGGCATCGTTTTGAGTCCTCATTAGCCAAAGGCGAACATACTTTCAAATTGGTTGTTAAAGATTGGAAAGATAACGAACGAATTTACGAAGCAAAGTTTATTAGATAGAGCAAAGAATAAAGACTTAAAGAGCAAAGATTAAGGACTAAGTCACTTTTATTACTAGTTAACGGGTAATGAAGTGATGATGTTATCAAGGTCACACTATTTCAAGTTAACTAGATAACAAGTTCACTATAAAACTATAAAAACATGGCAAATTTAGAAATAGGAACAAAAGCACCAGATATAATCGCTAAAAATCAAGCAGGCGAAACCATAAAACTTTCAGATTTTTTGGGCAAGAAAGTAATATTGTATTTCTACCCAAAAGACAATACACCGGGATGTACTACTGAAGCATGTAACTTCAGAGATAATTACCAATTCTTATTAGGCAAAGGATTTGAAGTGTTGGGTGTAAGCATCGACAGCGAACAGTCTCATCAAAAATTCATCGCAAAATTTGAATTGCCTTTCAACCTATTAGCGGACGAAGACCAAAAAATCGTAAATGATTACGGCGTATGGGTGGAGAAAAACATGTATGGCAAGAAATATATGGGAACTGCGCGTACGACATTTGTCATTAACGAAGAAGGAATTATCGAACACATCATTAAAAAAGTAGACAATAAAAACGCTTCTCAGCAGATTTTGGATTTATACTCTGGATCATAGTAAATCAGATGATTGAAGAATTACTATTTCTAGATGTTAAGATTTTAAAAAATCTCGATTTACAAATTTGCAATCTCCATAGAGAAGATGAGTGTGTAGAATATTTGGGTTTCAATTTTACCATTGGAACCCAAAACTATAAGTTCAGAAAAGCCAAAATAACACCAAAAAAAATTGGTCAGTTTGTAACTTTATGGAAGAGAAATACAAGTGGCACTACAGAACCTTTTCATTATTCAGATCCGTTCGACTTTTATATTATAGCGACGAATGATGACGCTAAAAAAGGAATCTTTATCTTCTCCAAACAAGCCCTTCGCGAAAATAAAATTTTGAAGGATATTCATGATGGCAAACGAGGTTTCAGAATTTATCCATCATGGGATAAACCTGTAAGCAAACAAGCTATCAAAACACAAATATGGCAAGTTCCCTATTTTATTGATATAACAGAAGATACGCCTTTGGTGGCTGAGAAATTCATAGCACTGATTAATTCTAATTACCAATAAATCTTTACTTTTGCCACTTTGATAACCTTTCTATATATTTGCTTCTTATGAGCAAACAAACAGACGACTTTTTCAAAAACATTATATCACACGCTAAAGAATACGGGTTTGTATTCCCTTCAAGTGAGATTTATGACGGTTTGAGTGCCGTATATGATTACGGACAATTAGGTTCAGAACTAAAAAATAACCTGAAGACATATTGGTGGAAATCCATGGTGCAATTGAACGAAAACATTGTAGGTATTGATGCCGCAATTTTCATGCACCCCACGACTTGGAAAGCTTCTGGGCACGTAGATGGATTCAACGATCCAATGATCGATAATAAAGATTCAAAAAAACGTTACCGTGCAGACCAATTGATCGAAGATAAAATCGATCGTTATGAAAAAGACGGTAAAACAGATAAAGCAGCTCAATTACAACAAGACTTAGACGATGCATTGAATGCAGACGATTTAGCGCGTTTGAAAACAATCATTGAAGATCATAATATTGTTTGTCCAATCTCAGGCACTAAAAATTGGACTGAAGTTCGTCAGTTTAATTTGATGTTTGATACCCAAATGGGCGCGATGGCAGATGGAGCGGAGAAAGTATATTTACGCCCAGAGACAGCGCAAGGTATCTTTGTAAACTTCTTGAACGTTCAGAAAACAGGAAGAATGAAAATTCCTTTTGGTATTGCTCAGATTGGTAAAGCTTTCCGTAATGAAGTCATTGCGCGTCAGTTTATCATGCGTATGCGCGAGTTCGAACAAATGGAGTTGCAATTCTTTGTACGTCCAGGTACTGAAATGGAATGGTACGCAAAATGGAAAGAAACACGATTGAAATGGCATTTAGCTTTAGGAGCAGATCCAGCAAAATACCGTTACCACGATCACGCTAAGTTAGCGCATTACGCGAATGCCGCTGTAGATATCGAATACGAATTCCCATTTGGTTTCAAAGAAGTTGAAGGTATTCACTCCCGCACAGATTTCGACTTAAAACAACATCAAGAATTTTCGAAAAAGAAAATGCAATATTTCGATCCAGAGATCAATCAAAACTATATTCCTTATGTAGTTGAGACGTCAATTGGTTTGGATCGTCTATTCTTGACAGTATTAGCCAATTCTTTGGTTCACGAAGATCTTTCGACAGAAGAAAAACAAGATTCACGTGTCGTATTGAAATTCCATCCAGCTATTGCACCTGTGAAAGCTGCGGTATTGCCATTGACTAAGAAAGATGGTCTTCCAGAGAAAGCGCGTGAAATCATGGCTAAATTGAAATTGGATTACAATATTCAATACGATGAGAAGGATGCGATTGGTAAGCGTTACCGTCGTCAAGATGCTATCGGAACGCCATACTGTATCACAGTAGATCACCAATCTCTAGAAGACAATATGGTAACTATTCGTCACCGTGATTCGATGGAGCAAGAACGCGTTGCAATCGCTGAGTTAAGCCGCATTATAGGTGAGCGCGTTAGTTTAACAGGTTTGTTAGAACAACTAGCATAATAGCGATTCCTCTACAATAAAATTGAAAGAGTAGCATAATTGCATTTGCTACTCTTTTTTTGTTTTTTATCTTTGTGTTAAACTTTTTGACTGCTTCATTAGTCAAAATATACATATAAGAACGATGAAAACAATAAAAATCATAGCACTTACTGTATTAGTTGCATTTGCAGGTATTACGAAAGCGCAACAACCTGTCAACACAAATACATCTATCGAATCAACTAAGCCAGACACGATTGCCCCTACTTTACTTACAGAAGAACAAAAACGTCTACAAGAACAAGCTCTTTTGAAAGCAAATTTGGAAGCGGAGAAGGCCGCACAAAAAGCCGAAAAAGAAAGATTAAAAGCCGAAAAAGAGTTAAAAAAACGTCAGAAACAAGTCGAAAAGCAAGCTAAGAAACTTGAAAAACAGCAAAAAGCTCGTGAGAAAGCGGCTAAAAAATATGACAAAGCATTAAAAAAAGCTAACAAGTTAGAAAGCAATATCAAAAAGCAGGCTTCTAAAATTGAGAAAATGGAAGATGCACTTGATAGAAAAATCCGCAGAAACCGAATTTCCGATATTGATAGAGAAAAAGAAATTATCAAAATCAGTAAACAACAAATTAAATTAAAGGAATTAGAACGAGATTTTGAGAAGGCTGAAAGAGATGTCAAGAAATTAAGATAATTACAAAAGGAAGTCTGATGACTTCCTTTTGTATTCTATAGTACTTTACCTAGCAATTCAATATAAAACTTTATCCCATCTTCGATTTCTTTAAGATAGATAAATTCATCTGCAGTGTGCGAACGCGCAGAATCGCCTGGACCAACTTTAATTGATAGAATCGGCAATAAAGCTTGATCACTCATTGTAGGACTTCCATACAACTTTTTCCCTAAGCTTAACCCTGCTTGAACAATTGGATGCTCAATAGCTATAGTAGAAGGATTCAAACGTGTAGAACGTGCCTGAACATCAGATTTGACATGTGACTGAATGATTTCAAGAACTTCTACATTCGAATATACATCTGTCGTACGTACATCCACCACAAACTTACATTCTGCTGGAACAACGTTATGTTGCGAACCTGCATTGATAACCGTAACAGACATTTTAACAGGACCTAAAAATTCTGATTCCTTCGGAAATTTATAGGTATTGAACCAATTAATATCTTCAATAGCGTTATAAATCGAGTTGACTCCTTCGTCACGTGCAGCATGCCCAGATTCGCCGTAAGCCGTACAATCTAACACCATTAAACCTTTCTCCGCTACAGCCAAATCCAATAAGGTTGGTTCGCCTACAATCGCAAAATCGCAATCTACCCCATGCTTATAAGCTTCTTCAATACCATTTTTACCCGATATTTCTTCTTCTGCGGAAGCAATTAAACACAAATTGTAAGCTAAATTTTTATCTTCATAATAATATACAAAAGCAGCAATTAACGAAACTAAACATCCGCCTGCATCATTAGATCCCAAGCCATATAGTTTCCCGTCTTCGACAATTGCTTTGAAAGGATCTTTGGTATATCCAGGATTTGGTTTTACAGTATCGTGGTGTGAGTTTAATAAAATTGTAGGTTTTGATTCATCGAAATACTTATTATAAGCGATCACATTATTTCCAACTTGATTATTCGAAACTCCTCTTTCGATAAGAAACGTACTGATGCAATCAGCAGTCTGTTCCTCTTCCCTACTAAAAGAAGGAATCTCTATCAGCTGTGCCAATAGAGATTTACTATCTTCGATAAGTTGATCTATATACTTATTCATTATAGAGTCCGCCAGCCTTTTTAGCTGACAATTTGATTCCTTTAATAAACGCTGAACTTAAACCATTATGTTCCATTTCATTCAGTCCCGCTATCGTACATCCTTTAGGTGATGTAACCTTGTCGATTTCACTTTCGGGATGATTATGTGTTTGCAACAACAAATCTGCTGCGCCTTTAGCGGTTTGAATAGCCATTTTAAGTGCATCGTGTGCATGAAAGCCAATTTCAACACCACCCTGCGAAGCCGCTCGAATAGCACGCAAAAAAAATGCAATACCACACGCACACAGAGCTGTTGCTGACGTCATCAATTCCTCTTCAATAACCACAACAGAACCGACTGCTTCGAACAATTTTTCAACAGTTCCAACGGCTTCTGCACTTGCATTCTGCGTAGCAATACAAGTCATTGACTGTCCAATAGCTATGGCCGTATTCGGCATAGCACGAACTACAATTTTATCTTGACCCAAAATTTCTTTCACATCTTGACACGAAACGCCTGATGCGACAGAAACAATAATTTGATTTGGCTGAACAGTGGGCGCTATATCTTCCATCACCTTCTTAATCTGTTGCGGCAATACTGCCAACACAATGATTTCTGCACCTTGAATAGCTGTTGGATTATCTGCACTCACACCGAATCCCAATGCTTCTTCTTCCGATAAAGAAGCCAAAGTTCTTCGCGTAAGGACAATATCTTCCGCCCTGTAAATATTAGATTTTACTAAGCCCTTAGCCAGCGAAAATCCAATATTACCCGATCCTATTATTGTTATCTTACTCATGATTTAGGTCTGTTGATTAAATTACTTGTTGATTAGGCAAGTTCCGAATTTTTGTTGTTGGAACAAATGTAAATTTGAAGCATTCCCAATATAAACGGATTTGACACCTTTATTAATTGCATCAAACGCATTTTGTAACTTTGGAATCATGCCATCACTGATAATTCCACGCTCTTTGTATTTTGTAAAATCTTTCGCTGTAATATTTTCAATTACCGAATTTTCATCGTTCACATCCAATAGAACACCATTTTTTTCAAAACAGTAGATCAAGGATGTCTCGTAATGATCAGACATGGCTGTAGACAACGCTGCCGCAATGGTATCGGCATTCGTATTTAACAATTGCCCTGATCCATTATGTGTGATAGCTGAAAAAATTGGTGTAAATCCAGCATCCAAAAACTTTTTAATAGCCAATGAATTAACAGAATCTGCTAAAATATCACCCGCAAAACCATAATCAATTTCCTTAACAGGACGTTTAACAGCTTTGATGACATTACCATCCGCTCCACTTAATCCAATTGCATCACATTTATATTTTTGTAGCGTTGCCACAATATTCTTGTTGGTAAGACCAGCATACACCATCGTCACGACATCCAACATATCTTTGTCCGTAATACGACGACCTTCCACCATCTTTGCCTCGAGTCCCAATTTTGTCGCCAAACGCGTAGCTATCTTTCCTCCTCCATGCACCAATACCTTTTTCCCAGGTATGGAAGCGAATTTCTCCAAGAAAGTTTCTAATTGAATATCATCATCAATTACATTTCCACCGATCTTAATAATATTCAATGTACTATTCGACATATTTTCTGCTTATTTGTTTAGACTTTCTAATATTCTTTTCAATACAACTTGTGCCGCCCAAACACGGTTGCTTGCTTCTTTAATGACTAATGAATTTGGACCATCCAATATCTCAGATGACAATTCTAAATCACGACGTACCGGAAGACAGTGCATCACTTTGGCATCATTCGTCAATTTCAACTTTCGATTATCCAACATCCAATTTTCAGACACTGGATACACTTGACCGTACTCTTTGTAAGAAGACCAGTTTTTCACATATACAAAATCAGCACCTGCTAACGCTTCATCCAAATTAGTGGTAATAGTCGCTCCAGCAGTGAATTCTTCTGACAACTCATATCCAGCAGGATGCGCCACCGTAAAATCAACCAAACCTTGCTCCTGTGCTTTCGACATCCATTCTGCGAATGAATTAGGCACAGCTTGAGGCAATGCTTTAATATGCGGTGCCCAAGCCAATACAACTTTTGGTTTATCTACTTTTTTGTGTTCCGTAATTGTGATTAAGTCCGTCAAACTTTGCAATGGATGACGTGTCGCGCTTTCTAAAGACACAACAGGTACACCACAGAATTTGATAAACTTATTGAATAAATCTTCCGTATAATCCGCTTCCTTATCTTTCAAGGAAGGAAACGAACGTAAACCTAAAATGTCGCAGTACTCTCCCATGACAGCAGCAGCTTCACGAATGTGTTCCACAGTGGTGCCGTTCATCACCACACCATCTTGAGTTTCCAAAGCCCAACCATCTTTGTCCATGTTCATGACCATCACGTTCATGCCAAGATTAATAGCTGCCTTTTGAGTACTAAGACGCGTGCGTAAACTTGGGTTCAAAAATACCAAGCCTAACATTTTATGTTTACCTAATTCCTCATTTGCATTAGGATTTGCTTTTAATTCTAAAGCTTCTTTGACGATAGCATCTAAACTATCAACATCCGCTACTGAAAAGAATTTTTTCATTGATATCGTTATCTATGAATATATATTATTGCGCTTTAAGACGTTCGTCCAAAGCTGTTAAAAATTGATCTGCAATCTCTTTTGTGATATTCAATGCAGGTAAAATACGAATCACATTGGGTTTAGCTTCCCCAGTGAAAATTCTATTTTTTACTAATAAATCTTTCTTCACATTCGCTAACTCCACAGGTAAGTCAATACCAATCATCAAGCCACGACCTCTCACCTCTTCTACCTTATCAAACTTTTTTAGTTCTTGGATCAAATATGAACCCACAGAAGCTGCATTTGCTAATAAATTATCTTGTTTAATAATATCTAATACAGCTACCGCTGCTGCGCAAGCCAAATGATTGCCACCAAATGTAGTGCCTAGCAAACCATAGGAAGCTTTGAATTTTGGAGCAATAGCAATACCGCCGATTGGGAAACCATTACCCATCCCTTTCGCCATCGAATATATATCTGCCTCAACACCGGCATAATCGTGCGAATAAAATTCACCCGTACGTCCATAACCACACTGTACTGAGTCTGCAATATATACAGATCCGTATTGGTCACACAAGGAACGAATTAGTTTCAAAAATGAAACCGATGCCTCACGAATCCCGCCTACACCTTGAATACCTTCAATAATAACTGCTGCTATTTCATCTCCAAATTCAGCAAAAGCATTTGTTAAAGCATCTTCGTCGTTGAATGGAAGAAATACGACATTGTCTGTTTCATTAACGGGTGCAACAATTGCTGGATTGTCCGTAGCCGCTACAGCTAATGACGTACGTCCGTGAAATGCCTTTGTAAAAGCGATTACTTTCTTACGACCAGTATGAAAAGAAGCCAATTTCAATGCATTTTCATTCGCCTCAGCTCCTGAATTACATAAGAATAATGTGTAATCAACTTTACCTGATACCTCGCCTAATCGCGCCGCTAATTGCTGCTGAATAGGAATCTCTATAGAATTTGAATAGAATCCAATATTATTTAATTGTTCCGTGATACGCTGCACATAATGAGGATGTGTATGTCCAATAGAAATAACAGCGTGACCTCCATATAGGTCAAGATATTCATTACCTTCCGAATCCCAAACAGTTGATCCCTGCGCCTTCACAATGTTTATTGGATTGATCGGGTAAACATTAAATAAATTCATTTTTTATGTCTTTTATGGCAATTTCAATATTAAAATAACATTGCTAGCAAATATACTCAAGTACGAAGAAATTGGGGTACTTTATCTGCTATTTTTACATTATTATATTAAAAAACAATTAATAAGATTGATCTCGATTCTGATATCACATGCCTGATTAGAATGTAATAATATTAAAACAATAGATTTAGGAACAATAAAATATTGATATTTAAATCACTACTTATAAGCAAACTTAAATTAATCATAAATCTATGAAAATCAAAAACATCCTAACTTACCTATTACTTTCTGCATTCTGTTGTGGTCTATATTTTAAGGGAATTAGCCAATCGCGAAACAATCAAGTTATACAAGTGCTTGTGACACCAAATAAAGCAGATTGGACCTATGCGCCGGGTGAAAAAATCAAATTTACAACCACGATAATTAAGAATCATGTGCCAATGAAAAACGTGACTGCTAGTTACACGATTGGACTAGAGAAAATGACAGCCGATCAAAAAGGTACAATCAAAATTGATAAAGAAAACGTTGCGGTCGGTAAGCAATTATCTCTTGATACGCCTGGATTTATTCGTTGTGAGGTAAAAGTTAATGTAGACGGTATCGATTACCGAGGAATAGCAACAGCTGCCGTTGCACCAGAAAAAATCAAACCCACACAAAAACTACCGAACGATTTTTCAGCATTTTGGAAATCCGAATTGGAAAAATCAGATAGAATACCATTAGACGTGAAATACACATTATTACCTGAGAAATGTACTGCAAATACAAACGTCTATCACATTAGCTATAGAAATATTGACAACAGTCAAATGTATGGAATACTAACAACACCTAAAAAATCAGGTAAATATCCTGCCATTTTACACGTGCCTGGTGCTGGAATTAGACCGTACAATGGCATGATCGATCAAGCAGAACAAGGCTTTGTAACCTTACAAGTTGGAATCCATGGAATAGCAGTTACGAATGATGTAAGCCTATATAACGATCTTTCAGCAGGGGCACTTCGAGGCTATCCAACCCTAAATTTGGACAATAAAGACAATTACTATTACAAAAGAGTATATATAGGTTGCAGTAGAGCGGTAGATGTGCTTGCTTCATTAGCCGAAGTTGACAATTCAAATATTGTACTTTGGGGAGGTAGTCAAGGAGGAGCTTTGTCTATAACAACTGCCGCACTAAACAAAAAAGTGAAAGGTCTTGTGTCGCTATATCCAGCGTTATGCGATCTGACGGGTTACATGCACAATAGAGCTGGTGGCTGGCCGCATATGTTCACCGCTAATAATCCTTCACAAATCCCAACAAAACATAAGGTTGAAACTTCAGCTTATTATGACGTTGTTAATTTTTCTAAGATGATTACAGTTCCGGGTTTTTACACTTGGGGATATAACGATGAAACTTGTCCACCGACTTCCTACTATGCGGCATACAACCAAATAAATGCACCGAAAGAGCTTTATTTAATCCAAGAAACTGGACATTGGACATATCCAGAACAGCATACAAAAATGCTAACTTGGGTAAAAGATTTTGTCAAAAAATAGAACTCCTGTATAACATTAAAGCCTATCATCAATGATGATAGGCTTTATTTATAAGATTAAGACTTATAAATTAGTCTTTTTTCTCTTCTGTAGCTGGAGCTTCTTCTGTAGCAGTTGTTTCTTCAGCTTTTACTTCTTCAGTAGCTTCAACAGTTTCAGTAGCTTTTTTCTTAGAAGAACCACGACGACGAGTAGATTTTTTCTCAGCTTGAGCAGTTTTGCCATAAACTTCGTTGTAATCTACAAGCTCGATGAATGCCATCTCAGCGTTGTCACCTAAACGGTTTTCTAATTTAATGATACGAGTGTAACCACCTGGACGTGTAGCAACTTTTTCAGATACTTCACGGAACAAGATAGTAACAGCATCTTTATCTTTTAAGTAAGCGAATACTGTACGACGAGAGTGAGTCGTGTCAGTTTTTGATTTAGTAATCAATGGCTCAACATATTTACGCAAAGCTTTAGCTTTAGCCAAAGTAGTAGTAATACGTTTGTGTTTGATCAATGACGTCGCCATGTTAGCTAACATCGCCTTACGGTGACTGTCAGTGCGGCCTAAGTGATTTACTTTTTTTCCGTGTCTCATTTTAGTTTTTGTTTTTGCGCATACCGTCCTTTTTTGGATTAAGGATCAAAGATAAATGATAAAAGACGAAATCTTTACTCTTTAATCTTTGTTCCAAATTCTCCTTCAGGGGAATTATGCAACAGGTCGCTTAATTATTTAATTATTATTAATCTTCGTCTAATTTAAATTTAGACAAGTTCATTCCGAATGATAAACCTTTCGATTTTACCAACTCTTGAATTTCGCTTAATGATTTTTTACCGAAGTTGCGGAATTTCAACATGTCAGCTACGTCGTAAGTTACTAACTCAGCTAGACTGCGAATATCTGCAGCTTTCAAACAGTTCAATGCACGAACAGAAAGATCTAAATCTACTAATTCTGTTTTCAAGATCTTACGCATGTGTAAGATTTCCTCGTCTACAACTTTAGTTTCTTCTTTAGTTTGAGACTCTAACAACATATTTTCGTCAGAGAACAACATGAAGTGTTGAATTAAGATACGAGCTGCTTCTTTCAAAGCATCTTCTGGGTGAATAGAACCATCTGTAGAGATGTCTAACAACAATTTCTCGTAGTCAGTCTTTTGCTCTACACGGTAGTTTTCAATGGTATATTTCACATTCTTAATCGGAGTGTAGATAGAATCAATAGCGATTACACCTACAGGACCATCAGTCACTTTATTCTCTTCCGCATTTACGTAACCACGACCTTTTGCAACAGACAATTCAACCTCAATAGTTACTGAGCTTTCCATGTTACAGATTACGAAGTCAGGGTTCAAAACAGTAAAGTTGTTCGAAAACTTAGTGATATCACCAGCTTTGAATTGTTCTTGACCATTGATAACTACAAAGATCTTCTCGTTGTCACCTTGCTCACCTGATTTTTTGAAACGTACTTGTTTCAAGTTCAAGATGATTTCAGTTACGTCTTCTGCTACACCTTTGATTGTAGAGAATTCGTGAGAGACACCTGAAAATCTAATCGACGTAATTGCATATCCTTCTAAAGAGGACAATAAAATACGGCGCAAAGCATTACCAATTGTTACACCAAAACCTGGCTCTAATGGACGAAATTCGAAAGTACCATCAAAATCCGTAGATTTCTGCATGATCACTTTATCCGGTCTTTGAAATGCTAAAATTGCCATTTATAATATTTTAATATTTTTTAACAATGTATATCTTAATAGGATATGCATAATCTTATACAGATTATGCATATATCTATTAATTATTATTTAGAGTACAACTCTACGATTAAGTTTTCTTTGATATTCTCAGGGATATCAGCTCTTTCTGGGTAGCTTAAGAATTTACCTGTAAGAGTTTTTGCATCCCACTCTAACCAACCGTATTTGTTGATTGTTCTACCAGCTACTGAAGTAGTGATAGCTTCTAAAGTTTGAGAACGCTCACGTACCGCGATAACATCGCCTGGACGGATGCTATATGATGGAATGTTAACAACTTCGCCGTTAACAGTAATGTGCTTGTGTGAAACTAATTGACGAGCAGCTGAACGTGTAGGAGCAATTCCTAAACGGTAAACAACATTATCCAAACGAGCTTCTAATAATTTCAAGAAGATCTCACCTGTGATACCTTGTTTTGCAGATGCTTTAGCGAATAAGTTAGCGAATTGACGCTCTAATACACCGTAAGTGTATTTCGCTTTTTGTTTTTCTAACAACTGAACAGCATATTCAGATTGTTTACCTCTTCTTTTAGATGGACCGTGTTGTCCAGGAGGATAATTTTTTTTCTCTAACGCTTTATCAGGGCCGAAAATAGGCTCTCTGAATTTACGTGCAATTTTGGACTTAGGTCCTGTATATCTTGCCATTTCTTTCTCTGTTTGAAGTATCAATCAGCCTTTAGCTGACGAATCTTATCTTAAACAATACTATTATTAAACTCTTCTGCGTTTTGGAGGACGACAACCGTTGTGAGGAAGTGGTGTAATATCTTTGATAGTAGTTACATCAATACCTACAGTTTGTAATGTACGGATCGCTGATTCACGACCTGCACCTGGTCCTTTAACGAAAACTTCAACTTTACGTAATCCTAAGTCATGTGCAACTTTACCACAGTCAGAAGCAGCTTGACCTGCAGCATATGGAGTGTTCTTTTTAGAACCTCTAAAGCCCATTTTACCAGCTGATGACCATGAAATAGTTTGACCTGAATTGTTTGTCAAAGTAATAATAATGTTGTTAAAAGTAGCATTGATATGAGCTTGACCTACAGGCTCGATAACAACGATACGTTTTTTAGTAACTTTTTTACTTTTAGCCATTTCTTACTTATTATTTAGTAGCTTTTTTCTTGTTTGCAACTGTCTTACGTTTACCTTTACGTGTACGTGTGTTGTTTTTAGTACGTTGACCACGAACTGGTAAATGTTTACGGTGACGTAGGCCACGGTAACAACCAATATCCATCAAACGTTTGATGTTCAATTGAACCTCTGAACGCAAAGCACCTTCTACTTTAATCTCATCATTGATGATAGTACGAATAGCTGCTAATTGATCATCGTTCCACTCTGAAACTTTAACGTCTTCACTGATACCTGCTTTTTCTAAGATATAAGCAGCAGTGGCACGACCAACACCGAAAATGTAGGTAAGGCCAATAACACCTCTTTTGTTTTTAGGTAAATCTATACCTGATATCCTTGCCATATAATTTTTTAAGCGATTTTGTTAAATTAATTATCCCTGACGTTGTTTGAATTTAGGGTTCTTTTTGTTGATCACAAAAATCTTTCCTTTACGACGGATGATTTTACAGTCCGCGCTACGTTTTTTTACTGATGCTCTTACTTTCATTGTAATAAAATTGTTAAAGCTCCTTACAGAGCGCTATCTTATTTATAACGATATGTTATTCTACCTTTTGTTAAATCATAAGGTGACATCTCTAATTTTACTTTGTCTCCTGGAAGGATTTTGATGTAGTGCATACGCATTTTACCCGAAATATGCGCAATGATCTCATGCCCATTTTCTAACTCCACACGAAACATAGCATTAGATAATGCTTCTCTGATAACTCCGTCTTGTTCTATTGAGGCTTGTTTAGCCATATATCAATTCTAATTTACGTTGTAACAACCTGCACTTAACAGGAGTGCAAAGATAAATAAAAAATACTGAATACCAACTACTTTTTATTTAAAACTTTTTCGATCTCATCAAAATTCAACAGCACATCTGGTGCGCCTTTGCGAATCGCAACCATCTGCTCAAAATGTGCAGACAACTTGCCATCCACTGTACTCACCGTCCAACCATCGTCCCAAAACTTTACTCCTGCTTTGCCTGCATTGATCATTGGTTCAATACAAATTACCAAGCCTGATTCTAATTTTGGACCTGCACCTCTTTTACCGTAATTTGGAACTTCAGGTTTTTCGTGCAAGTTGACACCTACACCATGACCTACTAATTCTTTTACGATTCCGAAATTGTAAGGTTGTACATACTCTTGAATTGCTGACGAAATATCACCCACACGTTTGCCAGCCACAGCCTGTTCGACTCCTTTTTGCAAAGAAGCTTTCGTTACGTCTAATAGTAATTGAGCTTCTTCTGAGATTTCACCTACACCAAATGTATACGCTGAATCTGAAATAAAACCGTTAAGATTTACCCCCCCATCAACAGAAACTAAATCACCATCTTTGATGACATAGTCACTAGGGAAACCATGAACAATTTGATCATTAACAGAAATACATAGGGAATAAGGAAAACCATGATAATTTAAAAACGCAGGTGTACCACCGTGATCTTTGATATAGTCATATGCTAACTTATCTAATGAAATAGTCGTGACACCAGGTTTTATTACCTTAGCGATTTCAGCAAGTAAATTCGAGAGTACATTTGCTGACTCTCGAATTTGCTCGATTTGTTCTTCTGTTTTATAAATTACTTTAGACATCTAAAGAATTAAATAGCTGATTGATCATACCCCTCTACTCCAACAGCCGAACGGCCTTTAACGCGTCCCGTCTTCATCAATCCATCATAATGACGCATCAATAAATGAGACTCGATTTGTTGAAGTGTATCTAAAACAACACCTACCAAAATCAATAGCGAAGTACCACCATAAAAATGTGCGAAGTTATTATTTACTCCTGCAGCACTTGCGATAGCTGGTAATATTGCTATGATAGCTATAAAAATTGCACCTGGGAAAGTGATACGAGAAATTACATTATCAATGAATAAATTCGTATCGTATCCCGGTTTGATGCCTGGTACGAATCCACCGTTCTTCTTCATGTCTTCTGACATTTGTTGCGGATTCACCATGATAGCTGTATAGAAAAATGTAAATGCAATGATTAACACTGCGAATGTCACATTATACGCTATTGAAGTAAAATCAGTCAATGAAGTCAAAAAGTCAGATTGAAGACTTGGGAAAAATTGTGCCAATGACATAGGCAAAAACATGATCGCTTGCGCAAAGATAATAGGCATTACACCCGCTGCGTTTACTTTCAAAGGAATGTACTGACGCACACCACCTACTTGTTTATTACCTACAATTTTCTTCGCATATTGCACTGGTATCTTGCGAACTCCCTGTACGATCAATATAGTAAAGATCACAACAAAGAATAAAGCAATAAACTCAACGATAAATGGAATAATACCACCACCACTAGGACTCATACGAGAACCCCACTCGGCAACGATGCCTCCTGGTAATTGTGCGATAATACCAGCCATGATAATCAATGAGATACCATTACCAATACCTTTATCGGTGATTTTCTCACCCAACCACATCACAAACAAAGTACCTGCTGACAATACAATAGCAGCTAGAATAGTGAACATTGGATCTTCGATAGTCTTAGCAGAAGCATCAATTTGAGTCTTCACATAAGCTATAGCTTGCACCAATGTGATCGCTACTGTTAGGTAACGCGTTATCTGAGTCATTTTTTTACGACCAGACTCACCTTCCTTTTGCATTTTCTGAAAGGCAGGAACTGCAATCCCCAATAATTGTACAACGATAGAAGCCGAGATGTAAGGCATTACACCAAGAGCAAATATTGCCGAACGTGAAAAAGATCCTCCTGAGAACATATTGATCATCCCCAAAAGACCTTCCTTTTCTCCAGCACTAGCTAACGCATCTGGATTAACACCTGGCAATACCACGTGACATCCAATACGATAAATTAGAAGAAATAGTATCGTATTCAAAATACGGTTACGTAAATCTTCTATCTTCCATATATTGGTTAAGGTTGTGATTAGTTTTTTCATGTATTAAAGTTTTACGATAGAACCACCTGCAGCTTCGATTGCTTTTTGAGCCGACGCTGAGAATGCATGCGCTTTAACTTCAACTTTAGATTTTAACTCACCACGACCCAATACTTTTACTAGGTCATTTTTAGAAGCTAAACCATGAGCTTTTAATGTATCGAAATCAATAACAGTTAAGTTATGTTTTACGATTAAAGCTTCTAATACGTCTAAGTTCACACCATTGTATTCTACGCGGTTAGCATTTTTGAAACCGAATTTAGGTACGCGACGTTGCAAAGGCATTTGACCACCTTCGAAACCGATTTTAGTAGAGTGACCTGAACGTGAGCCAGCACCTTTGTGACCACGTGTAGATGTACCACCACGACCAGAACCTTGACCACGACCAATACGTTTTCTGTTTTTTGTTGAACCAGCTGCTGGTTTTAAATTACTTAAGTTCATTTTTTAAACTAAGATTGTGTTGCCCCTTCGCTTTCACTATACAGGAAACAACGATTAACAAATAATATTAATAAACAACTAATGGAAAGAACCTAAATTCTTTCCATATAGTATTTTTTGCTTATTAGATAGCTTCTACAGCTACCAAATGGTTTACTTTACGTACCATTCCGATAATAGCTGCTGTAGCTTCTACTTCTACAGAGTCATTGATTTTTTTCAACCCTAATGCCTCAATAGTTTTCTTTTGGCGCTCGCTTCTGTCGATAACGCTCTTTATCTGGGTAATTTTGATTTTTGCCATGATAATTAACCGTTAAATACTTTATTTAAATCGACACCGCGGTGTTGAGCTACTGTATATGCATCACGCATGCTTCCCAATGCTGTGATAGTTGCTTTCACTACGTTGTGTGGGTTTGATGATCCTAATGATTTAGCTAATACGTCTTTGATACCAGCAGATTCTAATACAGCACGCATCGCGCCACCTGCTAATACTCCAGTACCACCTACAGCTGGTTTGATTAATACCGAACCACCTGAAAATTTACCGTATTGCTCGTGAGGTACAGTTCCATTGATGATAGGAACTTTTACCAAATTTTTCTTCGCATCATCGATACCTTTAGTGATCGCTTCAGTAACCTCTTTAGCTTTACCTAAACCGTAACCTACGATACCGTTTTCATCACCGACAACTACGATAGCTGAGAAACTAAAAGTACGACCACCTTTAGTAACTTTTGCTACGCGTTGGATGCTTACTAAGCGATCTTTTAATTCAATTTCGCTTGATTTTACTCTTTTAATATTGCTTAATGCCATTATCTTCTTTGATTAAAAGTCTAAACCGCCTTCGCGAGCACCTTCTGCCAATGATTTCACACGGCCGTGGTATAAGTACCCATTACGGTCAAAAACTACTTTACTAATACCTGCTGCAACAGCTTTCTCAGCTACTAATTTACCTACAGCTTTAGATTGATCTACTTTATTACCTGATCCTACGAAATCTTTAGATAAGCTAGAAGCTGAAGCTAAAGTTTTACCTGTATTATCGTCGATAACTTGTGCGTAGATACCTTTGTTAGATCTAAAAACTGATAAACGTGGACGCTCAGTTGTGCCAGCAAGGTTTTTTCTAATTCCTTGTTTGATTCGCTCTCTGCGAGATGTTTTACTTCCTGCCATGGTTATTATTTTTTAGCTGATTTACCTGCTTTTCTTCTTAATACTTCACCCGCGAACTTGATACCTTTACCTTTGTAAGGCTCTGGAGCGCGGAAGCTGCGGATTTTCGCTGCTATTTGACCAATTAACTGTTTGTCAACTGATTCTAACGTGATAGTAGGGTTCTTACCTTTTTCAGCAGTAGTTGTAACTGTAATTTCCTTTGGCAATACGAAAACGATCTGGTGAGAGAAACCTAGAGTTAACTCTAATGTATTACCAGTGTTTGCAGCACGGTAACCTACACCGACTAACTCTTGTGTAGTTTTGTAACCTTCAGTAACACCAATCACCATATTGTTTAATAGTGAACGGTATAAACCGTGTAATGCTTTGTGTTTCTTTTGTTCAGTAGGACGAGTTACAATGATGTTGCCATCTTCTTCTTTGATTGTAATGTCGCTGTCTACTTGTTGTGATAGTTCACCTTTAGGACCTTTTACTGTTACCAGATTCTTATCTGATACAGTCACCGTTACTCCCGCGGGAATAGCGATAGGTGCTTTTCCAATTCTTGACATTTCTTTGTGTTTTTTTCCTAGATTAATAAACGTAACATAAAACCTCACCACCTACATTTTGTAAGCGAGCTTCTTTATCTGTCATTACACCCTTTGATGTAGACAAGATAGCGATACCCAAACCGTTCAAAACGCGAGGCATGTTGTCGACATTTGCATACTTTCTTAAACCAGGTTTACTCACACGTGTCAAAGTGCGAATAGCCGGTACTTTGCTAATTGGGTTATACTTCAACGCAATTTTGATAGAACCTTGAGGTCCTTCTTCTACGAATTTGTAATTAGCAATGTAACCTTTGTCAAAAAGAACTTTAGTGATTTCTTTTTTTAGGTTCGATGCAGGAATTTCAACAACCCTGTGGTTGGCCTTAATGGCATTCCTTACTCGTGTAAGGTAATCCGCTATTGGATCTGTATTCATTATGTAAAAATATTGTGACAATGGTTTCCAATACTCATTTGAGCACAAGACCTACTGTCTGTTAAAAATTAAATTGCAATGCAAAAGCCCTGATAAGTCTTATTTCAGACTTATCCGGGCAAAAATAGTTATTTTTTCTTGATTACCAAGAAGCTTTTGTAACCCCTGGGATTTTACCATCAAGTGCCATCTCACGGAAAGTAACACGAGAGATACCAAATTGACGCATATATCCTTTAGGACGACCTGTTAATTTACAACGATTGTGTAAACGAACTGGTGAAGCATTTTTAGGTAATTTATCTAATGCTGCGTAGTCTCCAGCTTCTTTAAGAGCTGCACGTTTAGCTGCGTATTTAGCAACTAATTTTTGACGTTTTACTTCGCGTGCTTTTAATCCTTCTTTAGCCATTGTTGTTCGAATTTTGATTTTTGAATGGTAAACCGAATTGTTTTAATAACTCCAACGCTTCGATATCGTTTCCAGCAGAAGTCACGAATGTGATATCCATACCTGAGATTTTATTGATTTTGTCAATGTTGATCTCGGGGAAGATGATTTGCTCTGTGATACCTAAGTTGTAGTTACCTCTTCCGTCAAAACCTTTGTCATTGATACCACGGAAATCGCGGATACGAGGCAAAGATACTGCGATCAAACGGTCTAAGAATTCGTACATATTGTTGTCGCGTAATGTTACACGAGCACCAACTGGCATTCCTTTACGAAGTTTGAAGTTAGAGATATCCTTTTTTGATTTGGTAGCAACTGCTTGCTGACCAGTGATCAAAGTTAATTCAGCGATAGCGTTATCGATTAATTTTTTGTCTGCAGTAGCAGCTCCTACACCTTGTGAAACAACTATTTTCTCAAGTTTTGGAACTTGCATAACGCTTTTATACTGGAATTTTTCTTTAAGCGCAGTACGGATTTCCTCCGCATATTTTGCTTTTAATCTTGGTACGTAAGTCATTATTTAATTTCCTCCCCTGATTTTTTAGCGTAACGAACAATTTTGCCATCTGCATTCACTTTACGACCTACACGAGTTGGAGCTCCTGTTTTAGGATCGATCAAAGCTAAGTTTGAGATGTTGATAGCAGCTTCTTTCTCGATAATACCACCTTGAGGATTAGCTGCACTTGGTTTAGTGTGTTTTTTTACGATGTTAGCGCCTTCTACGATAGCTCTGTTTGCATCCACTAAAATTTGCAATACTTTTCCTTGAACACCTTTAGAGTTACCAGCGATAACTTTCACTAAATCACCTTTTTTAAGTTTGATTTTGTGAGTTGTTGTTGTTTTTTTGTAAGCCATAATTATAAAACCTCCGGTGCTAGTGATACAATCTTCATGAACTGTTTCTCACGTAATTCACGAGCCACAGGGCCGAAGATACGTGTTCCACGTGGTTCATCATTATTATTTAATAATACTGCAGCATTGTCATCGAAACGAATGTAAGAACCATCTTTACGACGGATTTCTTTTTTCGTACGTACTACAACCGCTTTAGAAACTGATCCTTTTTTAACGTTTCCTGAAGGCATAGCGCTCTTTACAGTTACAACAATCTTATCTCCGATTGATGCGTAACGCTTGCGCGTGCCACCCAACACACGGATTACTAAAACTTCTTTAGCACCGCTGTTGTCAGCTACATTTAGTCTTGATTCTTGTTGTACCATGTTATTTAGCTCTTTCTATTATTTCAACTAATCTCCAGTTCTTTGTTTTACTCAGCGGACGAGTTTCCATGATTAATACCGTATCGCCGATACCGCAGGTATTAGTTTCGTCATGAGCTTTGAATTTAGTAGTTTTCTTAACGAATTTACCGTAGATAGGGTGTTTTACTTTACGTTCAACAGATACTACGATAGACTTGTCCATCTTGTTGCTAACTACTAAGCCGATTCTTGTTTTTCTTAAATTTCTTTCCATTTTCGACTTGAATTTATGCCTCAGAGGCTGTTTCAGATTTTGCTGCATTTTTACGCTTAGAAACCTCAGTAGAGATTTTAGCGATATTTTTGCGAGCTGCTTTTAAAACGTTAGGGTTTTCTAAAGCAGAAACAGCATGTGCAAATTTTAATTTGTTTAACGCCGCTTTTTCTTCAGCTAATTTAGCTGTTAAAGCTTCTGTTGTTAATTCTACGATTTCTGAATTTTTCATTTTGTTCAGTTTTAATGCTGGGTTATCAATTCTGTTTGTATGATGCCTCTCGAGTAACGGTCGAGAGGCTAAACTATTGACATTACCAACGATTTTTATGCTTCTACGTAATCTCTACGTATTACAAACTTAGTTTGTACCGGTAATTTTTGAGCTGCAAGGCGTAAAGCTTCTTTAGCAATTTCTAAAGATACACCTTCTGCTTCGAATAACATACGGCCTGGGCGAACAACTGCTACCCAATACTCGGGAGCACCTTTACCTTTACCCATACGTACCTCTGCAGGCTTTTTAGTAACCGGTTTGTCAGGGAAGATACGGATCCATACTTGACCTTCACGTTTCATAAAACGTGTTACCGCGATACGAGCTGCCTCGATTTGACGGCTAGTGATCCATGCTTCTTCCATTGATTTGATACCGAAAGAACCGAAAGCTAATTCTGCTCCACGAGAAGCATTACCTTTCATGCGGCCTTTTTGCATCTTTCTGAACTTCGTTCTTTTTGGCTGTAACATGTTCGTATTTTTTTAATCCCGACCTGACGTCGGGACATTTTTAAATCTTGTTATTAATTAATCTTTTTTAGCACCACGGTTGTTTCCACCACGGTTTCCACCACGGTTGTTGCTATCACGACGACCACCACGGTTATTACCGCCACGGTTGTCACGACGATCAGCACCGCCTTCGTTACCGCCACGAGTTTTCGTGTTAGAAGTTTGACCAATGTTAGGAGATAAGTCACGTTTACCGTATACTTCACCTTTACAGATCCATACTTTGATACCAATTTTACCGTAAGTAGTTAATGCTTCTGCTAAAGCGTAGTCGATATCAGCACGCAATGTGTGTAGAGGAGTTCTTCCTTCTTTGTATTGCTCAGTACGAGCCATCTCAGCACCACCTAAACGGCCTGAACACATGATTTTGATACCTTCTGCGCCCATACGCATTGTAGAAGCGATAGAAGTTTTCATTGCACGACGGAATGAAATACGTGCTTCTAATTGCTTAGCTACACCTTCAGCTACTAATTTAGCATCTAGTTCTGGACGTTTGATCTCGAAGATGTTGATTTGAACATCTTTTTTAGTCAGTTTTTTCAACTCTTCTTTGATCTTGTCTACTTCTTGACCACCTTTACCGATAACTATTCCTGGACGAGCCGTGTGAATAGTTACAGTGATGCGTTTTAAAGTTCTTTCGATAACAACTTTAGCTACGCCACCTTTTGCGATACGTACAGAAAGATATTTTCTGATTTTATGGTCTTCAACTAATTTATCGGAATAGTTCTTTCCGCCGAACCAGTTAGAATCCCATCCTTTGATGATACCTAATCTGCTACCTATTGGATTTGCTTTTTGTCCCATTCTATAATAAATTAGTTGTTAACGTTATTTAAACTATCTACTACCAATGTTACGTGGTTTGAGCGTTTGCGCACTCTGTATCCACGACCTTGAGGAGCTGGACGTAATCTTTTCAATTGACGGCCACCACCTACTGATACTTCTTTCACGAAAAGAGCGCTGTCAGCGACAGATGCACCTTCGTTACTAGATTCCCAGTTTTTGATTGCAGATAATAACACTTTCTCTACGCGAGCTGCTGCCTCTTTGCTTGAATGTTTAAGAATGTAAAGAGCGTTCTCTACTTTCTCGCCACGGATCAGATCCACTACTAAACGCATTTTGCGTGGTGAAGTAGGGCAATTCAATAATTTGGCAGTAGAAGCTCCTCCTATTTGAGCTTTTGCCTGCTCTTTGCGTTGTCTGATAAGTACAGACTTCTTAAGTTTTTTTGTTGCTTCCATTACCTATTATTTTTTCTTTTCTGCGTGGCCTTTGAATGTACGCGTAGGCGCAAATTCACCAAGCTTGTGACCAACCATATTTTCTGTTACATAAACTGGAATAAATTTATTCCCGTTGTGCACTGCGAAGGTATGGCCTACAAAATCAGGTGAAATCATTGATCTACGAGACCAAGTTTTGATTACCGATTTTTTGTTTGTTTCATTCTGAGAAAGAACTTTTCTTTCTAAGTTGTGATCGATGTAAGGACCTTTTTTAATTGAACGAGCCATTATTTTTTCCTTCTTTCAATGATGTAACGATTCGATGTTTTCTTTTTGTAGCGTGTTTTGAAACCTTTAGCTAACACACCTGTACGTGAACGTGGGTGACCTCCTGATGTACGGCCTTCACCACCACCCATAGGGTGATCAACAGGGTTCATCGCAACACCACGAACGCGAGGACGACGACCTAAGTGACGTTTACGACCAGCTTTACCTAACACTTGGTTAGCTTTTTCAGCATTTGATACTGAACCGATAGTCGCAACACATGTCAATAAGATCATACGAACTTCACCTGATGGCAATTTGATAATAGCATATTTACCGTCACGAGCAGACAATTGAGCATAAGTACCAGCCGAACGCGCGATTGAACCACCTTGACCAGGATTCAATTCGATGTTGTGGATGATAGAACCCAATGGAATGTTTGCTAATGGTAATGTATTACCAACTTCTGGAGCAACTTTTTCACCCGCAATTACAGTCATACCAACTTGTAATCCTGTAGGAGCGATGATGTAACGTTTTTCACCATCCGCGTAGTGCAATAATGCAATACGTGCTGTACGGTTTGGATCGTACTCGATAGTAGCTACTGTTGCTGGGATTTCTTTTTTATCGCGTTTGAAATCTATAATACGGTAAACTTTCTTGTGTCCGCCACCGATATAACGCATAGTCATTTTACCAGTTTTATTACGACCACCTGATCTTTTGTTCGCGCCTACTACTAACGATTTTTCAGGAACGTTTGTAGTAACGTCAGAATAGTCAGCGCCTACTCTGAAACGCGTACCAGGGGTAACCGGTTTGAATCTTTTAACTGCCATTTTTTATTTATATAACACTGTAAAAGTCAATAGTTTCACCATCTTTAATTGTGATGATGGCTTTTTTATACTTAGGAGCTCTTCCAGAAACGAATCCTGCTTTAGTGTAACGGCTTTTTGCTTTACCAGCTACTACTGAAGTATTTACTGCAACTACAGTTACACCAAACATTTCTTCGATAGCAGATTTAATCTGAATTTTGTTTGCTCTATGATCTACTTTGAAAGCATAACGGTTTAATTTTTCCGTTAACAATGAAGCTTTCTCAGTTAAGATAGGTTTTTTAATAATTTCCATATTACTTAGCTAATGCTTCCTCCAAAGTTTTAACAGAATCAGTAGTCAATAATAATTTAGTAGCGTTTAATACATCATATGTATTTAACTCAGCTGCTACGATTACTTTTGCTTTCTTTAAGTTTCTGCTTGATAAATAAACATTGTTATTGTAGTCTGGTAAAACTAATAAAGTTTTTTCGTCAGCTACATTTAATGCGTTTACTAAAGCTACATAGTTTTTAGTTTTGATAGAGTCAAAATTAACCGCATCTAAAACTACAACATTGTTTTCTTGTGCTTTGTAAGACAACGCTGATTTACGAGCTACTTGTTTTAATTTTTTGTTCAATTTGAACGAGTAGTCACGTGGTTGAGGACCGAATACACGACCACCACCATTAAACAATGGAGATTTGATAGAGCCCGCACGAGCACCACCAGTACCTTTTTGTTTGTGTAATTTACGAGTAGAACCCGCGATTTCATTACGTTGTTTAGACTTGTGAGTACCTTGGCGTTGGTTCGCTAAGTATTGTTTCACATCTAAATAGATCGCATGGTCGTTAGGTTGTACACCGAATACTGACTCAGGAAGTTGCACCTTGGCACCTGTTTCTTTACCTGATAAATTTAATACATTAACTTCCATCTCTACTATTTGTCTAAGATTACGTAAGAACCTTTAGCTCCTGGGATAGAGCCACTAACAACGATAAGGTTTTGCTCAGCATAAACTTTCAACACTTGTAAGTTTTGAACTTTTACACGATCACCACCCATACGACCCGCCATGCGCATTCCTTTGAATACACGTGAAGGCCATGAAGCCGCACCAATAGAACCTGGAGCACGTAGTCTGTTGTGCTGACCGTGAGTCGCACCACCTACACCACCAAATCCGTGACGCTTCATTACACCTTGAAAACCTTTACCTTTTGAAGTACCAACTACGTCTACATACTCGCCTTCAGCAAATAAAGTTACATCTACGATGTCTCCTAGTTGTTTCTCATCTTCAAAAGTTTTGAATTCAACTAGTTTACGCTTAGGAGTCACTCCTGCTTTCGCAAAGTGTCCTTTTAGAGGAGCTGATGTATTCTTCTCCTTAGCCTCGTCATAGCCAAGTTGAATAGCCGAATAGCCATCACTCTCTACCGTACGTATCTGCGTTACCACGCACGGCCCAGCCTCGATTACTGTACATGGGATGTTCTTCCCATCAGCGTTGAACAGGCTGGTCATTCCTACTTTTTTACCAATAATTCCTGACATGTTATAAATTAAATTAATTAAAGTCCATCGAAGCAGTAGGGCTTCGCTCAAGACATACTTTCCCCAATAAGGGACTGCAAAAGTACAAAGATTTTTATAACTATCAAATAATTAGTACATTATTTTTAATCAATTCTAAATATTTAACATTCTAAGTCAACAACTTAATTATTGATAGTATAGCAATTGATTTATTAAGCAATTCAAAATTTGTAGGTGTACAATTTGTAAGCGTAGCACTACAAACCAAAATGAATTATATGGTGATAATAAGTAATCTAGCTTACTGAATACCTAGTTTTGCCGAAATTTTAACGTCAATGAAAAAAAATCTTTTCACACTATTAAGCATCACTTATAGCATTATTGCTTTCGCACAGGAAGATTCAACGAAAAATTGGACTATAAAAGGCGAAAACACATTCCTTATTAATCAAAGTTCATTTACCAACTGGGCTGCAGGTGGTGTAAACTCATTTGCTGGGAATGTGATTTTCAATTACGACTTCAATTATAAGAAAGATAAATGGAGTTGGGATAATAAAGTATTAGCCGCATATGGTCAAACTTTCCAAAAGGAAACAGATTGGCGTAAGAATGATGATAGATTTGCTGTAAACTCCTTATTAGGTCATCAATTGACTGAAAAATGGTTGTATACGTTTTTCATGAACTTCAACACGTAATTTGCCAAAGGTTATAAATATGATGCAGATGGAAATGGCGAATTGACGTCCGCAGGATTAGCACCAGCATACTTAAGTTTTGGTCCTGGTATGGCGTATAAAGAGTCTGATAATTTTAAGATTAACTTATCCCCTGCATCTGCACGTTTCGTTTTCGTGACTAATGATCAAATTGACGAAACATTATATGGTCTGGATGCTAGTAAAAATTCAAGGTTTGAATTTGGTGCGTCATTAGATGCCTATTATAAGAAAGACATCATGGAAAAGGTAGCTTTCGAAAACATTTTGCGATTATACTCCAATTATCTTGAAAATCCACAAAACGTCGATATAGATTACCGCTAACTTATTTATGAAAGTAAATAAATTCATTACCGTAAATGCAGGTGTACAATTGATCTACGATGACAATACAAAAATACCAACATTCGAAAACGGAGTAAAAACTGGCGAAGGACCAAAACTTCAGGTAAAGCAAGTAATAGGTGCTGGTATTACGTACAAATTTTAGGCTAGACTAACCAACTTATAAATGAAAGGAGACCGAAATTGGTCTCCTTTTATCGTCTATTTTGAGAAGCTAACCTTATATTCTATTAATCCAATTTTTGACTTAGTATCAAATTCAGCGATAACACGATAAACTTTTTCACCCCAAACATTTGCAATACGCACATCCTCCACCACTATTTCTTCCACTCGTATATCTTTAGTCTTGGTTTTGAATTCCAAAATCGCCTGGTCTTTATTATCCAATGTAATATTGAAAGAATTGTTTTTGATATTCGGTTTATATTTGGTCATGAAAACAAGTTGTTGTGTTGCTTTAGAATCTTTTAAAATATACTTTTCCTTAACTTCAAGTACATTTGACTTTTTGGTTAATTTAAAATCTCTCACCCAACTATCAACCGCAGCATCATTTGGATAGGCTTTTGCAATGTCTACGCTGTAGGCGTAATGTGTTGGCGATTTAGATGTGCTAACATCTGTTGCTTCAAATTTTCGACCCTCCTTTTGTTGAATACCATTAATCATAGGCAGGTTATGGTATTGGGATTGCATATTCCACATCTCATATCTTTTACTACTGAAAGTTTTGGAATTGTAGGTTCCCACACCAATATCAATTAATACTGGAAAGCCATTGTAATACACCATATAACTTCCGACATCATTGTGATTGTGGCTGACATCATTATGACTTCCTATCGCGGAGAAAAACAACGTATTTTCGGCTACAGTATTCTTCACAAACACCTGACCTAAACTTTTATAAAATGAATATTCGGGAGCAGAATAATTAGTTGTGTGGTCAAAAAGTTCTGCTAGTGATGATGACATCTCCAATAAATCATGTAATACTTGATTATGGTACATGAAATCTGGTCGATGTGCCAAATAGGAGGCAAATCCTCCGAAATTCTCATTTTTAGATATTTGTTAAAAGTTCCAAACTTTTAATGGACTAACATTTTCTATAGCGAGTGCATCAGCGAAATTAACATATCTATTTTCCGCAATATGCGCATTGATGATGTATGCACATATATTTTCTAGTTTTTTCTGTCCTGCAAAAGAAATTTTTCCTTGAGCTGCATCTTCTATCCACTTCAGCATACTTCCTAATTCACCCCCCGCATGCATCCAATACGAAGGACCTTCATCACACGCGCCATCTTCAGGGTAGGAGTTGATAAACTTATCAGCACTTGACATTAATTTATGTAAGCCTTTCTGCAATTTAGTTTTATCCGTTTCTATCAGTAAAAAGGTTTTTAACACATTGGTATTTATCCAAATATTCCAGTTGTTGATAAAATTTGTATTGAAACTCATCCACCAATAATCTGTTCGTTCTAAATATGCATCGGTTATTCTACGGCGTAATTCATGTAAAACACGCATATTGATTTGCTTTGAATATTTATCAAATTCATCATACAACATGAAATAAGTCAACGCTACACTTACTGCTTGTCGACCAGCCCCTAAATCAATATACATATCCTCAATATTGGCGAGACCTGCACCTAATTTTTGAGATGCAAGATGCGCTGGTGAGACCCACGTACTTTCTTCAAGAATAAGCCACAAACCATTTATAATATCAGGAATGAATCGACCTTTGGACTCGATAAGCTCTGCCTTTACCAAATTCTCAAATACTTCCCTCCTCTTATTTACTGCTGTCTCGTATACGGTACGATTTCCATTAAGCTTAAAGCCCAAATAGGCCATTGCTTTATGCGAAGGCCAATCATAGGAGAGGTAATTTTCACCATTCTGTATGATTTTAGCTTTTACAGTATCTGGAAGTTTTTGTAAATCATCTGAATATTGCTTCCTCTTGCTGGCACGCCAATCGCCAATATTGTTTACAATTCCATCAATAGCACTACTATTAACCTTCGTTTGTAAAATGTCTTGACCGAAGGACAACTGACAAGAAACAATAAAACAGAATAATAAACCAATTCTCAATCTATTATTTCTTGCTTTCATAAAATGGTCATAATTTAATAAGAGGATGTATTATAGTTGAACAACAACAATACGTCCTCTTATGCATATTAATATATTTTTTGAATTCGCTATTATAAAATAGCAGGTTGGTTATTTAGAAGTCTATTGTAACGCAATAATGCTTCTACATAATAGTAATCTGCATATGTCAATGGAACATAAACTTCAGTTTTATGCGGAATAGAGCCTACACTATGCTTTAAAATATATCCACCAGCTTCTTTGTAATCCGCTTTATAAGGTTTTGATGCCATTGATTTAAGCATCACTTCAGCCTTACTCAAATAATTTGCGCTCTCCGCACCTTTTGTATATTGTGCCAACTGCCATGTCTAATTCCGCTTCTTTGACGTATTCTTCGTATCGATAAGAAGGAGAACGAACTGCATCAGGATCACCAACAAAAGATACCGCACTTGCGCCAATATTCTGAATAAGATTATCTGTAATCTTAACTTGTCTATTGTATTTACTTACGAATACCGCATTTCCCCCAAGGTTATAAAAGTTGGAACCAGATACTTCACAGTTTTCAGCATTTTCAAATAGTATAGCTCCTTGCCTATAGATTGTCCAATCGCTACGCAACAATGGTTCACTAGTCTTCATGAAAGTAGGAGCCGTATAGACAAAATCCAATCCCTTTATTTGAATGTGCTTTACGGGTTCCCCATTAGCACCCGCAACTTTGATAATATTTTCTAAATGTGCGGTCTCGAATTTCAGTGTATTGGGATTATTTCCAACTTCAGGCTTATAATAAAGAGTGGATGTTTTCGCATCAAAATACCATTCATTGACATCGTCCAACTCTTCAAATATATTTTCAACAAATCGAAATACATTATGCATCGGACTAGGTCGATTATTCTGTTGCCCGCCTTCCAAAATTAAATTACCATCCTTATCATTTCCTTTTATCATAAAATGGAAACCGCCCCACTTACCTTCATGTAACACATGTACATATCCTCCTTCAGGATTTTTCCATTTATTAACGCGCTCTTCCGATATTGCGTCGGCAGCATAGCCATTAAAAGGCAAAATCTTCGGATTAAAATTAGGATAGCGTGCCTTAATAAGCTTCTTGCCATCGCCGTACAGATCTTCCATAACAGTTCCTGCTGGAATATTTACACTCCATATTCCATTTGAACCCTCTTTCCAATTCAGTTTCTGCAACAAAATCCCCGCACTCAAAACAACCTTCTCTCCTTCTGCTGCACGAATTATAAAAGGAGCTTCATTAGTTCCTGAAAGGGTTTGATCAAGCTCAATACTCTTATCCAAATAATATGTACCGCCATCCAGTATTAACTCGATCGGTCCCTTGAATTTAGTATTTTTAAGACGCTTTACCTGATCAATTCCTTTGTGAATTGTACCTAAAGGTTTCTCAACAGTTCCAATATTTTTATCATTTCCATCTTTACTAACATATATTCTTCTAACGGATTGCGCATGAACATCTACACAACTGAAAATTGTTAGCGCCAACAGTATACTTATTAAGTGCCTCATAATTTATTGGTATAGTAAATCGCTTCACATAATTGGTTGATTAAATAACGATTTAGAATTAACCAAAAAGCTAACCAAATTACCCAAAAGATAAACTATATAATCATCGAGAATTAAGAATTTACTATATTAAATTCAGAGATCAAAAACTACTATGCATAAAAAAAGGTATAACTGATTTTCTCAGTTATACCTTTTGCTACAGCAAGTTAAATGCTAGCTATTAATATTGTCCTGTATTTAACATGACCAATGTACACGCTTCTACTGGCTCTATTCCCGCCTCTTTCAGTTTTGCTGAAAGTTCAGGGTTCTCAGCTCCAGGATTAAAGATTACACGCTTTGGCTTTGTATTAAGAATATAATCGTAATAAGGCTCCTGATTTTTTGGCCCTACATATAGAGTAATTGTATCAATATCAGTATGAATTTCCTCTGCAGGCTGAATAGCTACACCAGCAACCTCACCTACCTTTCTACCGACATTGACGATTGGATACCCTTTTCTAACTAATTTATTCGCTACTAAATAAGAATATCTTGCCGTATTTGTGCTTGCACCTAAAATCAATGTCTTTTTCATATACTTAAAATTTATAATATCAATGTTCTACAAATCCACCGTTGGCGTCATATGCATTTTGTCTTAATATAGGCATTTCTAGAATTTTATACAACTCATCCAGTTGATTTATACTGCCATTAACCATATTTGACAATAGCACGATAGTAACATCATTTGTTAAATCTCTCACGTAGAGATTTTTAAACCCATGCCACCAGCCCGTATGATAAACTATTTTTTCCTTACCAGAAGTAAACATTCGCCAGCCATAGCCGTAACTAAATACGCCTCGCTTAGCATCCGATCGCGGTACATAAGCCGAATCCAAAAGTTCTTTGCCCAATAATCGACCTTCTTTCAAAGCCTTGTCAAGCAGGAACATGTCTTTCACCGTACTGTAGATACCTTTATCTCCTAATGGTCCATCCAAATAATCCTGCACTACCGATCTGCGCCACACACGGTCATGACCTATTACATCCGTCGGGATTTTATCGTATTTCACACGTGACAATGCTGCTGTATTTTTCATGCCTGCTGGCTTAAATACATTTTCCTGCATATACGCATCAAAATCTTGACCAGATACTTTCTCTACGATGGCACCCAACAACATATAATTGGAATTATTATAGTGAAATCTTCCATCTGGTTTCCCATATCTCGCAGGCTTATGTTCAATCATCAAATTGATAGCGTCCATGCTGGACATGCCCTTCTTACGATCAGGCCAAATCTTATCTACAAAATAGACGTAATTTGGTAATCCAGAGCGATGTGTCAACAACTGCCTAACAGTTACACCTTCATATGGAAATCCTGGGAAGAAATCACTTACC
The DNA here is from genome assembly GCF_009829085.1 of Sphingobacterium bovisgrunnientis. Classification (GTDB taxonomy): domain Bacteria; phylum Bacteroidota; class Bacteroidia; order Sphingobacteriales; family Sphingobacteriaceae; genus Sphingobacterium; species Sphingobacterium bovisgrunnientis. The sequence continues at coordinate 64,253 of NZ_WUQY01000016.1, forward strand.
AACTGATCTATACCAACTTTTTCCTTTTCTAATAATTGCAAAACAGCTAAAGCCGTCATTGGTTTGCTCACCGATGCCAATTCGAACCGAGAATCAATATGTAAACTATCCTTGTGTAGGTAGTCCGCCCAACCGAAGGAGTTTTGATAGATAATCTTACCCTTTTTTGCAATCAATACATTGCCATTGAATCCAGAACGTTTATGCAATTTCTGCATATATTCATCTACACGAGGGTCAAAATTTTTGGGATCATAAATCAAAGCAATACTATCCAGTTCGGATTGTTTCTGCCTAACTTCTTCTTGCTTCTTTGCTTCGGATTTACACGAAATAATAAAAATTGTACTTACAAAAAATGCTACTAACCTTACTAATCTATTCACGCTTCTGATACGATTTTTGAATTCAACTAAATATAAAAGGAATCTAAATTAAAAACCAAAAAAGAAGCCACTTTATTTTATAAAGTGGCTTCTTTTTATGTTAAGCAACAATCTTTTTACGCTAATAAACGAATTGGAGCTTCTAATAATCCTTTTAATGTTTGTAAGAACTGTGCTCCAGTTGCACCATCCACTACGCGGTGGTCACAACCCAATGTCAATTTCATTACATTACCTGGTACTACTGCACCGTTTTTCACTACAGGCACTTGTTGGATCGCACCTACAGATAGGATTGCACCATCAGGAGAATTGATAATTGAAGTAAATTCATCAATACCAAACATACCTAAGTTAGATACCGTAAATGTCGAACCTTCCCAATCTGCTGGAGTTAATTTTTTAGCTTTCGCTTTACCAGCGAAATCTTTAACCTCTGCTGAGATGTGTGATAATGATTTACCATCTGCAAAACGTACAACAGGAACCAACAAGCCATCTTCTACCGCCATAGCAACACCGATGTTAGTATGTTGGTTGAATCTGATTTTGTCACCTTGCCATGAAGAGTTTACGGCAGGATGTTGTTTCAATGAAACAGCAACAGCTTTGATAACTAAATCGTTGAAAGATACTTTCACTGGAGCTACCTCATTGATTTGAGCACGCGCAGCGATAGCATTATCCATATCGATACTTACAGTCAAGTAGAAGTGAGGTGCAGTAAACAATGACTCACCTAAGCGACGAGCAATTGTTTTACGCATTTGCGAAACACCAACCTCTGTATATTTTTCTTCGCCAACGAAAGTTGGTAAGCTAATAGTTTTAGTCTCAGATTTAGCTGCTTCTTGAGCTGGAGCAGGAGCTGATTTAGCCGCTGGAACAAAGTTCTCCACGTCTTTTTTCACAATACGACCACCATCAGCTGAACCTTTTACATCATTCAAGTTGATGCCTTTATCTTTAGCAATTTTACGTGCCAAAGGAGAAGCTTTAACTCTTGAATCATCCGAAGATGAAGATGAAGTAGCCGCCGGAGCAGAAGTAGTAGATGCTTCAGGAGCTTTTTCTTCAGATTTCTCCTCAGTTTTTGGAACTGAAGATGATGCCGGTTGATTCAATAATGGCGTAATATCTGTTCCCGCAGGACCAACGATAGCGATAATATCATTAACCTTCGCTGCTTCGCCAGCTTCAAGACCTACATACAACAATGTACCATCAGCGTATGCTGTTACTTCCATTGTCGCTTTATCAGTCTCTACATCTGCAATAGCATCGTCAGATTTGATTGTATCACCTACTTTGAAGTTCCATTGCGCGATAACACCTTCTTTCATCGTGTCACTCAACAAAGGCATTGTTACAACAGTTACACCTAAATCTTCAGCTGTAACCGAAGGACCCGAAGATACTGGAGCAGAAGTTTCTTCTGCCTTAGCCTCAGACTTCTCTTCCTTAACAGGAGCAGCTTCGCCACCGCTTAATAAGGCTTGGAAATCCTCACCTTCTTCGCCCAAGATTGCAATAATAGCATCAATTGCTACTGCTTCGCCATCTTTTGGACCTATATATAACAATGTACCTTCGTCATAAGACTCTAGATCCATTGTAGCTTTATCTGTTTCAACCTCTGCTAAAAGGTCGCCAGAGCTCACTTTATCACCAATTTTTTTGTGCCATTTTGCGATTACACCCTCTGTCATGGTATCGCTCATTTTTGGCATTCTTACTACTTCAGCCATGTATTATAGTAGATTAAATCTTTTATAAAAACCTTGAATTATTTGAATTAGTCCATTACAAATGGATAGTCCTCTTGTACATAGATATCTTTGTACAATTCGTCAACTGAAGGATAAGGAGACTCTTCTGCAAATTTAACAGAATCATCAACCACTTTCTTAACTTCAGCCTCTACTTCCGCAAACCATGCTTCGTCAGCATATTTGTTCTCTAAAATAGCCACTTTAGTTGCTAATAATGGATCTCTACCTTTGTACTCTTCTAATTCTTCTTTTGTACGGTATTTAGCAGGGTCAGACATAGAGTGACCTTTGTAACGGTAAGTACGAATTTCTAAGAATGTAGGTCCTTCACCTGCACGAGCACGTTGAACAGCTTCGTCCATCGCATTGTGTACAGCTACTGGATCCATACCATCTACAGGAGCACATGGCATATCAAAACCTAAACCGATTTTATAAATATCCATCATGTTTGTCGTACGTTGTACAGAAGTACCCATTGCGTAACCATTGTTTTCACAAACAAAAATCACAGGCAATTTCCACAACATAGCCATGTTGAAAGTTTCATTCAATGCACCTTGACGCACAGCACCATCACCCATGAAACATACATTCACATTGTCCGTACCTAAATACTTCTCAGCAAATGCTAAACCAGCACCTAATGGAATCTGACCACCCACGATACCGTGACCACCCATCATACCTTTTGACTTATCAAAAAAGTGCATTGATCCACCTTTACCTTTAGAACATCCTGTTGCTTTACCATAAAGTTCAGCCATACATGCATTTGCAGATACACCTTTCGCTAAAGCTTGAGCGTGATCTCTATATGATGTGATAAATGTGTCTTCAGGTCTTGTCGCTGATACAGTACCAGCTACAACAGCCTCTTGACCAATGTATAGATGACAGAATCCACGGATTTTTTGTTGTCCATAAAGTTGTCCTGCTTTCTCTTCAAATTTACGCATGAGTAGCATTGATTTATACCACTCTAGATATGTCTCTTTTGTTATAGGTGTTGAACTCATTTTAAAGTATTGTTTCTTACTTAACCGATTACAAATCTAGTAATTTATATCGATAATTAGGACACTTTTAATTCCTGAATTAAGTAATTTTTGTCATAAATGGATAAAAAATCTAACTTCAAATATTTTCTATCAATAAATTTTTAAAAAATATTTGAAGCCAACATCTGCTAGGAACTTAATTGTTTAATCAAATCCTGTACTGTAATTTTTACTTGCTCACCAGAATCCATATTTTTCAAACTCAGAAGTCCAGACTCTTTCTCTTCATCCCCAATCAACAATACAAATGGAATTCGTTTCGCATCCGCATAACTCATTTGCTTTTTCAACTTAGCAGCAGTTGGATACAATTCTGATGCAATACCTGCTTGACGCAATGAAGCCAATAATGGCAGCGTAAATGACTCTATCGATTTATCAAAATTTATTATCAGCACTTTGGTATTCGTAGAGTTAGATTCAGGATACAATTTTAATTCTTCCAACACATCATAGATGCGATCTGCCCCAAAAGAAACACCGACACCAGTCAAACCTTTCAAGCCAAACATACCCGTCAAATCGTCGTAACGACCACCACCTCCGATGCTCCCCATAGCAACTTCATTGGTTTTCACTTCGAAAATACAGCCCGTATAATAATTTAGACCACGAGCTAACGTGATATCTACTTCTACGAATTGTGATAAAACTTGATCGTTCGTAAAAGCTTTTACATAAGAAAATACTTCTTCGATTTCTTGAATGCCCTTTAATCCAGTTTCCGAATTAGCAAGAACAGTTTTTAATTGCGAAAGCTTTTCTTCATTCGAACCTTGCAATTCAATGATAGGCTTCAATGTTTCAAAATCTTCATTGATAAATCCTCTTTCTAACAATTCTTTATTAACGCCATCCAAACCAATTTTATCCAACTTATCTATAGCTACTGTCATATCAACGATAAGTTCAGGTTTACCAATGATCTCTGCTATACCTGTTAAAATTTTACGATTATTGATTTTAATTGTAAAATCTTTCAATCCCAAAGCCAATAAAGCTTCTTGATAAATCAAGATAAATTCTGCTTCATTCAACAAACTTTCTGACCCCACGACGTCCACATCACACTGATAGAATTCACGATAACGACCTCTTTGCGGACGATCAGCGCGCCATACCGGTTGAATTTGAAAGCGTTTAAATGGTAAAGCAATATCGTTTTGATGCATAACGACATACCTCGCGAAAGGAACAGTCAAATCGTAGCGAAGTGCTTTTTCGGAAATATGAGGTATTAATTTATTGGAATTTCGCTCTGCTAGTTTTTCATCGGAAACCTTAGACAAATAATCTCCGGAATTTAGGATTTTAAAAATCAATTTATCCCCTTCATCACCGTATTTACCTGTAAGTGTAGAAAGATTTTCGAAGGAAGGAGTTTGGATTTCATTATACCCAAACTTTTTGAAAACTGTTTTGAGCGTATTGAATATATAATTTCTTTTCTCCATTTCAGCAGGAGAAAAATCACGTGTACCTTTTGCCAATGATGGTTTAATTGCTGCCATACTGCAAAGGTAAGATATCAAAGCGAATATGAAATAATCAAGCGAAAGAATATCGCTCAAAGTGAGGTTACAAAATCTTTAAGTAGTCACAAGCTTTTTCAGCAGCTAGTTTTTCAGCACTTTTCTTATTGAAATCACGACCTAAGCCACAGACCTCCCCACTTACTACAACTTCAATACTGAACATTTTAGCTGATTCACCTTCAGGATTTTCAATAAGATTGAAAACAACCTCTTTCCCTTCTTGCTGACACCACTCTATCAAGCGACTTTTAAAGTTAGATTCGGTGATTTCTAGTGTTTCGATATCGACATGTGGTTCAATAATTCGAGTCAATAAAAACTCTTTGGTAAACATGTAGCCTTTATCCAGATAAATTGCACCTACAACAGCCTCAAAAGCATCACCTAAAAGAGATCCTTGCTTTGTGGGATACGATATCATACGCGAATCGTATTGAATCAATTGGTCAAAGCCCAATTTGCGAGAAAGTTGGTTTAAATTGGCACGAGACACAATTTTGGAACGCATCTCTGTCAAAAAGCCTTCGCCTTTGTAAGGATACAATTTGAATAGCAATTCTGCAATCACTGAACCAAGCACAGCATCACCCAAAAATTCAAGACGCTCGTTGCTATTTTTGACACCTTCTTTGATCGGAACAGCCACAGATTTATGACGGAAAGCCATTTGATATAACTTCACATTACCAGGTACAAATCCCAGTATATTTTTGAGCTTTTTATAATAAGCTCTATTACGCGAAAAATATAATTTATATATCTGCAATGACATTTTCCAACTGCTAAAAAGTAGAAATAGGTAGTTTAATTTATTTTAAACTACCTATCAACTTTTTTATCTTATTCAATACTAACCTTTATACTTTTTGAAGATTACAGTAGCATTATGCCCACCGAAACCAAAAGTATTACTCAAAGCGGCTTTTACTTCACGCTTCTGAGCGGTATTAAATGTGAAATTCAAATTGTTATCTATTTCAGGATCATCTGTAAAATGATTAATCGTCGGAGGGACAATATCATTTTTAACAGCTAATATAGAAGCGATAGCTTCTACAGCACCTGCTGCTCCCAACAAGTGACCTGTCATAGATTTGGTAGAACTGATGTTTAATTTGTAAGCGTGCTCGCCGAATAAATCAACGATCGCTTTTGTTTCACTGATATCCCCTACTGGTGTAGAAGTCCCATGCACATTGATGTAATCAATGTCTGAAAACTGCATTTCTGCATCATTGACAGCCATAGTCATTGCTAACTTAGCGCCCAATCCTTCAGGATGTGATGCTGTAATATGATGCGCATCAGCACTCATACCACCACCTACAATCTCCGCATAGATCTTAGCTCCACGAGCTAAAGCATGATCTAAACTTTCTAAGACAATAGCTCCTGAACCTTCACCAGATACAAATCCATCACGATCTTTATCAAAAGGACGTGACGCCGTTTTCGGGTCGTCATTTCGTGTTGATAAGGCGTGCATTGCGTTGAAACCACCAATTCCAGCTTCGTTTACCGTAGCTTCAGAACCACCTGTAATGATTATATCAGCTCTACCCATACGAATATAAGTAAAGGCATCAATCATTGCATTCGTTGCTGAGGCACACGCCGACACAGCTGAAAAATTTGGCCCACGCAAACCATGACGCATAGAAATGTGTCCTGGCGCAATATCAATAAGCATTTTAGGAATAAAGAATGGGTTGAAACGAGGTGTCCCATCTCCTTTGGAAAAAGAAAAAATCTCTTCTGTAAAAGTAGTTAATCCTCCAATACCCGCTCCCCAAATAACACCAATACGGTTTCTGTCCAATTTATCAAAATCCAATTCTGCATCTTTTACGGCTTCATCAGTAGAAGCAATAGCATATTGCACAAAAGGATCCACCTTGCGCGCTTCTTTTCGATCCATATATTGAAGTGGATCAAAATTCTTAACCTCGCAGGCGAATTGTGTTTTAAATTTAGACGCATCAAAATGCGTAATAGGAGCAGCACCACTTACACCATTAACTAACGATTCCCAAAATTCAGAAACCGTATTACCTATTGGTGTAAGTGCGCCTAATCCTGTTACAACTACTCTCTTAAGCTCCATTTATTATGTTTGGCCTAATAAAATTAGTTAGTTAACGTTTTTCTCTAAGTAAGCAACTGCTTCACCAACTGTGCCGATGTTTTCAGCTTGGTCATCAGGAATTGCTACGTTAAATTCTTTTTCGAACTCCATGATCAACTCAACTGTATCAAGTGAGTCTGCACCTAAATCATTCGTGAAAGAAGCTTCTGGTGTTACTTCATTTTCATCTACACCTAACTTTTCAACGATAATTGCTTTTACTCTTGATGCGATATCTGACATGATTAAATAGTTTAATTGTTTAATAAATCTGTGCAAAGAAAAATAAATTTACTCATATATCAAACCTTTTTGATATTTAGGTACAAAATAAAACATCAAACGTCCGCTAAAGTACCCAGTCCCATTACTTCGGAATTGAATAAATATTTATATTCAATTATACTAATTCCAACAAGCAATTACAAAAAAAGTTCACATTTTAAGAGCTAAATTATTTAATGCGTATTAATTATTGTAATTTCGTATTAAATTAAATTTTAGGCTAGATTTTGAACAAAGTAACTTTTAAACTCGATCTTGATTTCGACTTAGAGCTAGATTTTACTTTAATAGGTATTAGCTCATCTTTAAGAGATTATAGACTTTGCCACTTCATAAATAAGCATACAGGATTGCATTTCCAATTTGGAAAAGAATCCCCTATCGATCACAATGGAAATATCAAATCTAAGCCACAAGAAGAATTAGATTATCATATCATTACAGAGAAAAATAAGTCTAAAACTTCAACACACAGCTTTCCAATGTATCGATATTGTTGCGAAAGTTTTGAGTATGAATATTACATTATCAACAATAAGAGTCTCGAAAATGGCGTTCTAATTCCAGAATTGGCTAGTTTTGATTATTTCATGTTGATCAAGCATTACATTGACATAGAAGATTTAAATAAGTTAATTGACAACTTAAAATCAATCAATGAAATAATGTTGGTAAAAGAAATTGAACCAACTTCATTGAAATCTAAAGAAAATCTAATATTTTAGCAAACTCTTAACAAAGTGTACTATTTACACTTTGAAAAAAGATATATAATTATGCCTAAATATTACATCCGGTCTGTACAATTAAAAAGATCTGGGTGTTATTTGTAATAAAGAATAAAACTCAAATGAAGAAAATTCAAAAAAGAACGAAAATAGTCGCAACGTTAGGCCCTGCATCAGCACAAAAAGAGGTATTAACTCAACTGATTGCTAAAGGTGTAGATGTGTGCAGACTAAACTTTTCGCATGGTAGTCAAGAAGACCATTTAAAAGTAATCAACACGATCAAAGAGATCAACGCAGAACACCCATTTCATGTTGCTATCTTAGCCGATCTTCAAGGTCCAAAAATTCGTATTGGAAAAATGAAAGAAGGCGGTGCTATTCTTGTTAATGGCACACAGATTGAAATGACTACACAAGAGTTGATTGGTGATGAAAAAAGAGTATACATCACGTATGAAAACTTCCCTAACGACGTAAAAGAAGACGAAATTATATTATTAGACGATGGTAAATTGCAATTGCGTGTACTTTCGACAAACCATAAAGATTCTGTAATCTGTGAAGTAGTTCACGGTGGCATTTTAACTTCTCGTAAAGGTGTAAACCTTCCAAATACAAAAGTTTCTATCCCTTCATTGACAGAAGAAGATTTAGACAATTTAAATTTTGCATTAGATCACGGCGCAGACTGGATTGCGATGTCATTCGTACGTTCAGCAGAGGATATCGTTCAGTGTAAAGAAATCATTGCAGCTAAAGGCAGTCATGCTAAAGTAATCGCGAAAATCGAGAAACCTGAAGCTATTGATAACATTGATGCTATTATCGAAGCTACTGACGCTATCATGGTGGCACGTGGTGACTTGGGCGTAGAGATGCCAATGGAAGAAGTACCAGGTTTGCAAAAAATTATTGTTCAAAAATGTCGCAACTTGTCTAAACCAGTAATCATCGCTACACAAATGTTGGAGAGTATGATTACGACGCCACGTCCTACACGTGCGGAGGTGAATGACGTTGCAAACTCGGTATTAGATGGTGCTGATGCGGTAATGTTGAGCGGTGAAACTTCTGTTGGTGAATTTCCCGAAATCGTTATCGAAACAATGGCGAAAATCATTACGCATGTAGAATCCACTTCTTATCCGTATTACAGCGCGAGAAATGATGCTGCAAACCCAGAAACTGTTATTCAAGATTCAATCTGTGGTTCATCTATTTTCTTAGCAGAAAAAACGAAAGCTTCAGCTATTGTTGTTATGACATCGTCAGGTTACACAGCACTTGAAACTTCAAGCTACCGTCCTAATGCGAATATTTATGTATTTACTGGTAATACACAATTATTAAATCAATTGAGCTTAGTATGGGGCGTTAGTACATTCATTTACGAAAAATTCGAGAGTACAGATGGTACAATCCAAGATGTAAATGAATTATTAAGTCAAAATCAATTGGTTGATCCAGGACAGATAGTAATTAATACAGCTTCAACGCCTTTACATAAAAAAGGAAAAACGAACACAATCCGCGTTTCTGTGGTTCAATAATATACAAATGGCGAGATAAATATCTCGCCATTTTATTTTTTCTCTTTGCCTAGAATTTTTAATGAATCTGGCTGACCTTTTAAATCTATCTTATCTAAATTCTCTGTACCAGGCATCGGAGCCAGACCTTTTCCATTTAATTTCTTCACAGGCATAGTATAGGACTCTCCATCTTTCTTAGTATACACATTCGGAATAGCGACGGAATTATCACCCTTTTGAATATAGGAATCCAAATTCACAGGTTTTCTCTTTTGTAATGAATCTTGCAGCGGCAAATCGATATTGGGCAATGAAAATCTTTTATATTTTGTTTCCTTACCTTTATCTTGCGCGTAAGCAAAAGAGCAATAAAATCCGACCATTGAAAAAACTAAAAAGAATGCTTTCATAAACTTATTGGTTATTAATCAATTAAAGTTATCAATTAATGATTACGCATTCAAGTTAAAATCTGTTAAATGAGGCAATTAACACATAATCATTGTTATTTTTGTATGGAATGAAGAAAAAAAGCATCTCACTTATAATATGGCTGATGTCAATTGCCTTACTTGGCGTAATGGCGATGCAATATTATTTTATCCGTGAAACATATTATCAAGAATCTCAGCTTTTTGACGAAAAAGTAAATACTTCTTTGTCTAAGGTCGCTTCGGAAATCGAAAAAACAGAGATACAAGATTCATACAAAACGCAGGGTAGAATAAATCGAGATAAATATATTGCTGAGCAGAAAAAACAACAAAAACTAGCTCAACAGGTAAGTATTCAAGAAGAAATCGACAGGCTACGCACTAAACAACAACAGAATTACGAAAAATTTAAGGAAGCCGATGAAGAACTGAAATCGAGGTATCCAAATGTTACACCTATTGACAATTGGTTTTTTGAAACTTATTATAAAAACAAACAGAACCGTAAATTTATTCAGATTCGCTTGGAGCAAGAGCCTATAATAGGAACAACACTTGCCAACACCTACGTAATCGTCTCAGCAACCCGAGAGATGCCAAGAGTTGCTGCAAAAGATGATTCTGTTCGATATGTTATTTCAGAATTTGATTTATTAACGGGTTTTGTAAATTGGTACCAGATAGCTACGCTGCCTCCAAAAGAGGACGAAAAAATAAATTTACGTATTAACAATTTACTTAGCCAATTAGATCGTATTCGTGAAGATTTGCTCGCCGAATCCAATCCTGTTACACTGTTTGATACAGTTGCCATCCTCAGTGGAAAGAAAGCTAGTGTAGTAGAAGATTATGCAATGAGCGTACAGTTAGCCAATCGTCCATTGCACAAAAGAATAAATACGCGTCGCGTGCAACAATTGATTCAGCAAGAACTCGGTAGTAGAGACATTCATTCGCCATTCAACATGGAGATTCGCGACCATTTCAAGTTGATTTATCAAACTTCAGACCCTCAAACATTATTGGAGCCAGAAAAGTTGACACGCTATACTACCGATTTATTTAAAGGTGATATTGGAGAGTCTCGCGGTCGTCTTTCAATATATTTTCCGAATAAGAAAAATATAATTGCGCAAAACATCAGCTACTTGATGCTGCCAACTATTGCATTATTTGCACTCTTAGTCGGCTGTTTTGCCTATACATTGAGTATTATTTTCAGACAGAAAAAAATATCGGAGATGAAGACAGATTTCATCAACAATATGACACATGAGTTTAAAACGCCTGTAGCCACGATAATGATTGCGAGCGAATCGCTGCGAGATCCTGAAATTTCTGCCGATGATAAGCGCGTAAACAAATTGGCAAATATTATTTATGATGAGAATGTACGTTTAGGAAATCATATCGAACGTGTTCTTAATATTGCCAAGCTGGAGAAAGAAGATCTGAAAATCGAGAAAACAGATGTGTATTTGAATAGTATAGTAGAAGATGTATTAGATAGTATGCACCTACAAGTGGATAAAGCTAATGGCACTCTCACTAAAGAACTCTTTGCTAAACACGATCTCGTAATTGGTGATGAATTGCATCTATCCAATGTAATGTTTAATTTAGTTGATAATGCGATCAAATACAGCCCAAATTCACCAGAAATATCTGTTAAAACATACAATTCAAATAATAAGATCATAGTATCAGTGACAGACAAGGGCATGGGAATGACAAAGGATCAAGCAGAAAAAATATTTGATCAATTTTATAGAATACCTACCGGAAATGTACACAATGTAAAAGGTTTCGGCCTTGGATTAAGTTATGTGAATGATATTATCAAACGTTTCGACGGTAAAATAACAGTTAGAAGTGAAAAAGACAAAGGCACAACTTTTGAGGTAGTATTACCACTGAAAAAGTCGTCAAAAAAATAGATAAGTATACATATGCAGAAAATATTATTAGCAGAAGATGACCCAAATCTTGGTGAATTACTAAAAGATTACCTGGAATTAAAAGGGAAATTTGATGTCACACTATCTACTGATGGTGAAAAAGCAATTGAAGAGTTTAAAAAAAGTGAATTTGATCTTTGCATCTTTGATGTGATGATGCCCAAAAAAGATGGATTTACTTTAGGCAAAGAGGTGCGCAAAATTAATAGTACAATTCCAATCATTTTTGCAACAGCAAAAGGTATGATGGAAGACAAAACGCAAGCCTTCGAATTGGGGGGGGATGATTATATCACCAAACCTTTCCGTGTAGAGGAATTATTATTGCGCATACACGCTTTATTGAAGAGAGCTTCAAAAGATAAGGAAGAAGAATTGGCTGATAAGTTTGAAATTGGCAACTATTTCTTTGATTACACCAGCCAAATCATTACATACAAAGGCCAACAGCAAAAACTCTCTACAAAAGAAGCGGAACTTCTTCGTTTACTTTGCCTAAAGAAAAATGATGTCCTTACGCGTGAAGAAGCATTGAAAAAGATTTGGCACGATGATAATTACTTCACAGGCAGAAGTATGGATGTGTTTTTAAGCAAGCTTCGCAAATATTTGAAGGAAGACGCTAGTGTGGAAATTGTAAATGTCCACGGTAGAGGATATAAGCTACTAGTTAGTTAAATAGCAAAACGGTCTGAAAATAAATTTTCAGACCGTTTTGCTATTTAATTAGAGTATATATAAAATACTCTCCATTAAAGCTAAAAATTATTTGCAAGCTTTAATCTCAATTCATCACGCTGAATTAAAAGCTATTACTGTAATAGTCTACTAGATCTATCAATTTTATTCACTAGTTTTTAATAAAAATTTTGATGCTATTGGAAAATTACATATTTTAGCACCGCTTATAGAGAAAGGCTGAGGGACTGGACCCGAAGAAGCCTTAGCAACCTGTCACTGGACAAGGTGCTACATTCTACCCGAACTAACGATAGGGACAGATAAGCTGAGATCACTAATTCCAAGTGGCCTTCTCTTAGCAAGAAACAAAGAATTTTTAATTTATTAAGGAACATTATATGTTACTAACTAACAATCTAGGCTACCCACGTGTGGGACCTTTCCGTGAATTGAAGAAAGCTAATGAAGCGTATTGGGCTAAGAAAATTTCTGCGGAAGAATTATTAAAAGCTGCGAAAGAAATTCGTGAAAACAACTGGAAAACTCAAAAAGATGCTGGAATTGATTTAATTCCTTCGAATGATTTTTCTTTTTACGATCAAGTATTAGACTTATCATTAACTGTAGGCGCAATTCCTGCGCGTTACCAATCTTTATTGGACAAAATCGATAACAACTACAGTTTAGATTTATACTTTGCTATGGCACGTGGTTTCCAACAAGACGGAATCGATGTGACTGCATCCGAAATGACGAAATGGTTTGACACGAACTACCACTACATGGTGCCTGAGTTCACGAAAGATCAAACTTTCAAATTAACATCTGAAAAATTCTTAAACGAATATAACGAGGCTAAAGCTGCTGGTATCGAAACTAAACCAGTTGTTATTGGCCCAATCACTTACTTATTAATTGGTAAAGAAAAAGAAGCTGGTTTTGACCGTATTGATTTGATCGACCGTTTATTGCCAGTTTACGAAGAGATTATCTCTAAACTAGCTGACGCTGGTGCACAATACATCCAAATTGATGAGCCTTATTTGGCATTGGATATTGATGCTAAAGTAAAAGCATTATATACTACGGTATTCGAAAAATTAAATGCTGCGGCTAAAGGCACTAAATTGATCGCTACTACGTACTTCGAAGCGTTAAAAGACAACGAAGATTTAGCGGTTAGTTTACCTGTACACACTTTACACTTAGATTTAGTTCGCGGTGAAAACCAATTGGATACTGTTTTAGCAAAAGTTCCTGCTTCGTTAACACTTTCATTAGGTGTTGTTGAAGGTCGTAACATTTGGAAAAATGACTACGAAAAATCTTTAGCTAAAATCCAACAAGCTGTTGCTGCTTTAGGCAAAGACAGAGTATGGGTCGGTACTTCTTCTTCATTATTACACGTTCCTTTTGATTTGGACAGTGAGAAAAACGAAGAAACTCTTCCTGCTGAGGTTAAAAACTGGTTAGCATTCGCTAAGCAAAAATTAGCCGAAGTTAAAGATCTAGCAGTATTAGCTGAAGGCGAAGTAGATGCTGCAACTGCAGAGCGTTACGAAGCAAACAAAGCTGCTGCTGAAAGCCGTCGTACTTCTCCATTGATCCACAAACCTGAAGTAAAAACTCGCGTAAGTAACATTACTGACGAAGACGCAAAACGTACTTCTCCTTTTGAGGCACGTAAAGCTGCGCAAAAAGCTAAATTTGGTTTACCTGATTTTGCGACTACGACAATCGGTTCATTCCCACAAACGAAAGATGTTCGTAAATGGAGAGCTGACTTGAAAAAAGGTGTTATCACGCAAGAAGAGTACGATAAAGCTATCGCTGAAGAAACTGAAAGCGTTATCCGTTTGCAAGAGAACTTAGATATCGACGTATTAGTACACGGTGAGTTCGAACGTAACGACATGGTGGAATATTTCGGTGAGCAATTAGCAGGTTACGCATTTACACAATACGGATGGGTACAATCTTACGGTTCTCGTTGTGTGAAACCTCCAGTTATTTATGGTGATGTTTACCGTCCAGAAGATATGACTGTTCGTTGGTCATCATACGCACAATCACTGACTGACCGTCCTGTAAAAGGTATGTTGACTGGTCCTGTTACGATCTTACAATGGTCTTTCGTACGTAACGATCAACCTCGTGAAACGACAACTTATCAAATTGCTTTAGCTATCTTAGATGAAGTTCAAGCTTTAGAAAAAGCAGGTATCAAAATTATTCAAATTGATGAGCCAGCTATCCGTGAAGGTTTACCATTACGTCAAGCTGACCAGCAAAAATATTTAGACTGGGCTGTACGTGCATTCCGTGTTTCTTCTTCAAATGTAGAAGATGATACGCAGATCCACACGCACATGTGTTACTCAGAATTCAACAATGTGATCAAAGATATCGCTGCGATGGATGCTGACGTAATCACTATCGAGACTTCACGTTCACAAATGAAGTTGTTGAATGCTTTCGCTGGCGAATTCAAATACCCTAACGATATCGGCCCAGGTGTATATGATATTCACTCACCACGTGTACCAAGTAAAGAAGAAATGATTGACTTGTTGCGCAAAGCGAAAGATGTAGTTCCTGCATCTCAACTTTGGGTAAACCCTGACTGTGGTTTGAAAACTCGTGCTTGGCCAGAAACTAAAGCTGCATTAGAAGCAATGGTAGAAGCTGCTAAAGTATTGAGAGCTGAAGCATAATTTCAGAACTAGTATTATTAAATAAATTAAACCTCTCGCGATGTCAAATTGCGGGAGGTTTTTTGTTAAATCACATTATTTCACACAATTGTCGTATTATTGGACTTCCCCACCCATTATTAATTATAAAATACATTCCATTTCTCAATCTTTGGATAAAATATATCGTAACATTGATATGGACTTTTTATAATTTATACAAACTAAATAAAATCGAAAGCATTCAAACAACCTAGCCTTTAACTTGTTCTACAATAAAACACATATCAATTATGAAAAGAATAGGTTTATTAGCAGCAATATTATCCACTATCACATTACTTTCAAGTTGTGAGGTAATCGGAGGAATATTCAAAGCCGGCATGTGGTCTGGTATTATAATCGTAGTTATTGTAATTGCGCTGATTATTTGGTTGATATCAAAATTTATGGGTGGAAATCGCGGATAGTATCCTCATAATATGCAATAAGTCTCTTAATATTTTAATGTAAGAGACTTATTCGATTTTATTACTTTGTATTTTTTTTACCCATCTTCTTTTTCAAACGACTTCTTATTGAACTCAAATCAACATCCAGTTCTACAGGAATGATTTGTTTATTCAATAGTTTTAATGTCTTCAAAGCAGACTTATAATTCAATTTTTTCTCAAATAGTAATACTTTTTTGTATAAAATTTCACTCTTATTAATTCCTTTGAGAGTCAATGCAAAATCAATTGTCTTTTCTGCACTCTCAAATTCCTCCAAATCAGTAAGTAATTGAATATAATGAGGATATATTTCTATAGCGTAAACATTATGTGTCAAAGCATCCAAAAAGTAATTTCTTGCTTGTTCAAAATTCTTTAATTGTTCTGCATATATCCTCCCCATTAGACACAGCGCCATGGTATTTGATCCTTCGTATGATAAAGCATAAGAAAGTGATTCCAAAGTTTCTTCTAAATAGTATGGGTAATTATCTAGTGCCTTAAGCACGTACTTATCTCCAATATTCATATATAAATTTATTTTACATGCAGTATAATTGCATATACCTAAATAGCATACCCACTTGTATGCGTAAAAATCCACAAGAATTCAACCTTGTTGAATTCGCTAATCACATGAAAATGGAAAATAATAAGAGAAGGAGGTATTATCCAGAAGAATATTTCCCCATGCTTTCGCTGTAGTTGCACTCGGAATATCTGAAAACAAAAACATATTCTTCTATTTAAAATGGTTAACACTTTTATTATCAGCATCAAAACAACAAAATATTTCTGAGAAATCAAAATACATTGATAATCCTAAATTTTTTCTGTAAATTATAATATAGTTGCAAATAACTAATAATTAAAATGAAGAAGCTGATATTTTTTGTTGTAATCACATTGACTAGCCTAAATATTCAAGCCCAAGATGGATACCCCAAACCAACAGCCAAAGACATTTTATTTTACATTCAACACAATCGCGGAAAAAACACCTTTATTTACCAACCAAATTACACTTCAAACCTCCGACTTAACGACAAAGAACCCATAAAAATAAGTCGACAATTATTTGATCAAAATGGGGAAATTAAGCCTTTGACAGGTATTCAACGACGCTATGCATATGGGATTAAAACAGAAAAATTAAGTGATAATCATTACGAGATCACACTCGTCTCCTATCCTTCCCAAAAATTATATTTAAAGTTTGATACACAAAACAAACCATTTGTAGAAACTACTATTGCAGGAAAATATATCCGTATTAATAATTTATTTATCTACTTGAAGGAGGGTTCAACAGGAATAAACATCGAAGCAGAATATATTTTGTTTTATGGGACAGATAAAAGTGGAAAACACATTTATTCTAAACTAATATTATAAGTTTCATAATAGTTCAGGACAGCAAGTTCACACTTTTAATTATCTTTGCGACAAATAATTTAACCAATGTCTGCAAAACCAATTTTTGAATATAATCGTCAATATCCTTCCGTTGCTGATTTAAGAAAAAAAGCAAAACAACGTATTCCTAAATTCGCATTTGATTACCTAGATGGGGGTTGCAATGAGGAATTAAATCTCGTGCGCAATGAAAACGACTTCGATAATATATTGCTTAAACCGCAATATTTACGTGTAGGCGAAGAGATTGATATGTCCGTCGAATTATTTGGACGCCGATACAGTGCACCTTTTGGTGTATCTCCTATTGGGCTTCAGGGATTAATGTGGCCTAATGCACCTGAGATTCTTGCCAAAGCTGCGGCAAAACATGATATTCCTTACACGCTGAGTACCGTATCAACAAGTAGTATAGAACGCATTGCTGAAGTTTCTGATGGTAAAGCTTGGTTTCAATTATACCATCCTACAGAAAACAGGTTACGTGATGACATCTTAAATCGCCTTAAAGCTGTTGAGTGTCCGGTATTGGTCGTTCTTGTAGACGTTCCATCCTTTGGATTACGCTATAGAGAGATTAAAAGCGGATTGTCAATGCCTCCTAAAATGAATATTACGAATATTCTCCAGACGTTGATAAGACCTACTTGGGGTATTCAGACATTGAAGCATGGTATTCCTTCTTTCGCGACGCTAAAACCTTACATGGAAAAAGGATTAGATATGGCACAACTGGGACAGTTTATGAACCGTACATTCACAGGGAAGGTAAATATGGAAAAAGTGAAAGCCATTCGTGATATTTGGAAAGGTCCATTGGTACTAAAAGGCATTGCGACAGAAGAAGATATGGAAGCTTCGATCCAACTCGGAGTAGATGGTGTTATAGTTTCCAACCATGGCGGTAGACAGGTAGATGCTGGAGAGTCATCCATCGTGTCATTAATGAAATTAGCATCCAACCCATCGTACAAGAGTAAGCTAAAAATCATGATGGATGGAGGGATTCGTTCGGGTGTAGACTTAGCAAGAGCACATGCCGTAGGATCAGAATTCAACTTTATGGGACGTCCATTTATGTATGGCGTAGGTGCGTTAGGGGAAGAAGGTGGAGAACATACGATCAACATGTTTAAAGCGCATCTATACCAAGTCATGCAACAGCTCACTGTAGACAATATTCATCAGCTTCAAGATCGATTGATAAAATAACATTATATTTGTGCCATGATTACAGCAGAGCGATATCATGATATTTCATGTGGACATAGAGTAGTTGGGCACGAAGGAAAATGCAGATTTTTGCATGGGCATAATTATAGAATACATTTTGAAGTAGCAGCAGCACAATTGGATGAGGTAGGTCGTGTTTTGGATTTTTCTGTTATCAAAGAAAAATTGTGTATGTGGCTTGAAGACAATTATGATCACAAGTTCTTGATTTGGGAAAATGATCCTATGCTTGAAGAATTACAAAAGCTTACAGCCGAAAGTCTAGTTATCGTCCCATTTAACCCAACAGCTGAAAATATTGCACAGCATCTCGTAGAAGTTATAGCACCGCAACAGCTCAGAGACACCGCTTGTACGCTTATCCGATGCAAAGTCGAAGAAACACAAAAGTGTTCGGCAACATATAAAAAATAAAGGAGAAACAATGTTTCTCCTTACTTGACTTTGGCTGTTTACTAGATATTTTAAAAAAAATGCGATGATTTTTGATTTATCGCATTTTTTTTATAACTTA
>NZ_WUQY01000146.1 GCF_009829085.1 Sphingobacterium bovisgrunnientis
ATGTTGGGTGTGTTTTGACGATTTATGATGGCAAATGGTAGAGGCAACTAATTAAAAGAACTTGAGAGAAAATAACCTGGACAGAATTGGGGATTGATAGATTTGAAGGCAGGGGCGGATCCAGCTAGTGGCGAGCTAGAGCGGCCGCTCGTGCTGGATTCCTCGGAGTCTTCAGGAAGTTAGGACTCCGCCGGGAAGAAACGAGCCAGACTGCCAGAGGAAAGCTGGAGAAGACGACGCTACAGTGGCTGAAACAGAGTTGAGGTTTGGGCCTTATTTTTTTTTTTTTTTTTAAATTGTGCCTTATTTAAAAGAGGCCCAAATAGAATGACCCAAGAGATGGACGTATTTTCGGTATAATTGGTCTTTGTGTGTTGTGTGTTAGTCTAGGTTACCATTTACGAATTGGGGGAGATTGGAGAGGGACTGGAGAGGGG
>NZ_WUQY01000147.1 GCF_009829085.1 Sphingobacterium bovisgrunnientis
TGCTATGTAAAATCTGTTTTTCACCTCCTCCATTGACCATGATATCAACAAATATTTTAGAGCTCTAAATGTAGAGCTTTCGACCAAAAAACCCAACATATCTCCCGTCCAGAATGATAACATGACCACTATTCTATTTAATTTTTAACTTTAAGAAAATAAATGGAAGACCTGAATGACTGATTTTTTTATTTTTTTTATTTTGTAATTAAGAGAATGCTTTATTAAGCTTAAAGGCTTTCCTCTAAGAAAAAAGGAGTTTATAAAAATAATACTATTTTACTGTTGAAATTTAGAAATAAGTAACTTGTGTATCTTGACAGTAATGCCAGAGTTATCTTCTTCAAGAAAAAATGACTTTTTTTTTTTTTTAAAAAAATGCTTGCTCCGATTTTGACAAAGACCCATACATTTCTTGTGCCGCCTCGCTCTTACG
>NZ_WUQY01000148.1 GCF_009829085.1 Sphingobacterium bovisgrunnientis
TCTTTCAGCTAGTAAGGTTTCTTAAGTAATTATATCAATTTTAGTTTCAGGTATAACTTCTGCTAAGAGTAGATGTCTTAAGAAATTTTCTATTCATTTTAAAATCTCTTTAAAATTTTCAGCATCTAAACTTTCATTACTATCTATGGTAGTCGTAGATTTTTCTCCATATTTGATTTGATTTTTGGTTTCTTCAGAGGTCCTTCTCCAGATATCTGAAGTAATTCCTCTAAAGGTGTGGATTGTAAAATTACATGCTTGAGTGGTATTCCATTTATGAAAAGTAACTGCTAAATCAGTAGCCTTTACCCATGTGTTAATAATTTCGCTTTTATTATTGTTACCATTAATATCTAGCCATGTTCCTATTGTAAGAATTGGTTCAGTAAATAGTTTAACTGGATTATTATCTCCAAAATGTATAGGATTGGTCG
>NZ_WUQY01000149.1 GCF_009829085.1 Sphingobacterium bovisgrunnientis
ACTTTGTGACCCCAAATTCAATTTAGAAATGGACCCGATAATTGAAACGTGTTGTTACAATTTCTCATTCACCGTGTTTATACTTTTATTTTTCAGCAAAATCAATTTTGTTGAGTCTATCCTAGTGTCGGGATGCACTTTCTGGTTCTAATTCGATCTTCAACCTTTTTACCAAATTGTCTTGATTTGATTGGATGCTTTAAAACATTTTCTTTTGTGGATAATGTCCCTGTTCTGGCTATTCACCCTTTCGCCAACTCTTGAAATCTATTATTCAAGTTCTGACTAAACCCTATTTCGTATTCGCTGCCACAACTCGTAGATCTAGTCTTTTCCTTGGCCAGATAGAATGTCGGTGATCTTTCTTTATCCATGTCATAATGTCGTTGGGAGTTGCAGACTTTCGATTGTTTTCTTGATGAGGAAACTTG
>NZ_WUQY01000150.1 GCF_009829085.1 Sphingobacterium bovisgrunnientis
GGCTGTGTTGTAATTTTTTTTTATTTTTTTTTCCGTTTGAAAAGTAACGGTCACTAATTTTTTTCTTATAAATTGTGTATTTTGTGTTTTCTTTTCATCTTATTATTTCAAAAATATTTGTTAAAGTGTTATGGATTCTCATGATTTTTCTTCAATAAATTTCAATTTACATGATAGTTGTTCTCCAATAAATTTTGAAGATGATAATGATCCAAATATTGGGTCTTCTCAACAGCCAAGGAGAAAAAAACAGACATCTGATATTTGAAATTTTTTTACAGTAGATGGACCAAACAAAAGAGCAATATGTACTATTGGCAGAAAGGGTTATGCATGGGTTAAAAGTCAGGGCACGGGCACATTAAGAAGACACAAAGAGAAACATATGAATGAAAAATGGCATTTTGATCATAAACAAGATCAAATTACT
>NZ_WUQY01000151.1 GCF_009829085.1 Sphingobacterium bovisgrunnientis
TCAAATGATCTTCTTTTTAAAATGGGACTTGAATTGGGAGGAAATAGAGGTTCAGCAATTAGTCGCTATGTTGGACTACCGGTTAGCTCCTCCACTATGTTAAGAGTGATTCACGGAGTAGATATACAACCTAAGGCTTTAACATCTGGGGTAATTGGCGTAGATGACTGGGCATTCAAAAAAGGAAGTACCTACGGAACCGTTATTGTGGATTTAGAACGGAAAGAAGTGATAGATTTACTTCCGGATCGTGAATCGGATACGCTAGCAGAGTGGCTGAAAAATCATCCAGAAATAAAAGTAGTATCCAGAGATCGCTATGGTCCATATGCTTTAGGTATAAAAACAGGTGCCCCTGATGCCATTCAGGTAGCCGACCGCTTTCACCTAATTATGAACTTAGGGGAAGCAGCTAAAAAAGTCTTCCA
>NZ_WUQY01000152.1 GCF_009829085.1 Sphingobacterium bovisgrunnientis
TCCTATGATTTTTTTTTATCGTTCGTTGTACAATGAAAAAAAGAAGGCTTTTTTTTTCTTCTTCTCTTAAGTTAAGTAAAAAAATGAATTTGAATCGGCGCGTCATCAGTTCACATAAAGTTTTTTTATCTCATATGCACTGTACACTTTTCTATTCGTAAGAGTCTTGTTTGGTAAACTCGCTATTGCTGACGATGTTAAT
>NZ_WUQY01000153.1 GCF_009829085.1 Sphingobacterium bovisgrunnientis
AAATACAATCAAGTCCTAAGAACTATTTAAAAAATTTATGGATCAAGAACCTTTGATAAATTTAACTCCTAATATCATACAAGATTTTATCGATTTAAAAATTGCAATAAAAAGTGAATTAAATTATTTAAAAGGAGATTTAAAAAGTTTCTTTATAGATTATTTAGATCCAAAATTAAAATATAAAAATACTTATATAGATAGTCAAGCAATTAGAATTGAAAATAATATACATAAAGAAATTGTCAATTTAGAAAAAAGAATTGAAAAATTAAATATAATCATTGAAAAAAAAGTCTTAACAAAAGATAATAAATTCTATCAATTCTATTGTGATTTATTAAATATTTATGAAAATATTAGACTTTAAGATTTTGAGATTTTGAAGACGGCCATAGTACCCCCTTCACTTTAATTGGCATAAGA
>NZ_WUQY01000154.1 GCF_009829085.1 Sphingobacterium bovisgrunnientis
ATTGGCCCATTGGTTGGGACCTTTTTCCTTGAATTTGAACAATTTTTTAAAGTTTGAAACCATTTCAATTTGGACCAACATAATTAAAGCGTATAGTTTACACTAATTCAAAAATTAGGTATATAGTTTAAAAATTCAAAAATCAAGTTTATGTATAATTAATTAAATATAATAAAATCACAATTATACAATTAATGATCATAGATTTATAATTAAGGTCACAAAATATTTATTGATCACATATTTTCAAATTAATAAGTCACACATTATTTCAAGAAAAATTTTAGAAGTCACAATTTATTTCGAGGTCACAGTTTTTCAAATTCGTTGGTCACAAAAAAAATTTCAATCGCACATTATCAAAATTTTAGGTCACAATTAAGTACTTGATCACAGTGTTTAGGTCACAATTGAGTGTTTGATCA
>NZ_WUQY01000017.1 GCF_009829085.1 Sphingobacterium bovisgrunnientis
AATTTCACCTGGAAAGCATCAACAGTAGCGGCCTTATATAAGGAAAGATGGGAGATTGAAACTTTCTTCAAACATCTAAAACAGCGTCTGAAAGTAACCAGTTTTGTTGGAACCTCAGAAAACGCTGTCTACATCCAAATTTGGACTGCATTAATAGGAATACTACTCTTCAAATACATACAGAAGAAAGCTAAATATGAATGGAACTTATCCAATCTGGTGAACTTTATTCGCTTAAATATATTTGTGAAAATTGATCTCTGGAAATGGGCTAATGATCCATTCTTTTCAGGTAAACCGCCTGACAAAATAGGACAATATAAACTTTTCTAAAAACCATAGGTAGGATATAATTTGATTTTTTAACAAAAGCTTTCTTAATTCATAAAAGATAGCAGATAATATGCGCCTTAAAATTTATTTAGGACAGTAATGATTTTTTAATTCAAATTTACGAATTTATTAACTTTAAAATATATAAAATATCAGCATATATGATTGTAATTAATGGATAAATTAAATCAATTGTAAATGGAAATTGCTGAGCTAAGCAGGATTTAACGTTCCTGCTTTTTTTGTGCCTTTATTTTTTATACCCAAAGCACATTTACATTTCCACCGCATTTCCCTCTGCTGTAAAAGAGCTTTTGGCTATTTCTGGAATAGAAATTTGAAAGAATGTACCTCCGCTCATTGCCCTATCAGTTCCATTTTTCAAACTTCTCTTTTCGGCTTTCACAGCCTAGCATTGTTCCACAAAAATTAGAACAGAATATTTCCATAACAAACCGGTAAAAAGGCAGCCAAAGTACGGCGGTCAGCCCACGCTCATATCCAGCCAAAAGACTACGGCATAAACGGTTTCCTCCCTAAAGGTACCCTCCAATTATTCCGTTTCCTTTTGGCCTTTCCACTTGACCGCCTTGAAGGCCTGCTTTCTTTTTTCCGGTTTTTCTTTTGGAAAAATTTATGCGAAGCGAGGCGAGCGACAACAAAAGCAAGCAGGTGATAAGAAAAGCGAACGTAACAGAATGTAAAATTTTAAAACAGGAACGATTATGAACATTATCGGACGATTGACGAAGGATGCGGAAGTACGCACAACGTCACAAGACAAACAAGTTGTAAACTTTTCAGTAGCTACAAATGAAAGCTACCGAAACAAGCAAGGCGAACGAGTGGAACAAACTACCTATTTCGATTGTGCTTATTGGATTTCTTCCAAGGTAGCAACATTACTAACAAAGGGCACTTTGGTAGAACTCACAGGTAGAGTAAGCACAAGAGCGTGGACAGGAAATGACGGAGAACCGAGAGCAGGATTAAATTTCTATACTTCACAAATTAAACTGCACGGAGCTAGCAAGAAAACGGAAGATGTGCAAGCTCCTAAATCATCCAAAAGCAAGAAAGTCACAGCAGAAGAAACGGAAGACGATCTCCCATTTTAAGAACGAGTATCAAATCATTTTTCAAACTATAAATTTTAAACATCATGGCACATAATATAAATTTCAACGAGAGAACAGGAAAATACAGCTTCTTTACAGTACAACAAAAAGCATGGCACGGTTTGGGGCAAATTGTAGAGCAATACCCAACAAGTGCAGAAGCTATCAAACACGCAGGTTTAGATTACGAAGTCGTAAAAAGTCCACTATTCACCAAAGGTTCGGGTATTATCGAGACTGCACAAGGTATCGAAATAGGCAGTAACGAACTGGAAGTACCTAACTACTTTGCGAATATTCGCACCGATAACAATGCCGTATTGGGTGTGGTCGGTAAAGATTACCACATCGTACAAAATAGAGAGGCCTTTAATTTCTTTGATGCTATTGTAGGTGGTGGCGATGGCATTCTGTACGAAACAGCAGGAGCGTTAGGGAATGGAGAGCGTATATTTATTACAGCCAAATTGCCCGATTATATTCGTGTGGGCAATGGCGATGACGTAACCGAAAAGTATATTTTCCTCACAACCTCGCACGATGGTAGCGGAAGTATTACAGCAGCATTTACACCTATTCGTATTGTTTGCCAAAATACCTTAAATGCTTCTTTACGTAATATGACGAATGTTGTGCGGATCAAACACACATCTGGAGCAAAACAACGTATTGAGAATGCTCATAAAATTATGGGATTGGCTAATACATTAAGCACACAGCTAGAAAGTATCTTCAATGGTTGGACAAAAGTAAAAGTAACAGACCAAGAGGTTAAAAAGTTAATCCAATTGGCACTTTGTCCAAATAAAGAAACATTGGATTTACTCCAAAAAGGTGCGGAAGACGAAATGTCAACAGTTTTTAAAAATGTTGTTGAAGATGCTTTTGCTTATGCAATGATAAGTGATACCCAGCAAATGGATACGACAAAAGGAACTTTATTTGGTGCGTACAATGCCGTAACAGGCTACTATCAAAATGTAAGAAATTACAAAAATGATGAAGCCAAACTGCAAAGTATTGTATTGGGTGGAACGGCTCAACTCAAGTCACAGAAAGCATTCGATTTATGTACCTCTTTTGCTACAGATGGTGCGGATATTTTAAACTTAATTTAATAAATCAACAGGCTACCACTTTAATCGGTGGTAGCCTACTAAAATCAAATAGTATGGCAAATTGGTGCAGTAACACGATAGTTTTCGAGGGAAATGAGGAAGCTATCAAACAGATAGAACAGCTTTTCCAAACCATGAAAAGCAAAGAAGAACAAACAAATCAAGGTCAATTACCTGATTTTGTCACCGATGAAAATGGTGGTTACTTTTTTAATATCTATTCGAATGAAGGCGACACAGGTATTTTTCAATACGAAACAAAATGGTCACCCAATATTGAAATTGTTCAAAAGATAGCAGCCTACTACCAGGTGAATTTTGTACAGGATTATGAGGAAATAAGTAATCTTGTTTATGGTAGAGTAACATTTTCGGACAAGCTACTCACGGATATTTATTTGGATGATGAAGATTTTGAACAATATCAGTTTGATGAAGAAACAGATACCTACTCTTTTGAGGGTGAAATCTATGACAGTGATTGTGAAATATTAGAAACGTTATTGGAAAGAAAAATTTGCCAGCCCTAAAGTATTAGGACTGGCGGCGAAAAGACGAATCCTTCCTTTGGTCGGAACCGTCTTTTCGTTTTTAATCGGAGCAACCACTTTGCAAAATCCTCCGCATAAAGCAAACAGCTTGCGAAATATTTTGACGGATTTGTGAATCCGTATTTTTGAATAGGATTTGGGAAGTTAAAAAACAATTTCTTCCGATGGTCAAAAACGTTTTTTTACTAAATATGGTGCAACCACTTTGATAAATTGTTTACTTCGTCATTTTATCAAAATAGGTTGCGAAATATTTTCGTGGGATATTCGGTATCCCAATATTTGATTTTGAATTTACATCTTTTCTTTTCACACAGCGACCAAAGAGAAGCAAAAGAACGTCGCTTGGTTGATGATGATATTTTAAAGCAATCTATTATTCGATACCTTTTTTGTTTAAATTAGCAAAAGGCTTAAAGTGTTGATTATTTCTATAAGAATTATATAAGTTAGGGTGACTTAATTTATATAGACACTAAACTT
This sequence comes from Sphingobacterium bovisgrunnientis, assembly GCF_009829085.1. Lineage (GTDB taxonomy): Bacteria > Bacteroidota > Bacteroidia > Sphingobacteriales > Sphingobacteriaceae > Sphingobacterium > Sphingobacterium bovisgrunnientis. The sequence continues at coordinate 3,604 of NZ_WUQY01000017.1, forward strand.
CAACACTTTATTTTTTATTTCTAACCAAATTATCGTAAATGTATTTAGCATATTTAAAAGTTGAAAACTATAAAGGAATTGAGGTAGTTGAAACAGAGTTTGATCCCAAATTAAATATAATTATTGGAGAGAATGGATGCGGAAAATCGGCAATGATTGACGCTATACGTCTGTTATATAATATTGGAGAGCCTATTAGAGAGATTTCTGTTTCATCGGACGACTTTCACCAAAAGACAGTTGAGAACGAAGGAATCAAGGCTATTCAAAAGTCTTCACTCATTACTATAACATATATTTTCAAGGGGCTATCTACAGCACAAAAAGGAGCTTTCTATGAATATATGGTAATCGATCCTAATAGGATCGAAGAAGATTATGCTAAAGTCTCGATTTCATACGAAGAGAAAGATGGAAAATATCCAAACTTCTCATACAATACAGGGAATATTGATGGACAAAAAGCCGATTATAAAACATTTGAGCTTTTCCAACACTACTATTTAGGAGCATTGAGAGATAGTACTAAAGATTTACTGAGTACTCGAAATAATATTCTTGGAAAAGTTATAAGACGATTTGTAAAGAGAGAAAAGTCTGAGTCTGAAATTGAACAAATTATTAAAGATGCTAATTCTCAATTGTTGAGTCGCGACGAAGTGAAAAATACCAGAGATGGAGTAAATACAAATCTCGAAAGTATTTTTAAAAAGGTCATTGATAATAAAATTGGTGTTAGAATTGAAGAAGCAAAAACAGAATATATTGTTAATGCTATTAAACCCTATCTTCCACATGATAGAGTAACCTTAACGGATGAAGGATTTCATCTATGGCAAAATAGTTTGGGTTTAAACAATCTGATATACATAGCAGTTGTTCTTGGTGACATAAAAGAGCAAATTAAAGATAATGGTCTTCCTCATTTCTCCCTATTAATTGAAGAACCCGAATCTCATCTCCATCCTCAATTACAATTAAGCCTCTATAACTTTCTCAATAATGCAAATGCAACCGAAAATAGTCAGTTATTTATAACGACTCATTCACCGACTTTAACTTCAAAAGTTCCTCTAAAAAATCTTATTCTTTTAGATTGTGGCAAAGCGACAAAACTTGATAAACAATTTCAAAATAGGGAGGTTGAAAAAATAGTTGAAGATACAACTAATAATAAAGCATTATTAAATGCTGATTTTGAAAATAGGATGAAGAAGCTTCAGAGATATATCGATGTAACGAAATCTCAACTCCTATTTGCAAAATCAATTTTGTTTATTGAAGGGATCTCAGAAGAACTTTTGATTTCAGCGTTTACTCTTTTGGAAGATTATAAATTGGAGGATTATAGAACTGAAATTGTTAATGTAAAAGGAACATCTTTCTATCCTTTTCTTTATCTCTTTAATAATACAAATCTATTAGAGAGAATTAACAAACCTATCTCTATTATCACAGATGATGATAGATTTACAGATTCAAAAAAATCTGAATATAGTTTTGATAATTTGATAAATGATACCACTATTCTCGATCTGTTAGATGATTCTATTCAAAAAGGACATGCAGTAACGAGAATAAAAAACTTGAATTCTGTAAAAAATAATGCGGATAACATTCAAATCTTTGAGTCATTCAAAACATTAGAATATGAAATTGCATCATTTAACATAAGTGATGATAGGAGAAATTTTAAAAGCAACTTTTTAGTAAAATATTTAGACGCCGTAGATGGTGCTAAAATCAGTAAAATTGTTGCTTATATGGCGACATTTGCTACAGATTTAATGACAGATGAGCAAAGAAGAAAAGTTGCCATTCTCCTATGGAAAACTTTACCCGCTAAAGCTGAATTTGCACAAGACTTTTCAATTCATTTGCTTGATAATTTGGAAGATGCAAAAGCATCATTTATAGTTCCAAAATATATATTAAATGCCTTAACCCATTTAAAAAACGGATTATAATGTATTTTGAAAATGAGGAGAGATTAGCTTATCTAGAAGCTAGGGGAAAAGTTATTCTGAACGCCTGTCCAGGTAGTGGAAAAACAACAACTATTGCGAAGAAGATTTTAAATTTAGAAACTTCAAAAGAAATTGGAGGTCATTCGGGTGTGGCTTGTTTATCGTTCACGAATTCTGCGAAAGACGAAATTAATGAAGCTTATAGAAAGCTAAGTGGTAAATCACTTCAGTTTCCTAATCACGTATCAACTATTGATAGTTTTATAAATAAATTTATTACACTTCCTTTTTACAATTTACTTAATCGTGATTTTAATAGACCTAAGATACTTGACCATACAAGTATCTTAGATGATATGTGGAAAACGACCTATGTGAAAAATGGAAAGACACTAGATGGTTTATTACGACCTTTGAATAACACAGAATATAAAGCAAAAAACAATCGCAGTATTTTTCATCTATATCCTCCAAGCGAAATAAGAATCGAGCCTGATGGTACTTTTTCAATAAATGGCAATCAGCCGTCTACTGATAAGGTAGATAGAGAGAATTTTAACAAGTATTGCCAGCTAATTAAAAATAAGCAATTTACAAAAGGGCTCATATCAACCGGAGACTCAGCATATATTGCACTACATTTATTAAGAAATAATCCAAAAATTTGCCAGTGGCTTAGTTTAAGATTCCCTTTTATTATAATTGATGAGGCACAGGACAATTCTTTAATACAGCACGCCATATTTGAGGAATTGGTAAAACAGGGGCTAAAAAATATTGAATTAATTGGGGATCCTTATCAAAGTCTGTATGAATGGAGAGATGCAAAACCTGATGAATTTTTAAGAAAATATGAAAGCGATCAGACGTGGCAATCGTTTGACTTGACAGATAATAGACGTTCACCTCAAAGTATCATTGATGTTTTTTCAAAAGTTAGACGTTCAGACGACTCAGTAATTAATAGTGTTGACTGTGAGGAGCAAAATAATTCTGTTATAGTGTACAAATATTCAAGCAATAACCACCAATTAATAATTAAACATTATGACGATTATTGTGCAGACAAAAAGCATCTTAATAGCAGTATTGTAGTTAGAGGAAATTCATTAAAAGACGCGTTGCTAGGAAAAAAACTAGAACAAAGACCTTGGGGAACAGAATTACCAAAAGATATTATTTATGCTAAAAACCTCTACATCAGCGGTGATATTAAAAATGCGATAAAAGAAATACGAGCAATCAGTATCCATCTCATTTATGCAGATACAACAGATTATCATTTACTGAAGGAAATTGAAAAAGAGAAGAGTATTGATCCACTCTTCAATTCTGTAATGATTGCCTTACTAGATGAATTGCCCGATTTCAGCCTAACCATTCAAGACTGGACAGCAGAAACCCAATCTTTTCTAAAAAATAGATTGAACCTTAATTATGATGTTGACTTTAATTTGCGAAGTAGAAAATCAAAGTATTTAGAAAAATCTACATTATTGGAAACGGTAAGCCAGCATTTTAAAAAATCTTTTTCTGCTTTCAATATTCCCATTACTACAATACATCAGGTAAAAGGTCAAACCTTGGACTCAATTCTTGTTTTCTTTAATGAGAAAAAGCATAAGGATAATATCATATTTGAAAACATATCAAATAATGAGAATATTTTCCCTAATGAAACGAAAAGATTAATGTATGTAGCCTTATCTAGACCAAAATATTTATTAGCAATGGCATTTCCGGATACAATTACAGATGATGAGATCATTGAGAAGTTTGGAGATAAAATTAAAATAATAACACAAGATGAATTAGGATAAAAAAATGGCCTAAATTCAAAAACAATTCGAATAGCTTCATTATGTATTATTTTCAAGGGATATTCGGTACCCCAATATTTGATGTTGAATCGAAACCTTTTTCTCTTCCCACATCAACCAAAGAGAAGCTGTATCAATTAGTATGTTATTTGTTGGTTTGAATCACCAATAAATCGTTTAATTGGTTAAATTTGTTATTTTAGAATGGTTTATGTGAATTATAATAATATTCCTTAGTATTGATTTCGGGACAGATCCATCTTGAAAGAACTAATTATATTTTTATTAATACCCAAATAGTACTAAAAACTTGGAATGAGCATTATAATTATCAAATCTTTCTGTAAAAGTTTGATTGTTTTTGCAATTTCAAAAATCGAATAGACACAGCAAATAGAAGAATTAAGATATGAGTTTAAATACACAAACCCTTCAACCGATCATCAACTTTATTTGGACAGTTGCAGACGATGTATTGATTAATAAGTTTCTTGAAAACCAGTACCAAGATGTAATACTTCCGATGACGGTTTTGAGACGTTTGGATTTAGCATTGGAAGTAACCAAAGATAAAGTACTGAAGACACACGAAGCATTTAGAGATAAAATAGATAATTTATCAGGATTGCTTACAAGTGAACAACATGGTACGGGCTTGGCATTTTATAATACCTCTCAGTTTACGATGAAAAAACTGTTGGCAGATCCTAAAAATATAGATGCTAATTTTTTAGATTATCTGAATGGTTTTTCTGAAAATGTACAAGACATTATCAGCAAATTCAAATTCAGAAATCAATTAGAAACATTTGAAAGTACAGGCATTACGTTCTCATTACTTGAAAAATTCTGTAATCCAAAAGTAGAATTAAGTCCAGATAAAATATCACCTATGGCAATGGGTTATATGTTTGAGGATTTAATTCGCAGATTCAACGAGAAAACAAATGCTGCGGCAGGTCGTCACTTTACACCTAGGGAAATCATAGAACTGATGACGCATTTGGTGTATCTTCCTGTAAAAGACAAAATTCAACAAGGCACTTTTTTGGTGTATGATCCTTGCGCAGGTTCGGGAGCGATGTTGACACAGTCAAAATTATTTGCAACCAATCCCGAAGGAGAAATAAAATCAAAAGCAACTTTCCACTTATATGGTCAAGAAAATACAGGAGAAATGTATGCAACCTGTAAATCGGATATGTTGCTAAAAAATGAAGACCCTGACAAAATAAAGTTTGGTTCTACACTGAGCGAATACGGATTTGATCCCGATTTGAAATTTAATTTCATGCTGACTAATCCTCCGTATGGAACTACTTGGAAACAAGATATAGAAAATTTAAACGTAGGAACAGCAAAGAAAATAAGCATCGTTGATAAACGCTTCAATCTGCCTATCAAAAACTTCAAAGGCGAATTGGAAGAAACATGTTTGACTTCAAGAAGTAATGATGGTCAGTTGATGTTTATGCTGCATATGCTTTCTAAAATGAAAGACCCGAAAGACGGTGGTAGCCGTATTGCTTCCGTTCATAATGGTTCAGCATTGTTTACAGGAGATGCAGGAAGTAGCGAAAGCGGTATTCGTCAATACATACTGGAAAATGATTTATTGGAATGCATTATTCAGTTACCAAATGACATGTTTTACAATACAGGTATCACGACCTATATATGGTTATTGACAAATGTAAAAGAAGCTCATCGAAAAGGTAAAGTACAGTTGATAAGCGCTTCTTCGGATGAATTTTATCAAAAAATGCGAAAAAATTTAGGAGATAAACGAGTACAGTTTAAACCTGAGCATATTCAGACCATTCAGGAAATGTATTTTGCGTTTGAGGAAAACGAATACAGCAGAATTTTCGACAATCAAGATTTTGGATTCTACCAAATAACGGTTCATCAACCTGAAAAAGATGAGAATGGAAAAAAAATAATCGATAGTAAAGGTAAACCTCGAAGTGACAGTAGTTTAAAAGATATTGAAAATGTTCCCATGAAAGATAGCATTCCCGAATATTTTAAAAAGGAGGTATTACCTTTTGCACCTGACGCTTGGTATGACAAAACTAAAATGAAGGTGGGGTATGAAATACCCTTTAGTAAATATTTTTATCAGTATGAACAGCTAAGATCATTGGATGAAATTGCTTCAGATATTTTACAGTTAGAAAGTGAAACTGACGGATTACTAAAAGAGATTGTAGAATGAGAATTAAATACAGTTATTACAGAGACAGTAGTATCTCTTGGGCAGGTAGAATCCCCAAACACTGGGAAACCAAGCGTCTTAAACATATTTTTAGAATTCAAAAACGAATTGTAGGAGAACTGGGGTACAATGTTTTGTCAATCACTCAGCATGGTATAAAAGTGAAAGATATTACCTCTGGAAAAGGACAGCTTGCTATGGATTACTCTAAATACCAAAGAATCTATACAGGTGAATTTGGAATGAACCATATGGACTTACTTACTGGATATGTTGATATTTCGAAATACGATGGGGTTATTAGTCCTGACTACCGTGTTTTTTCTCAAATAGATAATCAATCAGATAAAAATTATATGCTTAGACTTCTGCAGATGTGTTATAAGCAGAAAATTTTCTTCGCAGAAGGCCAAGGTGCGGCTCAATTAGGTAGATGGAGAATGCCATCAGACAACTTTAAAAACTTTCTATTCCCTGTCCCTCCAAAACAGGAACAAACTGCTATTGCTCGTTTTTTAGATTACAAACTGGCAAAAATAAACCGCTTTATCCGAAATAAAAAGCAGCTAATAAAATTATTAAACGAGCAAAAGGCAGCTATTATTAATAATGCGGTAACTAAAGGTTTGGATCCAAATGTAAAAACTAAACCCAGTGGTATAGAATGGCTGGGGCATATTCCAATACATTGGGAAGTAAGAAAGTTAAAGTTTGTAGCAAATTGTTTCCCTAGCAATATTGATAAGCATTCAAAGGAAGATGAAAAACAAGTAAGGCTATGTAATTACACAGATGTTTATAAAAATGATTACATAACTGATTCTATGGATTTAATGTTGGCAACAGCGACAGATGAGCAAATAGAAAAATTCACCTTATTACAGGGAGATGTAGTTATTACCAAGGATTCTGAAACTGCAAATGACATCGCCGTTCCAGCTTATGTAAAAGAACCTTTAACTAAAGTCGTATGTGGCTATCATTTAAGTGTTCTTCGACCAAATGAGAAACTTTATGGAGAATTCCTCTTTAGAGTATTGCAGTGCAAAGAAATCAATATCCAGTTTGAAATACGGTCTAATGGAGTCACAAGGGTTGGATTGGGTGTATACGATTTGAAAAATGCAAAAGTTCCCTTACCTCCAAGTAATGAACAAAGCCAAATAGTCGAATTTATATTTAATGAGACAGTTACCATTAACACTACTATTTCCAAAATAGAGAAGGAAATTGCCTTAGTAGAAGAATACAAAACAGCATTAATATCCGAGGCGGTAACGGGTAAAATCGATGTGCGAGCATACGTAATTCCTAAACATTCAGAAGAAGAAACGTATGAGGAATTGGAAGAAGAATTAAGTATGGTGGCTGAGGGTGGAGAGAAATATGAAATAGTAGAATATTAGTTATGAGTTTTTTAGCAGATATAAATATTTTAAGCGCAATAGTTGATAAACTTTTACAATACAGCGATAAGCACAAAGTAAGAGTAAATGATGCGATTACATCAATATCTAAAGCTTGGAGTTATACCTATAATTACTTGAGAAATGAAAATGGTGAGTATGTTGCTAACCAGCAATTATCGGATTTATGGAACGACGCAGCCTCTAAAACTCGATTAATAGATAGAGAGCTGGCACGGCAACTAAGTGATAAATCAAGATTTTGGATACATCCGGATATGCCAAGACAACAAAGAATATTATTACTAACTGAGGTTACGGATGAACTTGAGCGCCTAAATAAGAAATTTGAATAATGAGTAAACAAACAGATACCACCGAAAAAGGCTTGGAAGCTCACATCTCTCAATATTTGGTTGAACAGAATAAGTATGTGTTACGTGAAAACAAAGCATATGATAATGTCTCTTGTTTAGATAATGAGTTACTTTTTCAATTTTTAGAAGCGACTCAACCTAAAGCTATTGCCAAACTTAAAATGTATCATAAAGACCTATATAAGCAGAAGATAATTAAACGCTTAAATGACCAAATACAAGCTAAAGGTATTATAGAAGTGCTTCGCAAAGGCATTATAGACGGTTTTACAGATACTAAACTTCGTTTGTTTTACGACAAACCAGTTTCTGGCTATAATGCTTCTGCCAACGCTTTATATGAATCTAACCAGTTTTCTGTTATGCGCCAGGTTTACTTTTCACCAAAGGATAAAAAGTCATTAGATCTGATGATTTTTATCAATGGTATTCCGGTGATATCATTTGAATTGAAAAATGAACTTACCAAACAAAATGTACAACATGCGATAAAGCAATACAAAAATGATCGAGACCCAAATGAGGAACTATTCCGTTTGGGTAGATTAATGGTAAACTTTGCGGTAGATACGGAAGAAGTATGGATGTGTACACAACTTAAAAAAGAGAAATCTTACTTTTTACCTTTCAATAAAGGATATAATAACGGCGCAGGAAATCCGCCAAATAATGGCATCAAAACCGATTATCTATGGAAAGAAATTTTAACAAAAGCTAATCTTACAGATATTGTTCAGAACTTCTGTCAATTGATAACAGAAGAAAAGGAATATTTGGACGAAAAAGGAAAAATCAAGACTCGAAAAGAGAAGAAAATGATTTTTCCACGCTATCATCAATTACTTGCAGTGCGTAATTTATTAGCCGATGCGCAAATAAATGGTTCAGGCCAAAAATATTTAATTCAACATTCGGCAGGATCTGGTAAATCAAATTCGATTTCTTGGTTGGCACATCAATTGGTTGGTTTACATGATAAAACAGGAACTGATAATATTTTTGATACGGTAGTTGTAGTTACCGATAGAAGGGTTTTGGATGCCCAAATTCGAAACAACATTAAGCAGTTTCAACAAGTAAACGGAGTGGTTGAAGCTATTACTGAAGGGAGTAAGCAACTAAAAGAAGCGTTGGAAGAAGGGAAAAAGATCATCATTACCACTATCCAAAAATTCCCTCATATTGTTGAAGAAATTGGTGACTTGCCTGGTGCTAACTTTGCTATTATTATTGACGAAGCTCACAGCAGTTTGAGTGGACAAATGGCAAGAAAACTAAACGAGGCTTTGGCAAAGCCAAATGAAGACGATGAAATAAAAACCGATGATTATGATACTGTAACAGGTGAAGATTTAATAACAGATTTGATTAAGTCAAGAAAGTTATTGCCAAATGCCAGTTATTTTGCTTTTACAGCAACACCTAAAAACAAAACCTTAGAGTTGTTTGGTGTTCCATTTACAGAAGGCGATAAAACCAAGTTTAGAGCATTTCATTTGTACTCAATGAAACAAGCTATTGAAGAAGGTTTTATTATGGATGTATTACAGAATTATACGACCTACCAAAGCTATTATGCGTTACTCAAAAAGATTGAAGACGACCCTGAATATGACAAACTAAATGCTCAAAAGAAATTAAAAGCTTATGTAGAAAGTCACGATCATGCCATTAAGAAAAAAGCTATTCTAATCATTAGCCATTTTATAGAGAATGTTGTAAAGAAAAAGCGAATGGGTGGTTTTGCAAAAGCGATGCTGGTAACCAGCAGCAGAGCTAACGCAGTAAAGTATAAACGAGCATTTGATGATTATTTGACTAAAATAAATAGCCCTTACAAAGCGATTGTCGCATTTTCAGGAGAAATAGAGGGAGAAACTGAAGCCAGCTTAAATGGATTCTCAAGTGCAAGTATTCCTTCTGAATTTGAGAAAAATGACTACCGTTTTTTATTGGTCGCTAATAAATTTCAAACAGGTTTTGATCAACCGCTTTTGCATACAATGTATGTAGATAAAAAATTGGGGGGTGTCAATGCCGTGCAAACACTTTCAAGGCTAAACAGAAGTCATCCCTTAAAGAAAGAAACATTTGTTTTAGACTTTGCAAATACAGCGGAAGATATTGAAAAAGCATTTAAACCTTATTTTGAAAGTACCATTTTAGGTGAGGCAACTGATCCGAATAAATTATTCGATCTGCAAGATGCTTTGGATAATTTTCAAGTTTATACGAGAGAACAGGTAATTGAATTTTCGAATAAAATATTAGAAAATGTTTCTGTAGATCAGTTACATGCAATGCTTGATAGTTCTAGTACAATATTTAGAAACGATTTAGAAGAAGAACAGCAAACCGATTTTAGAGCAAAGGTTAAAACCTATGTTCGTTTATATATTTTTCTTTCTCAGATTGTCCCTTTTGAAAATCCATATTTAGAAAGACTTTATATTTTTCTAAACCATCTACAAAATAAATTAGGAGGTGAAACGTCTACTGATTTGGCACAAGGGATATTAGACAATATAGATATGGATAGCTATCGTTTGCAATTGGAAGCAACGACAAATATTGCAATGGAACAAGGTGAGGATTTAAAACCAATTCCTACTGATATGAGAGGTGGTAGTTCTGAAGCTGATATTGATCGACTTTCAAATATATTACAAACGTTCAATGATCGTTATGGAACACAATTTGAAGATGCGGACAAAGTACGTCAAATGGCAGAAAACATTGCTAGTGATGTAGCTAAGAACAAAGAGCTAATAAGCTCAATTCAGCATTCAGATGACCAAAATGCACGAATTACCAGCGATAAAGTTGTAGGAGAAGAATTGTTAAAGCATATAACCACCAACTTTGATCTTTATAAGCTTTATTCCGATAACAAGGATTTTAAAGAGGATTTTTCTGCTATGATGTTCGGTGTAGTGAAAGAACTGATCAATAGAGGAATTAATGCACACAAGTAGAATGTGTAGTTAAGTATCATATAATTGGAAATCAATGACTGAAATATCAATACCTAAAAATATCACTCCTGGCAAAATCGAGAATTTATGTAGGAAATATATAAATAATCAGGAGTTGGATGATATAACATTAAAATTACCGAGTTCGATAGATAAATACACGTATGGTTTACTAGGGGATTTATTAAAATTTATTATAACATTAAACACAAAATCTAACATCAAAGCTGTCATTCTAGACGATGAAGCTTCGAGTATCGATAGCTTCTATGATCATGAGTATGCGTATCCAATTATATCGTTATTATGGAATAAAGTTACGTTCACTGACAAAAATAGTATTAATATCAAGGGAGTTCTTAGGGAGAAGCAAAATGAATACTTTGTAAAAATGAATTCGTTGTCAAGATTGAAAGGCACTAAATACATCTTCACAAACACAGATCATTTACCACAAAGTAAGGGCTTAATAAAGTTGTTTGAAAATCAAAATGGGTTTAACGACGATGAAAATCAGATTAAAGAAAATATTAAGAAGATTTTTGATGAGTATATTTTGACATTTAACAAAAATAATCAAAGGGAGTTTGAAAGTATTCTTGATGACATTGGTGCGATAGTTTACGAATTGACTAAAAACACCTATGAATGGGGCAGAACAGATGAGAAAATGATTGAAATTTCTGAAAGTATTCGTGGTGTTTATTTTAGGTTTCATAAAAATAAGATTGATACTATTCTAAATGAATATGAGGGTACTGCTATTCAATCTTTTTTCAAACATCCATTTATTGAACAGAACTGTTTAAATAATCTTAAACAGGTTTACTATTTAGAAATTTTAGTATTTGATTCTGGTGTAGGTTTTATTGATAAGTTTTATCAAAAAGAAAATTGTACAGATCTTGAAATTATTAAGAAGTGTCTTATTAAGAATCAAACCTCTTCAAATTCAAACTTAAGGTCTAAAAAAGGTATGGGACTTGATCGAATTTTAAATATACTTAACAAAAAGGGGTTTGTAAAAATACTTACCGATAAATATTCCGTGTTTAGGGATCTTATAAAAGATAACTACAAACCAATTGATATAGATAAACTAGATGATTTAAAGCTTGAAGACTGGAATAACAATAGCTTTCACACGGATAATGTTGCCAAATCACAAGGTTCTTATATCAGTATTTTATATCCTTTTAAAAGCAATCAGTAATGGGGAAGTTTTACATTTATAACTCAACGATTGAAGATAAAAAATATAAGAATGCTACAATAATCTTTAATCCAAATATTGAGTTTGACTTTGGGGCTTTGAAAAAAGAGCTAACGGAGCATTTTAGACATTTTCATCAAACCAGTGCACTTGTTTTTCTTCACTGTTCAACCAATATTTCAGCTCAAAAAGAAGTTAAGGAAAAACTTGATGATATTTTCAGAAGTATACCTAGAGTGGAAGAAAATTCACTAAGTGAAAGTCTTTTTTACGGGGCTTACAACCGGAATGAATTTACTTTCTCTAGTAATACAAGTTTTCTAAAAAAAAATATTAAGGAAATTGTCAATCAAGGATTGTCGAATATTTTTGTTTTAAATGGAGGATTAGTCGAAAGTAGCGGGATTTCTCATCATTATGTATTCCCTTCTGGAAAACATTCATCGAAATTTTTAAGGACAGCGAATATATTAGTTCAAAAAAGTGAGATTGATTTCATTGGCTTGAATATTTTGCATCAATTTAAAAACCAGACAATTAAGAGTATTTATTGTGATACATTATCAATCAATGTTATAGGGTACTCAATTAACCAATATTTGAAACGTTTTGAAGAATTAAATGATATAAATATTCAATCTTTTAAATCTTACGATGGCATTTATAGTAAAGAGACTGTATTTGATAATGATTCTATTTTTTTAATTTCAGCCTCTACTTCAGGGGGATTGGTACATTATTTAAAGGAAAACCATCCAGAAATAGATTCAAAGGACATTTGTGTTCTATACTATCTTCCAATAGAAAAACCTTCAAACCTTTCTCTTGAAAGAGTGCTTTGTAATTTAGAACGTAAAGAAAAACTCGGATATGGGTTAAATGTTTATAAACAGTTCAAAGTAGGTGAAAAATGCATGTTTTGTGAAGATCAATCCACAGCAATTAAGATTGTTGGTGATTCCTTCAGTTTGGATGAACCTATCGTAAATACAAGGAATATTATTGCGAGTAAATATATAACAAAGTCCCTAAAAGATTTTGTAGAGGTATTTAAATTTAACGAGATTACTGATACTTCCTTAAAAGTTTCTTTTAGCGAAGATACTATCAATAGGAAGAAATACAACTTATATATTGACTACGAGAATATTATTAAAAATATTGAAAATAAGCAATTTGGAAGCCATAAAGATAAGATAGATGCTTTTGTTAATCAGTATGTACCAGCCTCGTTAAAATATATAATCCATTTAAACGATAAGGGATCAGAGTTATTAGCAAAGTACATTTTAGATAAGACAACTCCCTTCTCTAATAATTCAATTGAAGTGATTAATCAATCAGAATTAGCGGATAAAAAGATTTCTGAAGACGAATCTGGTTCCATTTTGATTGTAGCTTCTTGTATAACAAATGGTAAAAACTTACTTTATTTAAGTAGATATTTTAGAAATTACAATAATATCAGACTAATCTATTTTGTAGGAATCAATAGGATTAGCGATTCTGACAAGCATAAAGAGCTTAAAAGTAATATTAAATTTGGTTTATACGGTGCCGAAAACAGTTCATTTGTCGAGATAGAAACTATTAATTGTGATAATTCGAATATAGCAACTCCATGGGAGATAGAGTTAGATCATTTAAAAGGAATTCAGGAAGACATGGATGAAGCGTCTAGTTTTGTAATTGAAAGAATAAAAACTATAACTAGTTTTTCAAGTAAATCATTGAAAGGTGGCGCACAAAAAATTTTTTATCCTGATATATTAGGGAATGAATTAGAAATACGAAAAAATTCCGCATTCTTTAATGATAATGATTATTTTAAAAATGTAACTCAATCGGATGTTTATTTTACAATTTCTTGTGTTTTAAACAATATGAGAAACAACAGAGTTGACGGGCTTTACCAGACTAATTTTGTCAAAAATTTACTCGATCCATTTATTTTTAATCGTTTCAACGATGGAATCATTCAAGCAGCAATTCTTAGAGCAGCCAAGCCTGAGGAACTAAATTATTCATTTAGTCGAAAGAATTCTGAGGACATGTTGATGCTTTTAAAGACTTTTGCAAAACATAGTGATGAATATCAAGGAGAAGCATTGTTAGAATTTCTACACGCTGTGGCGATTGGAAAGTTGCGGTTATTTAAAGAGCATTATCGTCTTTTGATTGATGAGCTTAATGAAATTGAAAATGAACACATTAAGAGCTTGAGTAAGATAATTCTAAAAGTCTACAAGAAGAGTTTATAGAAGATTAAATTAAGAAATTGCCATTGGCAGCCCTGTCAATGGCTTTTTTGAATAATCCCCCATCACTACCAATTAGTAAATAGCTCGAAAAGCCAGTATCTAAAAGCCTCTTGCCGACTTTCTCATTGTCAATATCACTATGGGCAATAAGTTTAATTTTGGGGTATTTTGTTCTGAATTCCTGAAGTTGCGCCAATATATTTTTGTCGTAAAAGTCGAGGTCAAAAATACAAACATTTGGTAGTTCATTTAATGAAGACAATTGTGAAAATCCTTCAGCAATGTTTTCTGATCGGAACAGCACTTCAAATCCCGAAGCAATGAGGTCATTACAAATGCAATCCAGAATAGGACTTTTATCATTGATAAATGCGAGGTTGATTTTTTGTTGTGCAATACCAGTTTCCATATACAATATCTTTTTAGATGTGATGTAGCTCTGCACAAAAATAGAGCGCAGGCAACTACACTTACACCGACATTGAGGCACTGGTATACCCGACTACGAATAAGCGAGCGCCCACGCCTATGGCATGAGCGTTCTTCCTTATTGTCCCGTAGTCTTAAAAATTACCAGTTTTCAATGTGGGACTTAAAGTAAAAACACTTTAAGATTTTTCTATATGTTACTACAAAGATAGTAAAGTGCTTCCGATACGAAAACACAATCTTCATAAAATTTGCTTATATGTGAGCAGTACTATTGATATGTTCGATACCCTTATAAAACATAAAATCGGATAATTTTATGTTATCCGATTTACTATAAAAAGGTATTTATAAAAACTATTTACCTTGAACAGGTTGTTCGATGCTTGCTTTTTCCTTCTCTTTTTTTTCATTTGAATAAGCCCACAAGGCTAGTAATCCGAAAATTATCATGGCGTAAGCTATCCATTTTCCGACCCTTTCGATTAGCTTAATGAAGACAGAACTTTCATAAGATGAAAAGCCTTCGGCTCCTGTTGGACTACGTCTGTAAAACTTTCTTCTATTAATCCAGTAACGAAGTGCCAATCCTCCAATCAAAAATAGAATTCCGATAACCAATGACGCAATCATAATAAAAGCTTTAAAACTACCTTTTAAAAATACGAAAAATTTTGCTTTGACCATTTCACAAAAAGAAGAAATCCTGCTTTTTGGGCAGGATTTCTATCCCTCTTAATTAACGCTGTTAAACTGGAAATTCAATTGTTTTTCATTCCCAAAGCTATCCGAAATCCAAATATCAAAGGCTTGCGATATTGTTGAATTTGAAGTGTAATACAAGCGAAATTGTTCGGTGGGCAAAGAGTAGAGGTCATTTGGTAGATAAGGGTCATCATTGTAATACTGCAATATTCCCTTTCCATCAAATTGGAAGTAGCGTAAATAGTATTGCGTATTATGGTAATTGCCTGTACGCTGAACGGTAATGCGTATTTCTATGGTTTGTCCATTGGCAACCTCTTTAGGTATCGGCATTACATTAATTTCGAAAGGAAAATCGTTTTGTATTTCGAGCCCGTCATCTTTGCTACAAGATACCAGTGTAAAGGATGCTGAAAGGATTAGCAGTAGCAATCCTGTTTTTAATTTGTTGAATATTGCTGTCATGTTTTTCTATTTTTAAAAGTTAAATCGTAATCCAACGCCTCCCGATGGTCGGAACTGTTCGAGATCTGTACCCCACAAAACTTTTGTGCGTCCTTGTAGAATCACCACAAATCTGTCTGATAGATAGGTTTCAAAGCTCAGTCGTCCACCAGCTCCGTATATGAAATTATCCTCTGTCAGTATCTTTGAACCATCATACAATAATGTTTCTCCACGATTGATGGTTTCATAACCAATCACTCCTGTTAATGCGAAATTCAGCGTGATATTTTTTCGGGTATCGCCTAATATAAAAAAGCTGTAACCACCTTCAGCGGTATACGTTTCCTGTGGTATTTTTAGGTTTTTATAATTTTGGAATTGATGGGTGTATTCCAATGCCCACAGCTGATAATTGCCGTTTTTTCCATTGATAGTCATTCCAATATTGATGTAGTAATCATTTCCGATTTTATCATTGGACAATATTCCTGTACTAACTTCCAGTCCTTTCTGCTTTGGTACCATTCGTTGTGCCTGTGTTACCGTGATGGCCAAAAAGAGGAGCATCACGGTATAGATATATTTTTTCATTGTACTTTACTTTTAGGATTATTAAAATTTCAGGTGCATATCGTTAATCAAGTGAGCTTTGATTAAATCTGAATTTTCCACCTGAAGGGTTTGGTGTCTTCCGCCATTTCTCTCAAATATTTCAATCAGCAGTACCTTGTCATCGGCAATCGTGAATTGATCTAATAAAAACACATTCTGCTGGGTAGATTGTCCTGAAATTTCTGTAAGAGGCTTATACGTTCGAAGCGGTATCATCGTGCGTTCCTGTACCACTGTTCGGCTAGCTACTTTCTTATCGACAACTTTGAAATTGATAAAATCAATCTGAAAAGGCACATTCGTTTTGTTTTTCAATCCGGTGTGGAAATAGTATTTGCCATTGTGGATATAAATTCCTTTTAGGATAAACTGAATACCGAAACTTTTAGCTCCAATATGCTTAACTATACGTTTGTCCTTGTTGTAGATGGTTTCTAAAAGCAGACCGGCTAGTGATGGCGAATTGTTGCCTAATTCTTCAAAAAGAACATCGTTTCCATTGGCTTTGTCTACCGATTTTTGCATCGTCAAAAGATCATAACTCAATACGTCAGGATAAGGGCTGTAAAACACGTTGAAGCTGTAAAAACGTCCGTCATTGGTAATCACCGAAAAGTTGGTTTCAGTTTCAAAATCTCTTATTGATGCTTTTATTCGCAGCACATTTTCCGCATCTTCTGCTTTTCCTGCTATGAGGTAGTCACTTCCCAAATCCACATAACGTATAGCCGTTGGAAAAATTAGATGAGAAGTTTTGTCGTAGGTAACTTCCATGCGGTAAGGTTCTATCTTACCTAGTGTAAGAGGTTCTTTGGTGCTTTCTTGAGCATAAGATTGTACGGAAAAGCCGAATATCAGGGCGATTAACCAAAAGGTTTTTAAATGATTTTTCATCTTTTTAATTTTTTTATAATTCCACATTATTTTTTAGAGACCAAGAATACTTGATGCCCTGCCTTTAGGCTTACTTTGGGTGTTCTTACTTTTTTAGATAAATAACCCGAAATACCTTGTACGACGCCACGACTTAAATCTGCGGCAATCTGCTGTCCGGCATTTTGTGTAAGCATCAGACTGGTTCCGCCTGTTTGGCTCATGTTTCCTGCCATTTCAGTTAGAGCATTCATTTCGGGCGAATACGGAACATACAAACCTTGTTGCCCGTCCAGATCGTAAATCGTAATATCTACGGGGATGATATTTCCATCTAATTCTACAGACGTAATTTTTAGCTGTAAACGTCTGCTTTGAAATTTAGCATTCGCAGTAACAATAGTTCCTTTCGGAATCGTACGCTCAGGTGTTTGAGCAGCTTCCAATAAACGCAATCTCACACCAGTTTCACCGATAACCGTTTGCGCATCATGTACACAAGCTTTTATACTGTTTTTAGGTTGTACAACTTGTTCCACAGAGCCTGCAGTATAAAAACCACGGTTTCTGCTTTCACTCCAATTTTCCAAAAAAGCACTATCGGTAGGTTCACGATATAAGGCTGATACGGTATTCTTTCTTACGGACGCAAAAGACACAAAATGCTCTTTTTGGTTCGAAGCTTTTACAGTGAAATTTTCAATAGGAACAACCTTTGTGTTTTCTGTATTTGTACCTGAAGGAAGATACTTTGCTGCCATTTGATAGGACTTTTCCATTAAAGCCAATTGATCGTCTACGGTTGCAACTTTGGGTACATCTTTTTCTGCCAATTGTTCTTTTAAATCATCCACTTGCTTGCGGAGTTCGATAGCTTCCGAATTATCTTCCTCATAGAATGAACCCAATGTGTTTTGCATATTTCGGTAACTGTTCAATCCAGCATTGTTGTTTCTTCCTGAGCTTCTGTAACCGTAACCGTACCTTTCTTCGTCAGCGTAGGATTCATCGGTAAATTCATCCTTATCTTCAGTATTCCAATAGTCAGACAAAGAGGTAAGTGCATTGCGTTTTTCTTGTTCTTTATTCTGAAACATTTCTTGCTCATAAGCTTTACCCTTGTCATCGGGCATTGCTGCATCGGTAGCTTGTGGAACGACATCATTTAATCCGATATTTTCTAGTGCTTTTTTGTCTTCGGATGGTTTAAAGATGAGGTACATACAACCTGCGAAAACGACTGCCATTAAACCGAATATCAGCGGCTTTTTCAGCTTTTCTTGCGTATCTTGTGTGCTGTTTTGTAACACATCAACGGTCTTTTTCGGGATTCCCTCGGTTACCCGAACGACCGATTTTTTGTTTTCATTTTCTTTCATAAATCTCATTATTTAAATGTTGATAAGGTGTCCTGCAATCGTGTAGAAGTTTCCTTCTTTTTATGCACCGGATTTTCGATATGCTTGATGTTAACGATCTCATTGGAAGTAGCTACATCATACCATACGTTCCAAATGACAGCTGCGGTTAGCAAGAGGTACCCTATAAAAAAGTATAAGGTGAATTGCCTTTGTTTCTTTAGCGGTAGAACTCGAAATCGATTATCCAGCCTGTCAAAATACTGCTCTATATGTGCTCTTAATTTTTTCATGCTTTTCAAATTTTTGATTATCGCATTTTAAATTGCCTGTTTCGAGAGGGTAATTCCTGTGTAGGTTTATCGGATACTAAGGCGATGGCTTCTTTTCTGGTTGGTAAAGTCTCTGTGGAAAGAACTTTTAATTCCAATTTTTTCATTGAATGTCCATATTGGTCTTTCCGTTCAATTTCCAGTTTGCGCACATCAAATTTTCCGTTTTCGTGTGATAACCACATATTGCAACTTACTTTAGGCTTGTCCTCTCCATTCCATTCTAGAAAAGTTTGTATAGGTAATAAATCAGGATACAATAGTTTGTTCGTACCATTCTTGCAAGCCTCCAAAAACTTACTGATGCTGTCCTTGATTTTGTCGGGATAAGCAGCTTGTGTGAGAAAATAACCGTCATACCCTTTGTCGGTCAGCGTTTATGCAAATTTGTCTAAATCAAGTAACTGTTTCATAGTATTCGTTTTTAACGTTCAATGACTTCGATATCCCTGTTTTCTACGACTGCAAATTTTTCGATATTAAATCCTTGGGGATTGTTATCCGAGCGAACAGAGTTTAAGAGGTTGCACGAGGTAATCAGATTACGTTTGGTCACATTGCTCGAACGGATAATGAATTGTTTGGCATAGGTTCGTACCGAATAAGGATAGGTGTCGAAATTGCAAACGACACTGTCAACCTCTATGCGCTGTTGTACGTTACCCGAAATAATGCGACTGTAATAGCCTTTTTCTGATAAGTCTTTGTAATAATCAAAAGCGCTTTTATCGGCAAGATTGAAGGCTCTTTTCATGTTACTTTCAATAGCATTTTTGTCAGGAGCGAGGGTAAAAAAGAGTTCGTGAAATCTTCGTACGTGTTCTCTCGCTTCCACAGGTCTGTTGATACTTGCGTCTTGTGATAAAGCCAACATCAACGATTTGCCATTATCCAAGACATAAACTTTTTGGCGTTGCTGCTCCGCAAAGCTGTAGGACTGCCAAACGGCATATCCTACAATACTTATACAGAGTACGGCAAATACTAGGGCGTACAGCCTGATTTGGCGAAAACTATTTTCAATATTTCTTAATGTTTTAAATTCCATTTTCTTAATGTTTGATTGTTTTTATTTTCCCATCAATTTGCCACCGATGTTTCCCACGGCTGAACCAGCTCCGGCTCCAGCAATATTTCCGGCTTTCATTGCAGATTGATTTACATTTCGAGTAAAGTTTCCAGCTCCACCAGCTTGAATAATCCAGCCTGTTACCGTTGGTATTGTGAAATAACCTACAATACCGATAATCATAAAGATGATATACACGGTATTGCTGGTATCAGGTATATAAGTTGGATCGGCTAGCATGGCTATATCTCGTTCGAGTATCAGCGATTGTATCCTGGCAAGCATCGAACTAAATAAATCGGATACTGGTAACCAGAGATAAACACTGACATATCTTGTAATCCACTGTGTGAGCGTTGACTGAAAACCATCCCATACCGATATAGCAAAAGCGATTGGCCCGAGTATGGAAAGAACGATCAAAAAGAAGGTTCGTATGGTGTCAATCACCAAAGCAGCAGCTTGAAAAAGTATTTCCAATAAATTGCGAAACCAATCTTTTAGTGCTTTCTCGACTTGATAAGCCGTTCTATCCATATACATTCCTGCCATTGTTCCGATGTCAGACGGAGACCAGCCTAGTTCGTCCAGTTTTTTATCAAACTCTTCATCTGATACCATATAAGCAGTTTCTGGATTTCTGACCATTGCCTCATACTCCAATCGGTCTTTTTGCTCTTGTAATTTGTTCAGGTCAAGTACTTGATGTTCGAGTATGCCGTGAGTTCCAGTAACAATCGGACTTAGCACGGCATTTATAGTTCCCAAAACGATGGTCGGAAAAAACATGATACACAATCCTAAAGCAAACGGACGTAGCAGTGGAAAGACATCAATTGGTTCGGCACGAGCTAAAGCTTGCCAAACTTTTAATGCCACATAGAACAATGCACCTAATCCAGCCAAACCTTTAGCTACCGCCGCCATGTCACCAGCAAGTGGCATCATGTCGTCATAAAGCGATCGTAGGAGTTCGTGAAGATTATCCCATTCCATCTTTACCAGTATTTTTGGTTAGCAGTCCCGTACAGATCAAGTACTCTTTTGGCATCATTTTTCTTTTTAGCTCTTAGGTAGCTTACGGAAATGTTCTTATTGGTGTAGTAGCGTACCAAACTGTGGTATTCTTTAATCTCGTTGTACACGCGGTCAATAATATCCATGCGTTCTTTGTCGTTCAGTGACAAGCTTGAAGAGGTTACAATCTGTTTCAATTCTTTCAACAGTTCACTACTTTCATTGAGTAATGCAGAATAACCGTTACCAATAGCGACCAATTCCTGTGGCGAGAAATTTTGATCATTCATCATTTTGCCAAAATTCTGCACATACATTTCCGAAACATCGCCTACTAACAATACCGTTTGTTGAACTTTTCGGGCATCTTTTACAAGATTGTTGATCGCTTTTAGTTTATCGTAATATTCCTTTCCTTGGTCATACATTTTCTTTACTTCGTTGAAGTTTTTTACCACGTTGCTCACCGTCGCAGAAGTTTGTATGATTTCGTTTGCGGAGTTGAGAATACCCGATGCCAGATTTGCAGGATCGGTAACTACAAATTGGGCTTTTGCTGAAGGTGCTGCGATTAGCATCAATGCTGTGCACAGCAGATAAATTACTTTTTTCATTATTTCTGATTTTTTAAGTTGAGCTTTTACAAGCTCATTGTTAATGATTACTGTTTTGATTTGTCTCGTCTTTGCATCGCGAGATGCTTAATAGCGAGTTCGACATTGCCGTCTAGTTCAGATGCGAGCTGCATGACTTCCATCTTTTCGGTTTCTTCGGTGGTATAAGCTAAATACTCCTCCATACTCACTTCGGTAGCGTATACTGCTGAGTCTGTTCCACCTAATCCAATCCAAACTTCTTTGTAAAGTCGGCTTGTGTCATTGTTCATATTGATGGAAAGTACTTGTCCTTTTTCTTTGTCGGTTAGCCCTAGCATCGCCTGTATATCATCGAACTTGTTCATGTACTTGCGCTGGTCTAATAGGATTTTACAATCGGAGTTATTGATGATACTTTCCTTGACGATGGGCGATTGAATGATGTCATCAACCTCTTGAGTTACGACTATGGCTTCTCCGAAAAACTTCCTTACGGTTTTGAAGAGGTACTTTATATATTCTGCCATTCCTTCTTTGGCGATGGCTTTCCAAGCTTCTTCAATTAAAATGAGTTTTCGGATACCTTTCAGTCGACGCATTTTGTTGATGAAGACTTCCATAATGATGATAGTCACAATGGGGAATAAAATCTTGTGATCTTTTATGGCATCAATTTCAAACACGATAAATCGTTTGGAAAGTAGGTCTAATTGCTTGTCGGAGTTCAGCAAGTAATCATATTCGCCTCCTTTGTAATAAGGTTCAAGGACATTGAGAAAATTGGCAATATCAAAGTCTTTTTCTCTGACCTGCTTTTCTTCCAGTATCTTGCGATAAGCACCTTTCACATACTCATAAAATCCGTTGAAAGATGGATACACATCGCTCGTTTTAATCTGTTCTATATAACCGCTTACTGCATTGGAAAGGGCTACTTCTTCGGATCGAGTTGGTGGATCATCATCGCGCTTCCATAAGGTTAGTATCAAGGTTTTGATACTTTCACGTTTCTCAATATCGAACACACCATCATCGGTGTAAAAAGGATTAAATGCAATGGGGTTGTCTTCGGTATATGTGAAATAAACACCGTCTTCTCCTTTAGTTTTTCCTTTGATGAGTTCACATAATCCCTGATAGGAATTACCCGTATCAACAAGTAGTACGTGCGCACCTTGTTCGTAATATTGTCTTACCATGTGATTAGTAAAAAACGATTTTCCCGAACCAGATGGACCCAAAATAAACTTGTTACGGTTTGTGATAATACCACGCTTCATTGGTAAATCCGATATATCCAAATGGATGGGTTTTCCAGTTAAACGATCAGCCATCTTGATGCCGAACGGAGAGGGAGAATTGTGGTAATTTGTTTCTTCGGTAAAGAAACACAAGGCTGGTTCAATGAATGTATAGAAACTTTCCTCACTCGGAAAATCCCCTGCATTGCCTGGTATTCCTGCCCAGTACAAAGTGGCTACATCTGTCGTATTGTGACGAGGTTTGCATTCCATTAATGCCAAAGCACTACCGCAATCGTTTTTCAATTGTTTTAATTCCATAGGATCTTCCGACCAAGCCATGATGTTAAAATGGGCTCTGATAGAAGAAAGACCAAAAGAGTGTGCTTCGTTTAGGTACTTTTCGATCCATTCTTTGTTGATCTGGTTGGCACGGCTATACCTTGCTAGCGAGTGCATATTCCTTGCAGATTTTTCAAATTTTTGAAGATTGTCTTCGCTGTTATCCAAAAACAAATATTGATTGTAGATATGGTTACAACTCAACAACAATCCTACAGGAGCAGCAAAAGATAGACGGCAATCACTGCGATCGGTCGATAGCTTTTCAAAACGAGTATCTGCTGATACTGTTCCAGGCAAATTATCGGTATCTGACAAGGTGTGTAAGGACAATCGTTTATTGCCAATACGCACTTCTTCGGTTCCGAGTGCAATATCCTGCATCGCAGTTCCTGCTTCTTTTGAAAGCGTTAGATATTGTTCTAGCAATCCTTGTTTTTCGTCCGTTCCAATAATGTCCTCTTCGTTCAAACGCCCTAAAGTGATAAATCCACTATCATTAACGATACGCTCAAATTGAGCGACTGCTTCCAGAAAATGCTGAATGGTTTCTCTGTTTCTAATTTCTTTTGGAATCAGCGTGCCTTTGCAAAGTGAACTAAAGTTGCTTTGCATACGCATTCTTTCTTTGGTTGTTTTGGTCAAAAACAAATAGCAATAGTGATTTAAAAACGGTCGTTCGTTGAAATGTCTTTGATAACTTTTGGATAGAAAACTTTGATCTTCTTGTGCCAAATCGGGTGCGTAGTTTTCTTTGATGTACCAATCTTGCTTATGAACGACTGTAAAATCAGGCAACGTCTTGATCGCCTTATGCCAAGCGGAATGAATGGCTTCATATTCAGCTAAAGCTACCGTAAATAATTCTGGTAAACGGACTTTAAAACAGGCGGTAATATCTGCATCTTTGGAAAGAATACAGTTGTTCTCCACTGCCAAGAGTGGAAACTTGTTTTCCAAAGTGGTGGTCTTTGCTACATTTCTCATAAGGCATTCTGTTTAGGAGTGAATTTCAAATAGCGTTGTATTGGTTTGCGACAAATGATGAAACGAGGATGCCTTTTTCTTGCACCCACTTTCATTAATCCGTGCTCACCGTATTTCTTATTCAGCGAAAAGGTTTGCCAAATAATCAGCGAGGCACCACCTGCTCCAAGCAGCAAACAGATGTAAGAGTTTACACCTGCCATATACAAGATCATCACGAAAATGAGTGTACCGAGCAATCCGCCAGCAAAAATGAACAGGTATTGTGCTTTCAATCCTTTAAATTCTACGGTTCTTCCAATACCTTTGTTAATGTTGTAACTGTTCATAAGGCAAAGGATTAAAGGAAGAATGAGCGCAGAATTGTAGCCGCCACAATCAAAAAGATACACGCACCGAACCAGCTTGCTGCCGTTTTGGATGTGTCGGGATCACCACTACTAAACTTATTGTACACCTTAACACCACCGATTAATCCTACCACTGCACCAATGGCGTAAATTAACTGAGTTGCAGGATCGAAATAGGAGGTTACCATTTGGGTTGCCTCGGTGATTCCCGCTGTACCATTTCCCTGTGCAAAAGTTCCCATTGCTGGTAGCATTGCTACGGATGCTAGCAAAACTTTTTTTCTTTGTTTTTTCATAATTGAAACACATTAAATTGTTATTGTATTCCCGTTTATTACGGGCTTCGGAACAAAGGTGTAACAGAAACGAAAGTGATATAACAAAGTGGTAGTGAGTGGAATTGTTTGGCGGATAGTGGCTTGTTAAAAGAAGAAATGTAGTATATTTATGCTTTTAGCTAATCGGTCCAAATACCTATATATATAATAACTGTCTTAGTATTAACTGAAATTTAATTTTACTAATTTTTAACAATCTTACCAACTCTAAAAAAGTCTTGGATTAATAGAATTATGATAGAAAATATACAACTTGAATACGATGCTTTTTTAAGATCTTTTAAAAGAAATATAGATGTCCCCCATTCATTCTTATTGGGGGCTGGAAGTTCAATTAGTTCTGGTATTCAATCTGCATATGACTGCATATGGGAATGGAAAAAAGATATTTATCTTTCAAAGAACATAAACTCTGCTGAATTTTATAAGAACTACAAAAATGAATCTGTTAGAAAAAGTATTCAAAACTGGTTAGATGATCAAGGAGAATATCCAATGTTAGATTCTCCTGAAGAATACTCTTTTTATGCTGAAAAAGCATATCCAATTCCTCATGATAGAAGGAAATATTTCTTTAGTTTAATCGAGAGTAAAGAACCGTATATAGGATATAAATTACTTTGTTTACTTGCAGAACATAATATTGTAAAATCTGTATGGACGACAAATTTTGATGGATTAATTGTTCGTTCAGCTCATCAAAATAGATTAACCCCAATAGAAATAACACTAGACAATTCTGACAGAATTTATAGGAATCAAAGTAGTAAAGAGTTATTAACGATAGCTTTACATGGAGATTACAAATTTTCGACGTTAAAAAATACAGAGAAGGAATTGGATAATCAGAATGAGACTTTCACGGAGAAATTCTCTACTTATCATACAGACAAAAACTTAGTTGTTATTGGCTATAGTGGGAGAGATAAATCATTAATGGATGCTATTCTATCTGCTTTTACTACAAAAGGTTCCGGTAGATTATATTGGTGTGGGTTTGGTGATCAAATTAATGAAGAAGTCTCCGAACTAATTGCTAAAATTAGAGAATCTGGGCGAGAAGGTTACTACATTTCCACTGATGGTTTTGATAAAACGTTAATACACTTGTCGAAATCAGCATTTGAAGGGAATACTATATTAGAAAAGCAAATTCAGGAAGCTTTAGAAGCTTCTAATGATGAAGATTATTTTAAAACTGAATTTAGTTTAAATTTTACAAGAGCTGATAAATACATAAAAAGCAATCTGCATCCAGTTTCCTTTCCTAAAGAAATTTTTCAATTTGAAGTAGACTATAATGAAGAAAGACCTTGGAAATTTTTGAAAGATTTGACGAACAATACACCTATTTGCGCAGTCCCTTTTAAAGGAAAAGTATACGCAATTGGAACATTGACTGATATAGATAGGGTTTTCAGAGCTAATCTAAAATCGGAAATTAAACGAGAGCCAATTTCAAAGTTTGATATAGAAAATGTATCTGCTTTTAAATCCTTAATGTTGAGTGCAATTCTTAAACATTTTGCATCAAAATATGAAATAGGTACAAATTTCAAAGATAAAATTTGGCTAAAAAACATTGATGATAGATATGGAGACATCAATATTCACAAAGCCTTATTATTATCTTTATATTTTGATAAGAACAAATATTTTGGGTATTTATCGTTTGTTCCAACAATATATTTGACTTCTGAAAATGAAATTTCAAAACAGCAAAAGCAACAACTAAGTAAATCGAAACTTGAGAAACTTTTTAATAATAAATATGATGCAATATTAAATTTTTGGAATGATATTTTATTTCCGACTCAAAAATTAAGATTTGAAGTGCCAGAAAATTCGGGAACAGGGTTTGAATTTCAAATATCTGCAAATACTGCTTATGGAGAAATTAATGTTTTAGATCCTAATTTCAGAGGATATCATCCAAGTAATTTTAACAAAAAACAAACCCAATTTCATGGGGTTCAATTCTTAGAACCTCAACTCATATTTAAAAATGTAGCAACAGATATTGAGTTTAAAGATTATCACCCCATGAGAGGTTTAGTTAATAATAGACCTTTTGATGTTAACCTAAATGGAGTTGTTTACTCTAACGAAGTAAATTTATCGGTTATTTGTGGGATTAAATACTCTCAAAAGTTTTATGATTTTCTTTCAAAAATTCAAATAAAACATTCCACTGAAAATATTAATCCAGACTATTTGATTGATTACCCTGGGTTTGTAAACGCTTTTAATCTACCTATTAATATCCCTAGTTTTGAAAATAATGAGAGGTGGTTAGATATTGATTTCAAGGCAAATAACGAATTAGAAAGTCATGGAAATGCTATACGATTAGCTAGGCTAATTACTTCCAAAATTGAACAAATTG
This sequence comes from Sphingobacterium bovisgrunnientis, assembly GCF_009829085.1. Classification (GTDB taxonomy): domain Bacteria; phylum Bacteroidota; class Bacteroidia; order Sphingobacteriales; family Sphingobacteriaceae; genus Sphingobacterium; species Sphingobacterium bovisgrunnientis. The sequence goes on from NZ_WUQY01000017.1 coordinate 30,923, forward strand.
CTAATACACAAGTCCAAAGTACAATAGTAATCTTTATTCCTTACGAATGGCAACTTTTTGAAAGTTTTGTTAATGAAGGAGAGAGTTTTGATCTTCATGATTATATTAAAGCATTTTCCGCCTCAAGAGGAGTTGCTACACAACTTATTAGAGAAGATACTTTAGAGGATAAATTAAAATGTCAGATTTATTGGTGGTTATCATTATCTTTTTATGTAAAATCTTTAAGAACACCTTGGATACTAAATAGTCAAGAAAATAATACTGCTTATGCTGGAATTGGTTATAGTACATCACATAGTAAAGGAAAATCTGAAATTGTAATTGGCTGTAGTCATATATATGATTCAAAGGGTCAAGGTCTAAAATATAGACTTTCAAAAATTGATAATTATTTTTTAGACAATCGGAACAATCCATATTTATCTTTTAAAGATGCTTTTCAATTCGGTGTATCAATTAGAGAGTTATTCTACCAATCCTTGGACAAATTGCCAGAAAGAGTTGTTATTCATAAAAGAACACGATTTACAGAAGAAGAAATAAACGGGATTAAAGCAAGCCTCAATAAAGCAGGTATAAAGAAAATAGACCTTATAGAAATTAATTATGAAATAGATGCACGTTTTATTGCAATGAGTGTATATCAAAATAATTTACAAGTTGATAAATTCCCTATATCTAGAGGAACTTGTATTGTTACAAATAAATACAGTGCCCTTTTATGGACGCATGGTATAGTTCCATCTGTTAGACAACCTAATTATAAATTTTATCTCGGAGGAAGAAGCATACCTGCTCCAATTAGGATTACTAAACATTATGGAGAATCTAATATACAAACAATTGCTACAGAAATATTAGGATTAACTAAGATGAATTGGAATTCTTTGGATTTATACTCCAAGCTTCCATCAACTATCGACTCTTCTAATCAGATTGCTCGAATAGGAAAGTTACTTTCTCGGTTTGAAGGAAAGTCTTATGATTACAGACTTTTTATATAAAACTATTGGGGAGTTTGCTCACACAAACTTCCCAATATCAAAATCCTCTAAATTATTTTTCCGCAAGGTGGAAGAACCAGCTTCAGCCTCAGATGAAAGTGTGCTATCCAAAAGCTCGGCAATTTTTTGAGAGGCACCTTCAATGGAATTTTCCAATAAGCTGAACAACTCCGTCCCATGCAATTTTTGAACCAGGGCAACTGCTTTTTCCTTTTGGGATTGTTCCAAATTATTTTTTTGGAGTAATGCCCCTACAGTGCTAAGTTCATCAAAGGTAATTCCTTGAGCAAGACTGTCATCGCTACCAGAGATTCCATACCTGTTCCATTCTTCTTCCTCTTCCTCAAAATCAGGCATATTACTGAAGGCTTTGTCCAGCTCTTCCTGCGGAATTTGAATATTGACGATTTCATTTTCGTCGTATTCTATGTCTAAATTAGCTGGATTTATCTCTTGATCTTCTAATTGGCTTTCGTTGGACGTCTTTGGCAATGAAAGGCTTCTTACAGGTTTTGGCTGCCCCATAATATCAGGCAGACTCGGATTTACTTTTTTCGGTACGCTATGCTGTTGAGGTTGTTTCTTACTGATTATTTTATCCTGTAAAAGCAGATAAATAATTATAAGCAGGCATATCACAATTATTATTTCCATAATCAAGTGCTTTAAAAAATGGGTTTAAACTTTTCGTTGAAATCATCGGTAATTGCTTTCTCAAACAGTTCAAAATGATGTTCCAGAATATTGTCAAGATAGGTATACAAGGGTATCTCATCTTTACCAATAACCTGTACAATACGGGATAAGCGTTCGTGATATTCCTGACGGACATAAATACTTTTATCGCCCCTTTTCTTCATTTTAGTTGCTTGAGGGAACTCCTGTTCGTAGGTTGTTGTCGTGTTATTCTCGGTTACAACCTTTTTCCTTTTTTTACTTGCTTTTTTCATTATATAATAGGTTTAAAACGTTCGTTAAAATAATCTGTAATATCATCGCCAAACTCTCTGAAGTGGTGTTCAAGGATATTGTCAATGTAGGAATAGAGGGTTGTTTTTTCCTCCCTAGTCAATTGCACAATGCGGAGCAACCTTTCGTGGTATTCTGGACGAATGTAAACGACTTTGCCGCTACGACCGGACGGAAACCGATTGACCAAAAACGTTTCCTCGTAGTCCGCTTTTTTTGATGAGTTGCTTCGGTTTTTTTCTTTGGGCTTGGTCTTGATTTCTTTTGGTTGATCCATCTGTCGATTATTTTGGGGATGGACAACAGGCTTATCGCCACTGATGATATTCATTAAATAATCCTCATCAACATTAGGCTTTTTAAAATTGTTGTTATTTTTATCTGTACTCATAGTTTATCGCTTTTATAGATGAGTAATTTTTAAAAATTCCTCAATAAACAGATCCATTTTCGTGGCTCTCAACAGTTGTTTTTCTGCTGGTAGTAAACTTGATCTGAATACATAATTTTCGGTATCGTCTGTTTCTTTTCGGAAACGCTTACTATCCATTATCCTTGTTTGCATTATGGGCAGGTTAAGTTGTCGGATGACACTTTGATATGCTTCATATAAGCCTGTCTTTTCCCTACCGTCTACTTGGTTCCAGAATAGCCACAATTCTTGCTCATCATTACCCTCAATGGTTTTCGGGAGTCCAAGAAACGCTTTGGTAAAGCCCAATGTACTTTCCACCACCAAGCGGTCGGCGGTTATGGGGGAAAAAATAAAATCCATCGTTTTCAAAGTGGTTAATACTCCTTTGGTATTGGCGGTTCCCGGCAGATCAAAGAAAATAACATCTGGTACAATAGCCGATTGGGTTACATATTCCGATGCTTTTTCCAAAGCATATTCGGCTTTGCTTTTCATAATCGGATACGCTTTTTTGTTAATGGCTTGAAATTGCTTCATTGCCGCCTTTTTATGATAGTCATTTTGCATCAAGGTCTTCTTATCCCGCTCACGCATATTGGTCAAGCTATGCTGTGGAAAGTCGCAATCCAATACCAACACATTAAAACCTAATCGGTAATGAAGTATACTTGCCAGTAACGTAGTCATTGTCGATTTTCCTACACCGCCCTTTTGCGTGGAAAAGCTGATTTTTAAAGTTTTTTTCTTTGTTTCCATTATTTAAAAATTTATTGTTATACACTTTACTTTTTTTGCAGGTCCTGATATTCCTGCAATTGAATATTTCTGTGTTTCCTTATTCTAGCATTGTTTGTCAGGAATAAACCCATATGTTTTTTTGCTTTTCTTACAGCCTTGTCAGATGTATTTTTGGGCAAATGCTAAACTTCACAAAAGGCAAAATGCTTTACCGCTTTTATGCTTTTACACTTTTATAGTTTTATGCTTTTAAAACCTTATGCTTTTACTCCAAACTACCTATATACAAAACCGACCTTCTTTCTTTTTACAATACATTTTTTACTACCTGTCTTAAAACTATAAGGCAAATAAAGCGAATGAATGACCTGCCAATTGATACGTGGAAGTGTTTGGTGTTCAAAAGCAGTGTTTGGCACTATGGTATAGTGCAATCGTTTAAAAAAGAGAGCTTTACTTTGTGTAATGAATTTTATTAACAGATATATGCTTAATGTTTTTGACAAAACGGAGGTAACAGTAACGGCTATCGAGCCGTTTTTCCCTGTTACTTTAAATCCCGATTTATCGGGATTATTGTGTTCACCAGAACACGGCAAGTTGTGTTTTGAGGCACTCGAAATCGAGTTTAGTGCCTCAAAACAACTTGCCCTTGCAGGGAGCAAGAAAAATCCTCCGAAGTCGGCTTTTCGTGTAAATTATAAATGGATTAGTGATGAATGAGAGTAATAACAATAAACAGAATAAGGGCGGTCGCAAGCCAAAACTTAACCCCTGTACCAACCGCCATGTTTTCCGTTTGACAGATGAGGAAAATGCTAAACTTTTGACGCTTTTTGAAGCATCAGGAATGCCCAATAAAGCCAAGTTTATCATATCTCAAGTGTTCGGAAAGGAGATGAAATCGGTTAGAATTGATAAAGGAACGGTCGATTATTATATGCGATTGACTTCCTTTCATAGTCAATTTCGAGCCATAGGAGTGAATTACAATCAAATTGTAAAGCTGTTATACCGTCATTTTTCAGAGAAAAAAGCAGCGGCATTCCTTAATAAATTGGAAAAACAGACAGCTGAAATGGCAATGCTGTGTAAGAAAGTCGTTCAATTAACGGAAGAATTTGAAGTAAAATACTTGAAAACCAGTCATTTAAAATGATATCAAAAATCAGAAGAGGTGAAAATCTGTACGGTGCATTGGCTTATAATAATCTGAAAGTAGAGAAGGAAAACGGACAAATTCTGTTCACAAATAAGATAATCGAAACACCAAACGGAGTATATTCTGTTGCTCAATTAACTCAAGCTTTTGAACCTTATTTGATTGCAAACCGAAATACAGAAAAACATACGTTGCATATTTCGCTTAATCCAGATCCGAAAGATCAAGTGAGTGATGATAAATTTCGGGAAATGGCACAGGAATATATGCAGGAAATGGGTTATAGTGAACAGCCTTTTATAGTCTTTAAACATACCGATATAGACCGTAGTCACATTCATATCGTATCGGTTTGTGTGGATGAGAATGGTAAAAAAATTTCGGACAAATTTGAGAAAATGCGATCAATGAACTTATGCAGAGAGTTGGAAAGAAAACATAATTTGATACCAGCAACAGACAAGGAACGTAAGCAGAAAGATAAGATTTTCCGTCCAGTGGATTATAGAGCAGGTGATATTAAAAGTCAAATTGCATCCGTTATTTGTCATTTACCAAATTATTATAAATACCAAACTTTAGGCGAATACAATGCTTTGCTTTCGTTGTTTCACATTACCACCGAAAAAGTAGAAGTCGAATTGCAAGGGAAGATACAAAAAGGAATATTATACATTCCCTTGAATGAAAAAGGCGAAAGAGCCGGCCATCCATTCAAGGCTTCACTTTTCGGAAAGACAGGAGGATTATCTGCTTTGGAAATGCATTTTGAAAAAAATAAAAAAAATTTGAAAGAGGATCCAAGTAGGCAAACACTAAAAGTTGCTGTTAGCAAAGCTCTTGAAAGCACTAGTAACGAATTGAGTTTTAAGAAACAGTTAGGCGAGCAAGGTATAAATGTTGTAATCCGAAGAAATGATGAAAATCGTATCTATGGCATCACTTTTATCGACCATAATTCAAAAGCGGTTTGGAACGGTTCACGTTTGGGCAAGGAACTTTCCGCCAATGTTTTTAATGATTATTGGAACAATGATATTAAACCAAATATTGAAACAACTGATGTTTTACAATCAGAAAAAAACACTGATAGTGCCCTTCATTTACCTGATGAAAAGCCACATCATTTTTTCGATTTTCTAAATATTGAAAAACACCAAAATGGTCTGATTGAAGCATTGGGAGGTTTAATTCTACAATCACAAAGTGAAGATTACGAGGAACAAGATTTTGCAAATAGAATGAAGAAAAGAAAGAAAAAAGGTTATAATAAATAGCAGCCACGAGTAACTGCTATTTACATTTTAATGGTTTGAATTTTTAAATTTTGTTCCACATATCAACAACAAATTGGTTTAGTTTATCTCGCATCACAACTCCACTTGCTTCAGGAAGTCGAATTATTTTTTCAACTTTTTGAAAACTAGCTTTGTTTTTTAAGTTATGTTTTTCCATAAACGCATTACAAAAGTAAACAACTTCGTAAAGCTCTTTTTTATTTACTCTCTCACGATCACGAATTGCTGTATAATTAGGATCATCACCTTTTGTTGTTGTGTTTTCATAGTCATTATTGACTAAATCACTTTCGTCGAATTCTTCCATAAAATATTTATTTAAGTTTCTTTAAAAATAAGAATTATACCAATGCGTATTGTACGGTTTTCCGTAAAAAAGATTTTTTTTGCCAAATATAGCCCCTGAATGCCAAACGCTACCATATTATTTTACCCTCTATTCAGAGCCTTTAAATTCACGTCCGAACATTAAAATTAAAACAATGCAGGGAGAAGAAGATTTAAGAGGATTAGCCAAGATAATGGATTTTATGCGTACAGTGAGTATCCTTTTGGTACTAATGCATCTTTATTGGTTTTGTTACGGTTTCTTTTTAGAAAGAGGTTGGACATTAGAAATCATCAATAAAATATTAGGGAATTTTGATAGGACAGTTGGTCTGTTTGCTCATACACTTTATACCAAAGTATTTGCTTTAATATTGTTGGCATTAAGCTGTTTAGGTACAAAGGGCGTAAAGAATGAAAAGATAACATGGGCTAAGATTTATGTAGCTTTAGGAATTGGCTTTGTATTGTTCTTTCTGAATACAGCATTATTAAAACTATCTTCTACGGTGGGCACTTTTCTATATATCCTTACAATCTCGTTAGGTTATATCGCTTTACTAATGGCAGGTGTATGGATGAGCCGATTACTTCGTACTAATCTAATGAACGATGTTTTCAATAATGAAAACGAGAGTTTTCAACAGGAAACTAAACTGATGCAAAACGAGTATTCTGTCAATCTACCCACGAAGTTTTATTATAAAGACAAATGGAATGAAGGATGGATCAATGTTGTTAATCCATTTCGGGCAACCATCGTATTAGGAACTCCTGGTTCCGGAAAATCTTATGCGGTTGTAAACAATTATATCAAGCAGCATATCGAGAAGGGATTTAGTATGTACATTTATGACTTTAAATTCGATGACCTTTCGACTATAGCTTACAATCATTTACTGAAGCATTCGGATAAATATAAAATTCCGCCTAAATTTTACGTGATAAATTTCGATGATCCACGCAGAAGCCATCGTTGCAATCCACTCAATCCTGATTTTATGACAGATATATCTGATGCTTACGAAGCGGCTTATACTATCATGTTAAACCTGAATCGTAGTTGGATACAGAAGCAGGGAGATTTCTTTGTGGAATCTCCAATTATCCTTTTAGCTGCCATTATTTGGTACCTTAAAATTTATGAGAACGGCAAGTATTGCACATTCCCACATGCTATTGAATTGCTAAACAAGAAATATGCAGACATATTTACCATTTTGACGACATATCCCGATTTAGAAAACTATTTATCGCCATTTATGGATGCATTGCAAGGTGGTGCCCAAGATCAATTACAAGGACAAATTGCATCGGCAAAAATTCCACTATCAAGGATGATTAGCCCACAACTGTACTGGGTAATGACAGGTGACGATTTCACATTAGATATCAATAATCCACAAGAACCAAAGATACTTTGTGTAGGTAACAATCCCGACCGTCAAAATATTTATTCGGCAGCGTTAGGCTTGTACAATTCCCGAATTGTAAAACTCATCAATAAGAAAGGACAATTAAAAAGTTCGGTTATTATTGATGAGTTACCTACCATTTATTTCAGAGGATTAGACAATTTGATTGCCACAGCTCGAAGTAATAAGGTTGCGGTTTGTTTGGGTTTTCAGGATTACTCTCAATTAATACGTGATTACGGAGATAAAGAAGCTAAAGTAATTCAGAATACTGTTGGTAATATTTTCTCGGGTCAAGTTGTGGGTGAAACTGCCAAAAACCTATCTGAACGTTTTGGAAAAGTGTTACAAAAAAGACAGAGTATGACGATCAACCGAAATGATAAATCTACGTCAATTTCTACCCAATTAGACAGCTTGATACCAGCTTCCAAAATCTCTACACTTACACAGGGTATGTTTGTTGGAGCGATCTCCGATAATTTTGATGAACGCATCGAACAAAAGATCTTTCACGCTGAAATTGTGGTAGACAATGAAAAGGTAGCCGCCGAAACCAAAGCCTACCAAAATATACCGCAGATATTATCTTTTGCTGATGAAAACGGAGCTGATAATATGAAACAAGATATCGATGCGAATTACAAACAGATAAAATTAGATGTTATTCAGATAGTCGAAGCCGAAACAGAACGTATTAAGAATGATCCTGATTTACACTATTTGGTGCAAAGAGAGAGTTAAGTTTGATGTTTAACGATTGTTTACTTTAGAGTTTTTAGAATTTTTACTTTACATCTGTGAATTTGTTTTTGTTTATTATAGTTAATTTCTATCGTCATTATAATTATAGGATCATGATCTAAGTATACTATTGTAAGACTATCGTTTTTTGAGATTTTACTTACTTTTATATATTCAAGGTGATATTTTTAAGTCTTCCTTATTCCAAGGATTTGGTTTTCCAGAAAGCTTTATTTATGAACTTTTCTACAACTGGTGAACATCTTCGGATATATATCCTCATGTTCATTTGAAAGACTTTGATCGGACTTTTTGGACATTGCCAATATAGATTCAAGCCTCGCTTCGGGTATGCCGTATTTTTTACTATAGTCGATTTTTTTTGTTGTTTTTTGAGATTATGAGGGGTAAATTATACACTTTTAAGAATTACTTATTGCAAACCTTTGATTCGTGAATTTTCAATATAATCTCTGAATTGTTGGTCATAAAATTGTTCATGTCTGCCATAATAAGTTTGCGAGTGGTGGTTGTATGAAGAATCCTGTTGTTTATACGATCTTCTTAATAAGCCAAAAAGAATAAAAATGCAATAGTGTCAATTTTAAGGGGATAATTATTTGAATCGAACTTGTAGATTTAATTTGATAAAATAATCCTCATTCTCTTTATATACCCATCCGAATTTGTAAGGTTTTGTTTTTCCAGCTTTGACATTCCCAGGATTAGTATCATCTTCGCTAGTAGAAGCTTGTTCAAGTCGCGTATTGTGCACTAAATATTCTTGAAATTCTTTGCGATTATAAATATGATAACATACAATTTCACCAGTTCTTTTAACTATGATGATTCCTCCAGTAGCATCATATACTCCCGTCCAGATAGTTTCTGGCGTCATGCCAAGTGCTGATTCTGTAAGGAAATTTTTGATTTTTACTTCGTAAAACGGATGTCCTTTACTTTGGTCATATTGTAAAGGATTTATTTCCTTCAACATTTCTATCAAATGTCTTGTATTAGAGATTCCATTTTTATACTTAAGATATACCATCTGACCTAGTAATTCTGGAAGCTGTCCATCAATCAATTGCAGATTCAAAGTGAGGTTGTCTGACTGTATATGGTCAAACTCTACTTCGTAACCTTGATTTTCTAAAGATATTATCCTTTGCGCTATTTTCGATTTTACTTTTGAGCCTTTAGGTACAAATAATGTACTTGAATTAAAATCAACAAGATCAAAATTTTCAGATGTAGCACCTTTTATTTTATAAATAAAGTTTGTACCAGCCCCAGGGTTGAAGAGGGTTGAATCTTTTCCGATCATCGATTTGATACTAAAACCAAGTTTGGGTGACATACCCGTGTTCAGATCGTGCACCATTAACTGGATGTCGGACTTGTCAGTGTTATTTATCTTGACTTGCTTTACATCTATAAGTGATAAAAATTCCTCAATAATAGGGAATACCATTGATCTACCGTCAGTCGATTTTAAAAGATCCAATAAAATCTGGGAATAGTGGACAAACTGAATGGTTGGGACTGCAAATAAAAGATCTCCCCTTGTACCTTCTACAATTTTAATTTCTCCATTATAAATATACTCTCTTTCTTGAGTTCCCTCTTTTCTGAAAATTTTAATAAGTGGATAGTAGATTGTAGCAATGGGATCGAGATTCTCATCTGCGGCATAAAGTTTACCTTCGGCAAGCAACTTTAAAAAAACATATATCTCACTCCATTCTCCTTTATTACCTTTCAACATATCCTATATTAGGTTTATAGTTTTCAATATTTCCATTGCGGTAGCTTGAATAGCAGGAACTGCTACAGAGTTGCCAAATTGTTTGTAAGCGGAAGCATCTGCAACAGGAATTAAATAATGATCGGGAAATCCTTGTAATCTAGCCCATTCTCGTGGTGTCATTTTTCTTATACCCTCACGATTTACAGTTCCTTTTATGTGCGTTGTAGGCGTGAAATCAGTAATTCTGTGGTCTAAAACTAAATTCCTTTCTCTACCCATTCCACCAACAACAATTGCATTACTTATTCCATCGTCAGGAATTATTGCATATCCAAATCCATTTCCTTTTTCTTCGTGTCGAGCTTTGTGATTGACTAAAGTTTTAAGGTATTGAGTAGACAAAAAATATTTTGTTGCTGGAACTTCTTTTTCCTTGATGTCTGCAAATGCTACTTTCTTGTCTAAAGGTTTTGGATACGAAAACTCATTAACTCCTGTGCTTGGATGAAATCCTACAATATAAATTCTTTCTCTATTTTGTGGTACACCAAAATCTTTTGCATTGATGATTTGAGGCTCGGGTACGAAGTAGCCTAAGTCGTTTCGCAGCACATTTAAAATGGTAGCTAATGTTTTTCCTCCGTTATGGTTGCGTAAACCTTTTACATTTTCAAGAAAAACTGCTCTCGGTTGTTTTCGTTTTATGATTTCAGCTACTTCAAAGAACAAAGTTCCTCTTGTGTCTTCAAAGCCCCCACGTTTTCCCGCTATTGAAAAAGCTTGACAAGGAAACCCCGCACAAAGCAAATCAAAACCATTTGGAATAAATGATTTCGTCGCTTCTTTTGTGATATCACCAAAAGGTCTTTCACCAAAATTTGCTTTATAAGTTCTTTTTGCTTCTTTGTCCCATTCACTAGTGAAAACACATTTTCCTCCCAAATTTTGCATTGCTAAACGGAAGCCGCCAATTCCTGCAAATAAATCAATAAACTTGAATTTAGGATTTTTGATAGGAGGGAATGGAACCTCATTAATATCAAAAATACCGTTTTGTAATGCTTCTTCTGCTAAAATATTTGTAATTTCCTCTTCAGGATATTTAAACTCTAGTATTTCTCGTGTATACTTTACTGCATCTTTTTTGAAAAATTGTGAAACACCATTTTTACTGTTATGTAAGAAGTGTGTAATTATCGCTTCTTTGTTGTTTTCCAATTCAACAGGTTTGATTTTGTATTCTTTTTCAAATACTTTTTCAAGCGATATTTTATCTTTTAGTTTCATTATAATTTTTCATTCAATATTTAGGTGCTAATTTACTAAATCTATTAGATATATTTTAAATTCGGAATTTGTAAAATCATTGGTTGAGAGGATTTCTATTATGATACTTGGTTTTATATTATCTTTTGTATTGGCGTATCTAAATAATTTTATTAGTCACCCAAGCCACCACAATAGTGTTATTGGATTGTACATTTTCAATTGTCTCAAGTATTTTTTATAGAGTTTCCTCAACAAAGTTAGTACCGTATCATCTACGTAATTGTCAGCAAGATAATAGAGCTTTTGGCACTACGGATAATCTCGACAACGAAGGTATAAGCCTCGAAAATTTGTACATTGTAGAAAATACCTTTTTCTCTATATAGTTTACCACTTTCAAGGACTTTGAAAAGTTCCTCAAATTTTTGGTCGGTTTGTAATTGTTTTTATTCTACGTAATCAAAACGCTGAAATAACGAAGCATGACTGGTAACTATTCTACGCATTTCTACAAAAGCATTCATGATTTCGATACTGACTTTTATTGCCACATCAGAACGAAGTACCGTACTCAATATGGCAATTCCTTGTTCAGTAAATACAAATGGTTAATAACGTCTACCACCGTAATTCAAACTTGAGGTCACAATTTGTGACCTCAAGTTGATTATGTCAAATTCGTCCTGTGTCAATTGAAAGCGAAAAATATCAGGAAAACGATCTACATTTCGTTTTACGGCTTAATTGAAAACTTTGGTTTCCACTTGGTAAATTTTTGCAAGATCACTATCCAGCATCACTTGTTTCTCACGTATGGTATAAATCAAGCTTTTAATTTCTTTCGGAACAATTGTCGGCTTATTTTCCATTGCGTTTGTAGCTTTTGTTTTTATCAAATTCAAAGGATGTTTTGAAATCGGTATCTAACACGATGTAAGCATCAAATTTCTTTCTGGATTTGCTTTTCATTCCTTTAATCAATGATGTTTTACCTTTATTGATAAGGGTTTCAATGTCGGAAATACCGATTTGAACTCCGCAAACATTACGGAATTGTAACCAACCACAAACCTCTTCAGGACATTTGACTATTTTATCACGGATAATCAGTTGTTGGCTTTTGCATTTCGGACAAATAAGTTTAGGTAGATTTTTTTGAGTAATGGAACTTTGTAGCAGTTCATTTGTAATCACTGAAGCATACGTTTCCATTTCCTTTTGAAACGAATCGACATCAGCTTCGTTATTTTCGATTTTCTGCAAAGCCAATTCCCATTCGGCAGTCATTGCCACATCTGCAATTTTCTGGTCTTTAACCAACTCATACACTTGCAACCCCTTTTCAGTAGGGATGAGTGATTTCTTATCTCGTTGGATATAATTTCGAGTAAACAGTGTTTCAATAATAGAAGCTCTTGTTGCAGGTGTACCTATGCCAATATGTTGCAAAGCTTTCTGTTCTTCTACATTTTCGATTTCCTTACCTGCGGACTCCATTGCAGATAGTAATCCTGCTTCGGTATAAAGTACGGGAGGTTTTGTTTTCTTTTCCAACACGACAGCTTCCTTTATTTTCAGTTCATTGCCTTCTTTCAGTTCGGGTAGATCCTGTATAGGTTCCGTCTCATCATCCGAGAAATTACCTTTAATACCACGCCAACCTGCTTCAATTACTTTACAACCTTTCAACATAAAATCATAATGCGACACTTCCAATGATACGTCCGTTATTTCTTTGATACAAGCTTGTGCAATCGCTTCGAGCATTCGAAAGGCAATTAAATCATAAACCGCATTTTCCTTTGCGTTCAGTGCCGAAGGGATTTTATCTGTAATCAATAATCCATGATGGTCAGTAACACGTAGATCATTTACTATACGCTTACTGAAGTGTCTCCATTTCATTTTTGATACAGCTTGTTTACACGTTTCTCTGTCTTGCAACGCTCTAACAAGATTTGGAATATCCACCCACACGTCTTCCGGAATATACTTACTTCCCGTACGTGGGTACGTAATAAACTTCTTTTCGTATAAACTTTGAGCAATGTTTAGGGTTTCTTCAGCAGAAAGATTAAGCCTTTTATTGGCTTCCTTTTGCAATCCAGTAAGGTCGAACAGTAGCGGTGGTTGCTCTGCTATACTTTTAGTTGTTATCGATGTAATTGTAGCTGCACCAATACGCTGAACAGATTTGAGGATATCATTAGCGAGTTTCTGTTCTTCCCATTTGTTTTTTGATATGCTTTTGAATTCAATGTCTTCCTTTTGGTATACTAACTGAATTTGCCAATACTTTTTGATGGAAAAATTCTTGTTTTCGATATATCGTTTACAAATTAAAGCCAGTGTTGGCGTTTGAACTCTGCCTAAAGAATAAACACTATGACCAGCGGCGATGCTCAAAGCTTGTGTGGCGTTAATACCTACAAGCCAATCGGCACGGCTTCTTCCTTGTGCCGAATGATACAATCCGTCAAACTCTTTTCCATTTTTAAGGTTATCAAAACCCTGTTTAATGGCTTTTTCAGTTAGCGAACTGATCCAAAGACGTTCAAAGGGTTTGCTACACTTCAGGTATTCATAGATGTACCTAAATATCAATTCGCCTTCACGACCAGCGTCGGTAGCGACTATAATACTATCGCTTTTATCAAATAATTCCTTGATAATTTTGAGTTGCTTTAATGCTCCAGTATCCGTGGAATAACTTTTATCTTTTTTGACCTTACGAACAGTAAGTACGAAAGGATTTGGTAATATAGGTAACGATGCTTTATCAAAACCTGAAATTCCGTAATCTTCGGGCATTCCCAATCCTATTAAATGACCGAATGCCCAGGTAACAAAATAGCCGTTGCCCGTCAGGTAGCCATCCTTCTTGTCGGATGCACCTAACAGGCTTGCTATTTCCCTTGCTACGCTTGGTTTCTCTGCGATTATTGTCTTCATAATTAACTTACTTTTCTACCTTTTGATTTAGCAGGTGCTTTTTGTTCTTGCTGTTGCTTTTCATTCTTAGGTCTTTGTTGTCCCGATTTTAAAGGTTCTTTGATCTTCTTGGTGGCCTCGTTGGTTTTTCCCTGAGAATTAACAGCAGTTTGGGTTTTGTGGGCTTCGGTAGGTTTTATTCTTTCCTTGTAATGATTTGGAAACTCAAAACCTGTTTTTCCGGTGTCTTTGTTGAACGTGATGTAGCCGTTATACGTCTGTCCTTTTTTGTCGACAAGTCCTGCCATATAAATGGTTTGTCCTGCTTTGAAATCTTTGTATTGCTCGTCTGTCAGTTCCTTACCACGAAATGTTTTTGGTACTTCCTGTGATTGACTTTGAGTATTGTTTTGTTGAACATTTTGTTTGTTGTTGTTACTGCGATCAAACAAGAATTCGGTATAGCGCTTATCAGCATTGTACTGTACAGTTGCTGAAAACTCCGTTCCTTTTGCTGAAATCATACCATCTAATTGGAGTAGTTTGCCTTCCATTAAGGTCCGTTTTTGCTCTTCGTTCAGTTTAACACCTTTAATCTCATCTGGTATCTTAATAAAATCTGTCCGCAAAGCAATTACATCATTGGTCAACCTGTCAATACTGATAATCGAGGGCATTTGTTCTCCTGTTTTAGAATTGGTCAGATTAACTACTCGTCCCATATTGCCAGTTTCGAGTAAGTTTTTCTTGTCCTCATCTGTAAATTTATGTCCGAAAAATTCAAAGTGCAGATTTGGTTCTTTTTTAATACCGTGAATTGCCACGACTACATTTCCTTCTTCGTTTTGCTGTAAAGACAAGCGGGCATCTGTGCGAATGATAGAGCTCCCAAGATTAACGCCTATGGGTATCAATTCGTTGGTTTTATAACCTCTTAGTAAAGGATCTAGCAAGTTTCTTTTTTCAAGGAATTCCTTACTTAATCCAAGATTTTTCATGGTGTCCCAATCAATCTGCTCTGGTTTGTAACGGTATTCGTTTGCCGTTTCGGTTGTTTGTGTTGTTGCCATATCATTTTTATTTTCTTGTTTATTATTCTCTGATGTGTTGGTTTTTACTTCGTGTTCTTTCATCGTTTTTTCGCCTTCAGGAGTTGGGTTATCAACCTGTTTCTGCAATTCCTTTGCTTTGTCAAGGGCAATAGGTTCAGGAACTTTGAAAAAGGAAAAATTCGTTGGGTTCTTCAATTGGCTGAAGAAATTGGAGAAAAAATTGAAAAAAGAAATCACCGTGTCTGTCCACACGTAAAAATTGATTTTGGTTCTTTTTCGTAGGATCTACGATTTTCATACTTCCTTTTTGATCCATGCTCTTAACAGCTTGTATTTTCATTTTCTCTTTATCCAACACCAATAAAATATCCAAAAGCTGTTCTGGGGATTCTGTTTTTGCTTTGTTTAATTCTTCCATAACTATTAATGTTTAAATTAGAATTATGGAAAATAAGAGATATCTTTAAGAGTTATATTGTAGCTGTATTACTTGGCAGAAGATGGCTTTGGTTGGCTACTTGATTTAGGAAAGAGATAAACGGAAGGTGGTTCTGAGTTTTAGGAGATGAAATCCGTTCTGTTTTTGATTTATATAGTTCTCTGGGACAATAATATATTATAAACTATTCTTTTTTGTCATAAAATATAATGTATTTTTTTTAATGATGAATGCTGTAAAAGATATATTAGAAATCTTGTCTAAACATCCATTTTGGGAATATTTAATCCTAAGAACTTAGATATTGAGGATTACAAGAATTTTATTATCCCTAGAAAGTTAATTGATATAACTGTAGATACATCATATATCAGTCAATGTACTATTTAGTTCAGGGTAGAAATCTTGGTAAATTATATTTCATTTTTTTAATCAGATATTCTTTTTGAAAGGTTTTGATTTAATCGTTTCGATAGCCAGTTGAGTGGCGGGGTAATTATTGCTAAAAGTTGGATTAATTTCCCATCTTAAATAATAGATTTAATAATAGATTTTAAACGAGATTGTCCAATTGCTTTAAAATAGATAAAGGACTCACGATGACAGTGTCTGTATTTTTTTCCACTTGCGCAAAAACATTTGGAAGTACGGTGTGGAATTTCATTTTTATAGATGAATACCAAAATTTTTAATACTTTATCAGCGTTAGTTGTACCAAGCATAGTATATAAAGATTCTAAGACACCTTTTTTCCCATGAGATCGCTCATTTAAGTAATAACCTTCTAATTCCCTAAAAACTTGATTATGTAAATAGGGAACCAAGTGATTTTGAATAAAACCCAATAAGGTAATGCCTTTACTGCATTGGATGTATTCCTCCGCAGGAGTGCATATACAAAAGTGACCATCCGGATACACATGCCAATCTATATTGTGTGGAAGTCTTCCATTTGTTTCATTGACTACAGGAAAACTATTTGGATAATCTATGGTACATAAGATTTTTACAGAATACGAGTCATATGGTATACCGTTTTCATCCAGGAGGTCGATCTTTCCTTCTAAATATGGAAGAGAATCTTCCCGACTTAATAATTTAAGGTCGGGAAAATTACTTATAGTATGGGTTGCTTCTTCTGCAAATTTGAGATATGAATTATTCATGGCCATATGGGATAGATGTACTAGCACCTATTGCTGCAGCTGCTACATTTCTTACTAAGTTCTCTTCTTTATCTTCCCCCAAAGGAAATCGATTTCCTAGATGTTTGCGCCAAAGTTTACTTGCTGTTCTTTGGTTATTCGAACGAATTGCTTCATCTGCATCAGTAATGAAATTATTTAAGGCTTCTAAAAATTTATCCTTATTTACATAACCTTCGAGCAAGTTATCATTTGGTGTTGCAGGCACAATACAAGTAAATTTACTGGTTAATGCCTTTTTAATTTCTTTAAGAATGTCTCTGAGCGTAATATCATCACATTCATTTAATACAATTTTTTCCTTTGCATTCGTTGCTAAAATTGTTAAAGCTAATCCACTAGGCATTTTGAACGGACGATCATCGGCCCATCCTTTTAAATACTTAATATCTCTAATCAAACGGCCATCTTTATCTTTTTTTGATACAAACCAATCTACCAAAGCTTTTGGGTCACTATCTTCCCATCCATTTCCCTTTACAGCTATTCTATATTCTTGACCCTCAATTTTGTAATACACAGGATGGTCGACTTCATAATCATTTACAAAAATAGTGCGTACACATTTTTTTCTATTCTCTGCTGCTGTGTCCGTATATCCATCAACAGCTTGTCTAACCCAATCTTTGATTGTTGATGCCGTTACATCTGGTACTCGGAAGAAATAAATGCCATCATCCAAATCACAGATGTCTTGTTCAGTTCTTATTCCATTTTTCATTTTATATGAACCCTGAATGTAAAATTGTGGTACATAATCAGGATGGTTATCTTTAAACCATTTTCTGATTTGTTTGCGAAGACCTTCTTTTGAATTCTTCATTTTATTGTTCTTTACTGATCCTATGGATATATCACTATGATAATCCAAAAATAAACTATTACAGTTTGCCATATTATTGTTGTTTTATAAAGTTTAAAATTTCTGTTATTCGATTTTTCGCTAGTTCCTCGCCAATAGACTTCATTCGATCGATATGTTTCTTTTTTGAAGAATTAAGTTCAATGTTATCTCCCTTCATGTCATGCTGGATGCGTAAATGCGCAAAAGTATTACCCATTTTCCCTAAGGCCCTTTGGAGAAATAAGAGATATTGTTCTGTAATCTGTGCCTGTGTATCGAGTACCAGATCAACTAACTTAGGATTTGGAAACAACCAGTCAAATACATTTTTAGGTCGCCATGAGCGTTTAATAATTTGTTTTCCTTGCCCCGTTCCCAATGATAAAACTGATATATCACCAATAGGTATATCAAGTTTATCAGTTGCCTCAAAAACACCAATTAATGCCGGGTTATTAGCAAAAATACCCCCGTCGATCATATTGATGTTTGTACCTTCACCATGCTCATTTTTGAACGAAAAGGAGTGGGGTGGAAAATAAACAGGGGCAGAAGCACTAGACATGGCCACATGGTATGCAGGAACTTTATAATCTCGTCTGTATTCAAGATGATGTTTTGTTTTAAAAACATTTATTACACCATCATTGCCATTGAAGGCTGGGACGCAGACTTTGGTTTTTAAATCATTTATTAAAGGATCTTCACCACCGTTGGCCTCAGCAAACACTTCACGAAGTTTCTTAAGCAATTTTTTATTGCTATAAATGGCATTTAATAATGCCCGACTTTTTTGAGGAATGAATTTGAACACAAAGCGAGGAAAAATGAGCTCAGCATTTTCTTCATAAAATTTGGCCAAAAATTTTGCAGGTATACCCAGTGAAATACCAATTGCCAATATAGCTCCAGTAGAAGTACCACAGATTAAGTCGAAGTGCTCGTAAAGTTTCTTTTCAGGCTCTTCTTTTTGAAGTTCAGCCTCTAACTCCGCAAGGAGTTTGGCAGGGATAAGACCTCTTATCCCTCCACCATCAATTGATAGGATTTTAAATTTTTGTTTTTGTGTTGATTTCTCCATATTATAAAAATATTTTGTTATTTTTAACTAGCATTAACAAACTATTTTGTCTTAACTGCTGGTCATTATTAACTACGAAAAGCGTTACTAACGGTTTTGCGTATACCTAAATAGATATCCTTATGGATTGGAAGGAATTAGAAGATTCAAGTACAGCAGATTTAATAGAATATATTCAAGGTCGTAAACATTTTTATGAAGCAGCTGAATGTGCATTCAAGGTATTTTTTATAAGATTTGAAGCAGATTTAACCAAAAAATGCAGAGTTATTGCGATTAAATGGGGATACAGCAAGGAAGATGGTGATATTTTATCAGAACAGGCATTAGATAAATTTTGGAAAAAAGCACATCTATTTAATGCTCAACAATGTAAAAGCGTAAATCTTAATCAGTGCGTATTGTTTTATATTTATAGGATTGCACAACGGTTATTAGTGGATCGTCAAAGATTGGAAGGTGAGAAGGATCCTTATCTTGGAGAAGAAGAGCTGGTTTTAGAATTTCCAGATTTAGAAAAAATGGAAATACCAAAAGAAAAGCTAAAAGATTTAAAAGCTACAACAGAATTGATAGACAAAGCGTTGCAACGATTGAGTACAAAACACAAAATTATTTACTTAACCTATCGTAGTTACGAAAGAGATGGTAAAAAATTACCACGTCAGTTGCTTAAAAAACTTAGAGAAGAGCTTGACTTATCACAAACATCAATCAGAGTTTATAAAAAGGAAGCATTAGAAACCGTCGGTAAAATAATTGAAATTTATGGAACAAAAAAATAATCTCTTTGAAAATCCAGAGCATATTACCGAATGGTTATGCTCTACCGGCTATCTTTTTCCTCGTAATGAGATTGAGTTGAATCGCTTTGATAAACTTTTTTTCAATATTGAGATTAAAGATTCAACAGTTTCTTTAGATCGAATCATAAATAATGAGGTCCGAAAGTTTCCACTGTCGAATATTTTCAAACAAGAAAATGAGCAAGATGTGATGGATGCATTTAAAATGGTAGCAAGAAAAGGTCTTGAAGATTTACCTGATCATATCTTTAATAAAATGAAAAAAAACCAAGATAATGGAAATCAGTCTTCACCGGAAGAAACGGATAAATAACTTAGCAAATTATGTGTCAGAAGATTTTACTGAAGGTCATAGAGTTAATTTAATAAAAATTGCCAAATATGAAGAGCTTTCTTTATACTATGATCATTATGAAAATACTTTTGATGGTATGTTAGTTTATATTGACTCGATATTTCATATTCATATAAATATAGATAAAGGAAATACTATTAGCTCCAAAAGAGGGCGCTTTACACTTGCCCATGAATTGGGACATTACCTTATTGATGAGCATCGAATTGCCATGAAGTATGGCATGATTACTTCCCATCAATCTAAAAATGGGCTATTAAATAAAGACTTAATAGAATTGGAGGCAGATTATTTTGCTAGTTGCCTGTTAATGCCTGAAGCATTATTTAAGCAAGCCTGCGCTCGAAAGCAATTTTCTTTTACTCTAATTGAAACTCTTTCCAATTTATTTCAAGTGAGTATTATGGCATCTATTCTTAGATTTATTGAGATTGGTTCTAGAGAGTTTATGGTTATCATTTCAAAAGATCGTGTTATAAGATGGTTTTCAAAAAGTAGCGATTTTCAAAAGGTAGGTTTCAAATTTAAAGTTAATTCCACTCTCCCTCAAGAATCTAGATCAATTTCATTTGCAAATCATAGTTATGGGCATTATATTTCTGAAATTGAAGAAGTTGATTCCGATATATGGTTCATTAATGAATTTTACAACGATACTCTATTTGAGCAATATTATTATTCAGAGATTAACGGGTATTTGATTACATTGGTATGGTTTAAATAGTTCCCTAAGGTAAACAGGCTTAATAATGATAAAGCTGGACTTCAGTTTTAGATCAGCTACAATATTAGCATTTACCTTAATTGGATGATTTTGATTATATACTAAATTAGATAATACTCTCCAAACGAGGTTTGATGGCTAATGGTAAAATGTATAGTTTTACTTTAAGCTCTTATAATAAAGTCGGATCAGCGTCGTTGTGATAATAAATCCACGCCAGAGAATACCATTTGGCTGAAACCACCAAAACGTGGTACTAAATAATTTGTTAGACCTGGTGGAAGCTAGGTCTTTAATCTCTTCATATACAATTTTGTATTTTTTTTAGTAGGGTGTGGCCAATGTTCAATAAAATCAGACTTCTGTAGATCACTTGATAGATTAGTAAGCTTTAATTCAGGATAATATTTCCATATTATTTCTTTTATATATTTTAATTCTATACCTTGACTACTAGTAAACTCTTCATCTATTATCAAAATTTTATCTATAATGAAAGGAATAGAAGGAGCATCTGATAATATTTTAGTGTATTCAATATTTCTTAAGTGTTTTTTTTTAAGGATTACTCTTAAATCGTCTGGTACTGGCTGTATTTCAGTAGTAAACTTTCTAAAATCGGTAGAAAAAAATTCGCAAGCCTTTTGAATGGTTTTTGGGGTAAATTCATACTTATCATTCTCTGAGAAAATGTATTCTAACCATCTTTTGGATACATCTAACACATTAGCAAATACTTCTATTGTTAATCCACTATTTTTAAAGTAATTCTTAATGTTTGCGGTAGTTATTTTAGCATTATAAGCTTTCATAACTACAAAAGAATGTCTAAAATCAATTAATTTTCCGCAATTAATTTCTTTTTATTAATTAATATTTTTATATTTGGTTATTGATAGTCAGATATAAATTTGACCTCAGGTGTTTAAAATAAAGAGTCTTGCGGTTGCATTTCTGAAGCCGTAACGCAAGACAGTAGTTTAAATACCCATATCTATACTTAGGAAGCTTTTATTATATTTGCTGAATAGGGTAGATGTGGGCCTACTGTTAGTCCGTGTTACGTTAGGCTTCAGAAACTTTTTCGCAACCACGGCGTGTAGTCCCACATTTACCAAGATTACTTTCCCAAGACTCGTTAACCAATATAAACGAGTTATGAAAAAGCAACTTTACAAAAACATTATTTCTGCTCCCGAGTAGATTTGGGGAAGCTGATTGCTACCATTTCATGGTTGCAATTGCGAATTCGTGTTGTTGATATCATAGTAATACCAATGGGATTTCCAAAGGATAGACACGTTTAGTTCGTTTTTCGCATTTAATTTATGAATTTTTGAAAGCTTGATGTATATCGCAATATATGTGCGTATTATTTTAATTAAGCTCTCTTAACTATTTATTACCACCTAAAAAATGAAGAATTTTTACAAGGAGGGGAGAGTACTGTCTATTCCCAAGAATTTTAATCCGACTGTGTTTAATCTTACAAGTAATTTAAATTATTCTGAAAAGGATGATTTTGATAAGGAAGATGAAAAATATAGACTAGATGATGTTGAATCATATGCTGCTTATTTAGCTTCGCAGATTTTTGAGTATCAGGTCAAGCTGAAATATGCTGAAACAGAGAAGTATGATGTGAATATAGTAAGTTATATTGATATTTCTCTAAATTATGTATTAAAAAATATTAATTATATAATTACAAGGTTTAAATTAAATACAGTCACCTATTCTTTCCATATTTTAATTCTTATTCTTTTGAGTTCAGTTTGTATGGGACAAACAAACCCTCAAGAAAAGGATAATCCAAAATCAGTTACATCGTTACGTGTTGGTTCAAAAGTACCCAATGAATTTTGGACCAAAGAACATCTTTTTTATGTAAATGGAGATACAATTCGAAAAACCTTAGAAGAGCATAAAGGGAAAATGGTTGTTTTGGACTTTTGGTTTTCAGGGTGCTCAAGATGTTTACTACACCAAAAGGACATAAAATCCTTTGCAGAGGAATTCAAAAATGATCTTATAGTGATCATGGTAAATAGTAAAAAAACGAAAGATACTTATGAAAAGTTAAAGTTATTGGAGAGTAAAGGAATATTCAAAAGGCATGGCATCGAAATTCTCTCAACTATAATAGAGGATACTTATCTACACACTCTTTTCCAATCCCATATTTACCCACATTATGTATGGATTAATAACATAGGGTATTATCAATTAAGTACCTATAGAAATTTATTAGATCATAATTATAAAGCACCTTTTATTGATCGACCATGAAAACAACATTAGTAATTACCTGCATTATACTCCTATCTGTAACAAATGTTATGGGGCAAATTTTAATTAAAGGCATAATATCAAATAGTACGAAAACTCCGATAGCGCAGGTGAAAATTTCTTCTGGAACTAACGGTGAAAATACTTCCTATTCTAATGATAAAGGAGAATTTTCTTTATCAATAAACAATGAAGTAAGAAAAATATATTTAAGTCATCTATCCTATGAGAGAAAAATAGTGGATGTATTTCTTAATGATGACTTTTTATTTATTCAGCTGGATTCATTAAGTAATACCATTGAAGAAGTAGAAGTATTACATACCGGATATACAGTATTACCAAAGGAAAGAGCTACAGGAAGTTTTGAGCATTTAAACGTTGAGGATTTAAATAAAAGAGTGTCTTCTAGTATTTTAGATAAGCTAGAAGGTCAAGTATCGGGTCTACAGTTTGATAAAAGATCAGGAGATACAAAAATTAATATACGGGGTATAAATACAATGTCAGAAATTCTGATGGGGCCTCTTATAGTAGTAGATAATTTTCCTTATGAAGGAAATATAGAAGATATTAATCCCAATGATGTAGCTTCCGTTACTTTTTTAAAAGATGCAGCGGCGGCTTCTATCTGGGGAGCCCGTGCTGGTAATGGCGTTATAGTTATTAATCTTAAAAAGCCACAGCTTAGTTCACTTAATATTGGATTAACATCTAATTTATCCATAGCTGATAAGCCTCGAATTAATCATATCTCTCGAATGTCTTCAGGTGAATTTATTGATGTGGAACGGATGTTATTTGATAAAGGGTTCTACAATGCAAGCTATAATAACATCAATACTAGATTAACTCTATTCTCTCCCGTGGTAGATATGCTCTTTGATCATCGAAATGGTCATATTTCCAGTGATCAATTAGAATCAAATATTAGCCATTTCCGCGAGATAAACTTTTTGGATGATGTTCAAAAATATATCTATAAACAAGGGTATCTCCAACAATATAACCTATCTATGAGTAAAGGAAATGAAGGTTCTGCATTTAGATTATCACTTTCTTATAATGGTACGCATGGAGAAAAAATAGGGGATAAGGACCATACCATTTCAATTAATGCACAAAATGAATTAAAGTTATCATCCCATATTTCCTTATCAACCAGGTTAACATTGCAACATGTCAATGGACAACAAGATCTACTACCTTTAGATCATAATTTCTCACCTGGTGGTGGAAAGAGTATTATATATCCTTACGCAAGATTGAAAGATGAAAATGGTATTAATCAAGTCCTACCTTATCAATTAAATAGTAGGTATATAGAAGGGCTTCTTGAAAATACTGATTTATTAGATTGGCGGTTTATACCATTGAATGAATTGGGTGAGAATATAAATAATTCTAATAGAAGGCAAGTTGAATTTCAAACGGGGTTAAACTACAAAATAGCTAATTTCTTGCAGATTAATAGCTTGTATAATTATCAAACTTATACGGGTGACAGTCAATTTCTACGCACAGAAGAATCATTTTATACTAGAAATTTAATCAATAGATATACACAGTTTAACAATGGTATTCCAAAGTATATTATTCCTTTAGGGGGGATAAATCAATTGAGTAATTCTAAAATGCAAAGTCATAAGTTTCGTAGTAATATCCAATTTGATAAAAGTTCACAAGATAAACAGCACATATTTTTTGCTATTGCTGGAGGTGAAGTATCTTCAGTAATTACGAATCAATCTGGTTATACAGCTTATGGATATGATCCTTTATTAATGACGAATCAACAAGTGGATTTCCTAAATTTTTACCCTATTTATGATGGTTTAAGTGGTAACTCGCGTATACCTAATGTTGATGGAATAAATGAAACTACACGACGTCTGGTTTCTTTTTTTACAAATTGGTCCTATACGTATAAAAATCGATACACCACCACGTTTTCAGCTCGAAGAGACGCTTCTAATCTGTTTGGTGTGAATACCAATGATAAATGGAATCCACTCTGGTCTGCAGGTTTATTATGGGCAATGCATAAAGAATCTTTTATGGAAAAGGTTAATTGGATAAATGCTATAAATATTCGTAGTACGTATGGGCATAGCGGTAATTCCGGTGGAGTAGCAACAAGTCTACCGCTTATCAGTTATTCTTCTGGTTCAAGCACTAGTCTTACCACTTTTCCTAGAGCAATGGTAACTGCTTTACCTAATCCTTCGCTGAAATGGGAAGATGTGCGCATGATTAACTTGGGGCTATCTTTCGAAATTCTAAATCGAACAATTAACGGGTCAATAGAATATTTTAATAAAAAATCCACAGATTTATTATCAACTGAAAATATAGACCCAACAGTAGGCCTAAGTAGTATTAGACAAAACATAGGTGTTTTAGCGGGTAATGGATTTGATATCAAATTGGGGACAAGACATCGTTTAGGAGCGGTAAATCTATCATCAACTCTATTTCTTTCAGCAGTTAAAGATGTAGTTAAAAAGTATTATGGAAATATTTCCAACGCTGGAAGTTATATGACTAGCGCAGGTAAATTGTTAAGGCCTTTACCAGATAAACAATTATACCCAGTTTTAGCCTTAAATTTCGCAGGTCTAGATCCATTAACAGGAAGTCCTCAAGGAACTTTTCAGGGGCAGATATCGCAAGAATATCAAAAGATGATCAATGATTCATTGCATAATGCTGTTTATTACGGAACAGGAATACCTCCTTATCATGGATCTCTTAGGCAACAAATAGCATGGAAAAACATTAATTTATCATTCCTTATAAATTATAAGTTTGGACACTATTATCAAAAACAAACCATCAATTATACGAATCTATTTAATGGTTGGTATACCCATGGAGATTATGCATTGCGCTGGCAAAATCCTGGTGATGAATTAACTACTACAGTGCCATCCATGTTATATCCTGCCAATAATATAAGAGATCAATTTTATGCATTTTCAGAAGCGAATATTAGAAAAGGAGATTTAATTCGCCTTCAAGATGTATCGCTAAGCTATACCTACAAGTGGGATTATAAGGGTAAAAAGTATCCAGTTTCAATATTAGCAACATCAAATAATGTCGCTTTATTATGGAAGTCTACAGATGATAAGTTTGATCCCGATTATCTAAACATACCTCCATCACGTAGATATAGTATTGGTATTGATGTTAAATTCTAAAAATTTTACAATGAAAAATTTTAAATATTATTTTGGAATATTCTTTTGTAGCCTAACGAGCATTTTAGTGGGATGCGAAGATTTTCTAGATAAAAAATCCAATAGTAGCTTTGCTGTACCGGAAACAGTCAAAGACTTAAGAGCCTTACTTGACAATGAAGATCAGATTAACCGATATGCCCCAGCATTATTGGAGATGGGGAATGACGATATCTTTGTCAAACCAGACGTTTTGAGATCTCGGCCTGAAGGTGAACAACTTATTTACACTTGGCAGCAAAATGAAAATAGAAGTGAAATTGCAAGTTGGAGTAGTCCCTACAAAACTATAATGCTTTGTAATGTGGTCCTAGAATCATTGCAACGTGGAATTACTGGCGATGAGAAGTTAAAGAAAATATTACAAGGCGAAGCTTTATTTGTTCGATCTTATGCGTTTCTTTCTTTAGCACAAATTTATTGTAAACCTTATGATGCCATAGGGAGTAAAAATGATTTAGGTTTACCCCTTCGTCTGACCTCTGATTTCAATGTGTATATAAGAAGATCAACTTTAGAGGAAACATATAATCAAATAGTAGATGATTTAACAAAATCAGTTGATTTATTACCTGATCAGGTGGAAGTGACGACAAGGCCATCGAAAGCAGCGGCCTATGGAGCATTGTCAAGATTGTATTTATTAATGCAGAATTATTATGAGGCAAATGAAGCAGCTAAAAACGCGCTTTCATATAATAACGAATTATTAGATTATAACAACCTAAATGCAACAAGCGCTTTTCCTTTAGGTATTTTTAATAAGGAAGTAATATACTATAGTTTTACCTCGCAAGGATTGTTACTAACAGCTGCACGTGCACTCATTCCTTCATCATTATACAATTTGTATGATGATAATGATTTACGTAAACAGATTTATTTTGTTAAATCCACAGCTGGAGATATTACTTTTAAAGGGTATTATAGTGGTAGAAGTTCGTCTTATTTTGCCGGTATATGTACGGATGAACTTTATTTAATAAGAGCAGAGTGTGAAGCACGCTTAGGGAATATTCCAGAAGGAAGAAATTTACTTAATTACCTACTGGAAAGAAGATGGAAGAAAGACTTATTTACTACATATGCGATGACCAATTATTTAGAGTTAATAAATACCATCTTGATGGAGCGTAGAAAACAATTAGTAAGACGGGGATTAAGATGGTCTGATTTAAGAAGACTTAACACGGAAGATAATTTTAAAACTATACTAAGAAGAGAAATATATTTTCAAGGTGACACGACCATTTACGAACTTGAGCCTAATGCTATTCAATATACATACCCCATTCCATTACCTATTATGGAATGGGGTGGATATATTCAAAATCCAATATAATTAATTACTTAATAGGCGCCATTTACTTTGGCGCCTTTAGAATTACAATGAACGGAATGCTGTTACAGTAGAGTTTAACGTAGGTGACTGATTAGGATCAGTTATAGACTGGTGTGCCTCATTAATTTTATCTTGCACAGTCTGAGAGGGATTGTCGGCTGATGGTGCTAACATATCAGGTTTACCACTACTATTGGGTGCAAGTATTTCACAAATTTGCTCTGGTGTATCATCACAAGGAGTAGTTGGTGGATTTGAGGTGTAATTGTCAGGATTTGTCGGATCGTTATCAACAGCCCCATTAAAATACCATGTAACTGATACTATTTTTTGTTGGTCCTTCTTGTGTGTATCCTTCTGCATAGCTTTCACTGCAATGAATACACCGAATAATAGAGTGATAGCTGTTATCCCTGCTATTAGATTTGATTTTATGTTTTTCATATGTAAAATTTAGTGATTAATAATAATGTCCTTCTATTTTTTAATGCTCGAAGAACAGGTAAAGCATTTTATAAATTAGGGTCTACCAGTCCTTTAAATAAGGAGGGTGTGACCCTAATCTTAAATAGGGCGAATTTTTTTCTGTAGTTTTTGATGTTCATATTTAAAGAATTTTCTTAATTCAAAACTATGACAACATCTAAAACTGTTACGGCGTCGGCTATGACGCTAATTTTATATTTTATTTCCTTTCAGGAAGCCGTATTGGATGCGTTGTATTGTTCTTCTAGAAATGTTAAGTAAGGAAGATTGCTCTGATTGTGTTAAAAGTTGATGTAGCTCAGGTAGTAAGTTTATAAAGCGACAATATCTTTCTAGTGGCGTGGATTCGTGTAATATTACATTTAATGCTATTATCTGTTTTTTGATCTTATTAGAAAATATATTAATCAATGTTTCCAGTTCAGGAGAGTGCTGTATTCCTTGGTGTATATCTTTGTATTTTATGATGATATATGAGGAGTTTGGCTGAATGGAAATGATGTCACCTTCAGATAAAGTGTTACTATAAATATGAATTGTACTCATGAGAGCCATGCCGGGTAAGGCAATGTGGTCTATATGCAATTTGTAATTTTTGTCATAATGAATGCGGGCAAGTGCTCCTTTGCATACGAAATAAACGACTTTGCTACGTTCACCATAAAGATGTATAGCTGTGTTTTTCGAAATTTTTGATTTAATTTCAATATGGTTTTGAATCCATAAATAATGACTATTTTCAAGGATGCAATGTTTTTTCCAATAATTCATTAAAAAAACAAAGGCGGGATTATTTTTGCGAATTTTAATCATAGATTATTGGAGGGTTTATAACTTGTTAGGAATGCTCTTGAGGAGGGTTTAATAATAATGTGAATGTCTGAATATTTATAAACGTGCGGATTTTTTTATAATCTGCACGTTATCACACATCCATTAATTAATATTTAGTTATCAATAACTGATAGTAAAAGTTAAACTGCCATGAGCAATTACTTCACCAGCAGAATTAGTGCTTACATCGATAGGGTTATGGGAACTCCCTCTTTTAACGCCTAGAGTAGTGCCATCATTTTTTTTAGGTTTAACTAAATAGTAGGGGAGTTTGAACGCCATTGTTAAGGCAAGTTGATTGGATAATAAAAAAAGAAATTCATTATCCAAATTATTCATCCAAGTGATTTGTTCCACACTTAAGTAGAAATAATCAATCACCCATTGTTTGATGTTGGTTTGAACCTGCTGGATTACAGCTTGCAGCTCTGCATTACTTAGACTGTAGAAATAAGCATTTGAATTTTCTACACCTTCTGGAGTGAAATTAAATTTGTTCATCATATTGTAGAGTATTTTGTGAATTGTAAATTTCCTAAGTCTCCATTTATTAATCTAATTACCCAAGTGCTTATGTAAACCCAATTGACATCATTAATTACCCAACTGACATTTCGTGATGGATTTGATAATTTATTCCTTTAAAAAAATATATGTATATTCAAATTCCATTTGTTGTAAGCCGTTATAAACATGGATATGAAAAACATTCTTATCACACTTATAATCTTTTGTGTTTCTTTTGTTGGTGGTGTTTTAATGTATGCGATAGGTGAAAAAGAAAGCTTATGGGGTATATGGGACGATCCAGAATTATTTAAATATTTATCAGTCTCTACGTTAACTGTGGCACTTTATTTAATATATGTTCATCGATCCATAGTTTGGGTTAATAAGAAGGTAAAAGGCGATTTGTCTAGCACATCATTTTATATTAAGCGCTACGGCTATCAACTTCTCTATAGTGGTGTAGGTAGTATTATACTTTCTATATTTATATCTACAATTATCGTGTGGTTTTCTCAAGAAAAATTACTTCACCAAACAAATTATTTCAAGGTTGATTTTTACATCGTTCTGGTTAGCTCCTTACTAATCCAAATCATTTATATTGTTATACATTTTATGTTTTCATGGAAGGAATATCTATTTAATAATCAAATAGTATTATTATTAGACGATGAGAAATACATTACCTTTTTAAATGTGATTGATGAAAGTCGATTAATGCTTACTGCTGGGGATGTGGATAGATCTTTAAACTCGGAGTTAGACAAATTATCGATTTCCTTGGATGACATCGCTTATATATATAGTCATAATAAAGTTCGGTTTGTCGTGTGTAGAGATGAATGCATAATCCCTTATGTAGATTTGCTATTAGAGGAATGGATAAGCATATTGCCATCTGAAGATTTTAATGCTGTACGAAGAGATTTAATTGTATCTAAAGAAGCTGTTGTAGATGCTAAACATTTAAAAGGAAGTCGTTTGGAATTAGTACTAGATCCTCCTTACAAAGGAAAGACAACATTAAGCAGAGTAGCAACACGATATTATAAAAGTTGGAAATCTAATATTAGTCATAACAAATAATTTATTCACACATCCATTATTTGTAATAAATGAATAGGATTATTTTACCCTATTCCATTGGCTTATTCTTACGTCCATTTCTTTTTTTAAGATGTGGAGGGATTTTAATTTTCTATACTATGAAAAATTGGATGCGAAATGTTCTTAATCTCCTTAAGGATATATATTATATTTTATCTGAAATAAAAGAATTATATCAATTAGAAAAAATTGACCATAAGAAACTCATCAATAAGCATGATTTAATAGCCCTATTAAATATTAGTGATTCTACTTATAGAAGGTATGTTAAAAAGGGGAGACTACATCCTATGAAGCTTCATGGAATTGATATGTATTACAAAGAAGATATTCACAAAGAATTGCAAGAGAGTAGACGAAAAGGAAGATTATAATATTTTTTTGATATGATCAATTCATAAGGCGCGCAAATCCGTTCTTTATCGTTCATATCCGTTCAAAATTTATTGTTGCTATTTACAAATTTTATGTTTGTATGCATTACAAGTTTATAATTGTTTATAAACTATATCTAGTATCATTAATTGAATAAAGTTTGATAATATGAATATTGACAGATTGGAATTTATAGCATGGATGAATAGGATTATGGAACATTTTGATTTTTTAAAGGAAAACCTATCGGAGATTCAGAATAAAAGGATTAGTATTGATGGTGAAGAACTATTAGATAATCAAGATCTTTTGCAGCTGCTTAAAATTAGTCATCGCTCCCTACAACGTTATCGTTCAATAGGTAAATTACCTTACTATACCATAAGTGGTAAATTGTATTATAAACTTTCAGATGTCCATCAATTTATACGTGATAGCTTTAATTCCCCCGTACAACGTAGAAAATAGATTGTAAAATTTGTACTGAGAGGGTGTAAATTAAACTGTCGTACAAATTATTTATATATTAGACACAGTAGATGGACAAAGAGAAATTTGATTTTGAACGCTTCAAAGAGGAAGCGATGGAAAGGCTTTTACGAAGGCAAAAAAAATGGGTGGTACAAACGGTCTTTTTGCACCTATGTTGAAACACCTTCTGGAAAGTATGTTGGAAGGTGAGCTTGATCACCATCTTTTAGAGAGTAAAGCCTCTGGAGAGCCTAATCGTAAAAATGGTAAGGCAAAAAAACAGTAAGAAGTCTTCAATCGAGGCACTTTGAATTGGAGAGTGGACGAGACCGGAATGGCACCTTCGAACCAAAGATTGTCGCGAAGCGTCAACTTATCATCACCGAAGAACTGGAAGACAATGTTTTAGCGATGTATGCTCGAGGAATGAGTATGCCCATGCACGGTGATCCCACAAATGTATTGCACCTTTCTTATGTAAATGCTGAGAAATCTAACTAATCTTTATTCAGGTAAAGAACTATTTAGACGCTAATTCTAATAACGCTTTATATCAACATTAATATGGAAAATTCCTTATTTATGTTATCTAAAAGGAGTTTTTGAATTAATTAGTCGATTCTTAAAAAAAAGAATCTAAACGGCTATTAATTAGTGTTTTATGTTTTATTTGTGTTGTTTGTATATACAAGATTTTGTATCTTTAGTGTAGAACCCTTGCAAATAGGACCCTTATGTTACCAAAGAATACATCATCAGATCAGTCTAGTTTCTTCTTTTCCTTGCAGGATACATTAAGCAGAAAACACCCGCTCTATATTTTGGCAAACCGCGTTGACTGGCAACAGTTTGAAGATGCATTCAGTTCTTTGTATTGCGTGGATAATGGACGAACTGCAAAGCCAATTCGATTAATGGTAGGCTTGCTTATGCTGAAGCATATTCGTAATATTTCTGGCGAGAGTGTTGTGGAACAATGGTCAGAGAATTTGTATTATCAATATTTTTGTGGCTTATAGCAGTTTGTACCAATAGTCCCCTGTGAGGCTTCCGAATTAGTTCATTTTCGCAAGCGTATAGGGGAATCTGGGATTGAATTGATCTTCAAGGAGAGTATCCGTATCAATGGTGATGACAGTCATGACGATGATGTGAATGCAGATACAACAGTCCAGGAATAGAATATTACGTTTCCCACGGATTCCAAGTTGCATAAGAAGATCATTAAAAAGATTTTAAGAATTGTCGAAGTTGAACAATTACCATTACGCCAAAGTTATACGCAGACCTTAAAAAGGCTCAGTGTAGATCAGCGCTTTCGCAATCATCCACGTAATAAATCCAAAGCCAAAAAGGCGGATCGAAATGTAAAAACCATAGCAGGTCGATTAGTGCGGGAATTGGGACGCAATTAACCAGCTGATTCATTATACGCTAAAACTATTGAATTTTTCAAGTCGGTACTTGCTCAAAATCGCACCAGTAAAAATAAATTATACTCCTTACATGAACCCGATGTGCTTTGCTTCTCAAAAGGGAAAGAGCATAAGAAATATGAATTCGGAAACAAGGTTTCCATTGTGATGACCCAAAATACAGGGGTTATTGTTAGAGCAATGGGTTTTCGGAATGAGTTTAATGGACACACCTTAACGCCTGCCTTGGAGCAAGTTAATCGTTTGGTTGGCAAGGAACCTAAAACAGCAAGTGTTGACAGAGGGTACCGAAGAAATACACAAATCGGCTCTACCAAAGTCCAAATCTCCAAACCTTTCAACGATAAAAAACAAACAAAGTACCAACAGAAGAAACTCAAAACAGCACATCGCAAAAGAGCAGCAATAGAACCAGTAATAGGTTATTTGTAAAAAGATCACAGATTAGGAAGAAACTTTTACAAAGGAATTGTTGGTGACAATATCAATATTATGCTTGCTGCAGCTGCATTTAATTTTAAAAGGATGATGAATAAATGGAAAACATCCTTTTTTGTGCTTATTCAGAAATTGATCTTCCTATTCGAAGGCACGAAATTAATTGGAAGATCAACTTAATTGTGAGTTTTTAAGGGGCGACTAATTATTGCTTTTATAATCTTAACAAGATGAGTAAGTCTACCTAAACCTTTTTATGATATACAGTTTTGATAAAAAGTTCTCAGATTATGTCAATGCCAGAGCAGCGAAATACAATGATATAAATTTGAAGTAGCATTAGTTTAGCTTGCAGCCTTTCTAAAATAGAAAGGCTATAAAAAATGAAGGAAGACTAAGTTTTTCAAAAGTGGATGGTTAATTCTTTCGTATTAAGACAATTCATAACTGCCAAAATTTGGAAATGTAATGAGGAAATCAGTTGGCTACGAATACAGTTGAAAGAATTACTTTCAGAAGTTTAAACTTTCATTTGTGGGATTCCCCTCCAATATTTTTAATGTTTCTAGATTGTAAATTATAGTATACTTAGATTTAATGACATTTGCCTCGGCAAGGTTAAATTCCAGTAAAGCTTTGTTATATTCAATTGCGTTGGATACGCCGATATCATAGCGTTCCTTTACTGCGACAAGATTTTTTTGCTGCGCAGACATTTGTGTTAATTGTACCTCTTGTTCTTTGATGGATTTGTGGTACTCCTGTACGGCTAATACAAATATCTTTTGTCGTTCTGTTTCTACCTTTTTAAGTTCAGTCTGTTTGGATTCCAGATCAATTTTAAACCTACTTATATTATTTTTTGTTTTGAAAGCATTGAATATTGGGAGACTTAAAGAAAGACCAAAATTTAAGTTCCTATTTTGATTGATTTGATTCCAAAAGGGCATAAAATTGCCCGTTATAAAGTCTGTTCTTTCTGACGAGTAATTGGTGCCATATCCACCAAAAAAACTTAAGGAAGGATAATAAGCTGCTTTCGCATATTTTAAGTTTAGTTGATACTGTTGTATGTCTATTTTTGCATGAGCTATAATGGGATCGTTTAAGTTTTGTGTTAAGGCATTGTAATTTATACTTTCCGATCGATCGATATCATCTACTTCAAGGTCCTGCAAAGAAATGGAGTCTGAAAGTGAGACTCCAATTAGTTGTTTTATTTCTACTAAGCAAGCATGGTAAGATGCTAAATTATTGATAGCAAGTAATTCGTTGTTCGCGACAGTACTCTCCGCTTGTGCTATGTCTACGGTCGTATTGGTGCCAATGTCGAATTTCACCATTTCCTGTCTCAACTGCTCTTTTGCGAAGGATAATTGCTTTAGACTGACCTCATATAAAGATTTATGCGCTGTTGCTTCGATATACTTTGTAAGAACTTGAAGTTTGAGTGACTGCAATATTTGTGCTTTCTGGAGCTTGCCTGATTCTAAAGCTAAAAATGATTGTTTTAATCGATTTCGCAGGGTGAACCCTTGAAATATGGGGACATGTGTACTGATATTTGCATTGGCATTGTTCGACCATTTATTTCCAGTGACAAGCTGCCCTGAAATCTGGTCAAAGGCAAGGCCGAGGTTATAGGTGTGACCAGCACTAAAATTCAGCGTCGGTAGAAAAGAGTTTTTAGCATCTTTTACCTCCACTTGATTCAATAAGATATTCAAATTAGCTTGCTTTATAGCGTCATTCTGTTGCTCTAGCAAATCAAAACATTTTTCAATAGTAAGTTGAGTTTGTGCTATGTTATTACTGCTAAATAAAAAAAACAATACACTAATTAATAGTTTTCTGAGAGTTTTTGTTTTATCCATATAGTCTATTTATGATACTTTTACAGTTGATTGAATCTTTTCTAATTCCTTGATACTTAATTTGATTTCATAGAAAATATTGCCTGTTTGTTTTAGGAAGTAATGCTAAGTAGTATATTCCAGCAGTTAAAACACTAGATACAGCTATATGTTCATTCCTTCGTGATTTGAAAATAAACAACAAAAAATTTCACTAAGCTACCTAAATATTAACATTGTAATACCTCCTTCCTTAAGTTTCCCCATTCCTATTATATCACATGTATGGAGTTTTGATAATTACGCTTTAATTAGGTTTTATACTCCGATATTTTTAATAAAAAAGGTTATTAATTTAAACATTGTAAAGTTCTTTAAATTAACTCTTCTAATAACTTTAATAATTTTGGATATTTTTGCAAAACTCTTATTAATTGAATGTCATTTCCGTTATGAAATACATTGTTAATCCACATTCCTGTATCTGATGGATCAACATTAACTAGGTCTTTATATCCCTTTTCAACTATTGTGTATTTGGTGTTGTACAAACGTGCCATTGCCCAAAACCAAATATCATCGCCTTTAGGTGCCAAAGAAGAAAATATTGATGAGCAAAGAACATCTGGATGTAGAGACTTTGGAGGATATAATATTCCTCCAACACCCGTTGGGAATATACTTATTTCTTTCTGAACAGCTGTAACACAAAACCTCCAGTCTTTATAAAATTGAAGAGTTTCATTTTCAATTTTTATTTCATGGGCTCTGTTTACATGTATGTTAAAAGGACTTCCAATATAAGATAATTTAGTTTTTCTAAACCAATCTTTAGGATAATAAACATCATCATCAACAGTTATTAAGATATCATTAGGATAATGTGTTAGAGCTGGGATAAGTTTATTGTATGACTTGAAATCAGGACAAAATTTTATTTCTAATCCCTCTCGTTCGAGAATAGCCAAATCTTTAGGAACAATTGTGTCATATGATAACCATAATATTATTCTATCTGCCTTTTCAGTTTGATCCAAAAGAGATTTTATTGTACTTGGAGCTGTATTCATTAATCTTCTGCCGAAAGATGTAAGTGAAATTATAAATTCCATAAATTATTAGGTTGTTCTTTTTTGTTTTAAACAATTATATGCAAATTTTTATTTACATATAATTGTTTTTTTCTATGCAAACGTTTGATGCGTAATTAAATTATGAATTGTGAAAAATATTTTTGAAGTTTATTAAAGTTATAATTTAACCGATTATTTATATCTTTTACTTTGCTATTACCAAAGTAAACTAGAAGCCATTAACCATGATATATAGACTTATTAATGAAAAAAATCAATTATAATACAAAGAAAAATTTAATTGCTACTACACTCACCTTATTAGGAGTTAAGCATACTAACTACTATACAGAATTAATATATAATACAAACCCTTACAAATCAAATTTACTTGGAATTTCTAAGATGTTTACTGATTACGGAGTAGATAATACCGGATTGAAGTTGTCAGATAAATCTCAAATTGAAAACTTGAATACTCCTTTTATCGCTCATGCTTCAAATGATTTTGTAATCGTTAAAGAAGTCTCTCATTCATCTGTAAAATTCATTTGGGGAAGTGGAGAGGAAGAAGTTGATAGAGATGAGTTTAATCAAATTTGGTCTGGAGTTGTATTAGTACTACAATCTTCCTCGGATTCAATAGAGCCAGGTTATGAAGAGCATAGAAAAAAGGAGGTGATCAAAAATATCCAACAATTTTTATTAGGCGTTTTACTTTCAATTTTATTAATTGTTGTTATTATTGATAATCCCTATAAATCTCAGGCTAATTTTTTATTTACTATTATAATTAATATTATTGGTTGTTATGTGTCATTTTTACTTGTTCTAAAACAGATTAATGTAAATAGCAATATAGCAGATAAACTGTGTTCCGTATTTAAAAAAGGAGATTGCAATAATGTGTTAGAATCTTCAGCTTCCAAATTTTTAGGACTGATAAGTTGGAGTGAACTAGGCTTAGGGTATTTCATTTCCAATTTGTTAGTTTTATTATTTTTACCCAGTTATATACCTTTCTTATTTAGCATTAATATCTTAGTTTTACCGTATAGTGTTTGGAGTATTTGGTATCAAGGATTTGTTGCCAGACAGTGGTGCGGTCTATGTATTATGATCCAAATCTTACTGTGGGCTATATTTTGCACAAACGTAGTGTTTGGCTTTTTAATACCTGAAACATTTTCATTATATGATGCTTTGCTTTTAATAAGCATTTATACATTGCCACCTATCATTCTAAATCTTTCCTTACCTATTTATGTAAAAAGTAAAAAATTTCTTTTTACCGAATACCAAATGAAGAGTTTGATGTTTAAACCTGGAGTTTTCTTTTCTAAAGTGAAGGAACAACCCTTTTATGAAGTAGATCAAAGTGTTTCCAATATTATTTTTGGAAATAAAAATGCTCAAACAACACTTACTGTTTTAACTAACCCGTACTGTGCCCCCTGCTCTACAATGCATCGTAGAATAGAAAAATTATTAAACAAATTGGCTGACAAGGTAAATGTTCAATACATTTTTACATATTTTGATACTGAGGATAAAGAAGATTTTATAAAAACTATTCATAATCTAATTAGGATATATCTCAATAACGATATTGCACATACTAATTATTTATATAATGAATGGTTTAATTCTGAAAGGAAGTCGAAGTTTATTTTTGAAAGTAAATATTGTTCAAATGGACACGAAATAGCTGTCGAAGAAGAATTTCGCAATCATGAATTATGGAAAAGGCAATCTGGATTGCGAGCAACTCCTACTGTTTTAGTGAATGGGTATTTATTACCAGATGAATATAAATTAGAAGATTTAGAATATATTATTTTATGAGAACTTTATTATCACTGTTA
Organism: Sphingobacterium bovisgrunnientis; assembly: GCF_009829085.1. GTDB lineage: Bacteria > Bacteroidota > Bacteroidia > Sphingobacteriales > Sphingobacteriaceae > Sphingobacterium > Sphingobacterium bovisgrunnientis. Next base: position 68,775 of record NZ_WUQY01000017.1, read on the forward strand.
TTATTTTTGACTATTAGCACTTTAGCTTTTTCTCAAACTGAAAAAACGAATAAGTTGCGAATTAATTTTTCTGGAAAGACATACGCTAAACTTGATTTAAGAATTGCATTGGATGATAAGTCAAAGCATGTATTTAACGGAAAAATTGGGGCAGACTCTATTTGGGAATTTGCTTATCCAGATAGCTTGTACGACTATATTAAATATTTTGACATCGACAATGAGGTTAGTTCGGATAGTATATTCAATTCGATTTCATTTGCCTCTGTAGATTCTGGCGATACGCTTTGGTGTGGAAGTTTTCATGTGAGTAGAGGTGACGTAAATCTAAACCTCAAGTTTTATCAATTAAATATTTTTGATAGTATACCAATTAGGAAAGATGATCTAGAAATAATTTATAAAAAGAACCTCCAAGACCGGTATTTAATAGATGGTAATGAAGATAAGGAACTTTTAATTTCTATAAGAGCTCGATCCTATAGCTATTTTAATTCTAGTTTAAGCAAATTGGGGCCAAAATATTTCGAAGAGTTGGATACGTATATCAAGTTGACACGTAAATACCCTGATTCACAAAAACTGATAAGTAGACTAGAATCAACAATTCCTTATTATGCGAGTAAAGAAGATTTAGCAAAAGTATATGAAGAATTTTCAGATAGCGCAAAAGAAAGCTATTTCGGTATGAAAATAAAACGCTACCTAAAAATGGACATATTTGATAATATGGATCTTTATTCTTTAGGAAATAAGAAGATGGAACCTATTGTAAGATATCCAGATAAGTTTTCTCTAATAGTCTTCTCCGCGTCATGGTGCAAGTGGTGTCATGAAATGATTCCAATTGTAGAGGAAGTACATCGAGTTGCAGGTGATAAATTAGATATTGTATATATATCGATTGATGAAGAATCAACAATAAAAAAATGGAATGAATTAGTAAAAAATGGGAAGATTCCATTCAGAAATTTATTAGCTCTAAATTTGTTAAAAGAAGTAAAAAAGAAATACCTTGTACAAGGCATTCCCTATACTTTATTGGTTCATCCTAATAATAAATTAGAAGTGTTGAATTTATGGGAAAAAGTAAATAGAAAAAAACTATACCAAATATTAAATTTTGATATGACCAAATAGTCTACTATGCTGAGCTGTAGGGCTAATAGAAAAAAAGTAAGTCTACAGTATAAACTTAAATAATTAAATAATGAAAAAGATTAAATTAAAGAATTTGGATTTGGAAGGAGTAGCAGTACTTAACGCAAGTCAAATGATGGAAGTTCTTGGTGGTGTTTCATGGACTACTACTACTACCACTTCATCAGTTCCTGTTACTTATCGTGGCTGTAGTTCAGCGGTTCCGTGTGATAGCGCGGGTGGAGCTTGTGAGGTATCTCCTGGGAAAGAGGGCTCTTGTGTTTGGAGTACACCTCTAGATAAGTGTACTTGTCAATAAATTGTAGACAATACAACTTGAAGGAAATTAAGGACTAACCATTTAAAAGTCTACCACAATCTAAAGTAAGACTCTTTATCAAAGAGTCTTATTCTTTTTAATTATGTAGTTATTAAAATAATAAATATAAATAAGGTGTGATTTATATTTCAGCACAACCAGACGACTTCTATTTTACATGGCAATTGGAAATTCAAATACGTAATTTGCGTAACTTGAAAATCCCGAGAGAATGTATTCATGTTATAGTGGGGTATAATCCATTATTAGGACTCAAACCATTATTTCAGGACTTAATTACCCGAAATAGTGAACTTGCACAGTTTTACATATATCCAGATAGTCGTCAAAGCAAAGAATATATTTCTTCAATACGACCAAATATTCTAAAGCAACATTTTTCATTCTATCCCGAGTTAGAGAATGAAGTAATATTCTACCATGATTCTGATGTCTTATTTAGCAGAATACCCGTGTTGGATGTTTCTTGTAATACTAAATGTTATGTTTCTGACACTCGTAGCTACTTAGATAGTAAATATATTATAAACAATTCTTCATATGATGTTTTTAAAAGCATGTCTGAAATAGTTGGCATTTCTACTAAAATGATTTCCGATCAAGATATGCATGCTGGTGGTGCACAATATATCTTAAAAGGTATAAATAGTAGTTTTTGGGATAAGGTAGAAAGAGACAGTCAAATGATTTATGATTTATTACAAAACTATAATAGAAGTCTTTGGATGCAGAACTTTGTAGCTAAGGGAAGCTCTCGCTCCAATACAGCTGGAATTCAAGCTTGGTGTGCTGATATGTGGGCTGTTTTATGGAACTTATGGTATTTTAATAAACAAGTTGAGATACATCCCGAAATGGATTTCTCTTGGCCAGATTCACCCATAGAAAATTGGAAAAAGAATTCAATCTTACACTATTCAGGAGGACAAGAGGGTGTGAATTTATCATTTAAAAAAACCAAATATATTCATTTTCCGCCGTGGTATGATGAGATTTTATTGAATATTCCAGATACGACATGTAGTTATGAGGTTGTCCAATCTATTATAGCTAGAAAAAATGAATTGGATGAAGATCGTTATCACATGCCAAATGTATCTTTTATATTATTTGCTAAATTCTCAAACCATATAAAAATTGAAACACTTAACATAACATTAAGATATTTAAAAAAATATTTCAATTGCCAAAGCATATTGGTTGTTTCAGATAATAATAAATATGCTAAAATCTCTGATTCATTGATAATTAATGTCGAGGATCTAAAAAATACATTGAATGAAATACGGAATATAGATTTTTTGTTCTTTTCTCCATTTGAATGTATTATTGATGTTGAATCTATGGTTCAATTGATCAATGCTGAAAGTGGTTATCGTGATTCATTATGTATATCTTATGAATCAAGTTGGTGTTTTAGCTTAGACCCAATTTTTACCAAGACTTTTTCAATGGTTTTGGATGATAAATTACTATCAAGTAATGTTAATAAATTTGAAAAATCGATTAATGATAAGGTTAGAACATATTTCGTGAGTTATAAAAGGTTGCTTAATGATATATTAGAGGACAATATTACATTCAAGCAATTGTTTACAAAATTAGACAGTGCTATTGAATCCTCAAGAAAGGGATATTTTTACAAGTTGTCAAATTTACCAAAAAATAACCAAGTTAATATCAATGGATCTGTCTAGAAGAAAAAAGAATATAGGACTTGAATCTGGAATTTCTAAGGAAATCCTATTTAAAATTCTTATAAGTCACCACAATGGTAGTGTCCAGTTAAGGAGAAAAGCTGAAGATTTATTAGATGAATTAAGTGATTTATTGTCTGATTGTACAGATTATTCCTTTAATCATGGCATTACAGGAGTCGGATGGATGATCGAATTTCTAGCACAAAAACAGTTAATATGTATTGATACAGACGAGGTTTTGGAAGAAATTGATGATAATTGCTATAAAATGACATTAAATATTTTAGTCCAAAACACATATGATATTAGGGATATTTTGGGTTTACTACAATATCACCATATAAGATCTGAAAGCAAGAATAAAAATCAAATTTTTTATAGACATTTTATACATAACGAATGTATTGCTCTTTTATCTGACAGGTTGGTTAAATATATCAAGGAAAATGTATCTTCATTACAAAAAAATGATATAGAACCAGATGAAATAGTTTTACTATCGTTTTGTTTACTACAAGTCAGTCAATTATTACAAAAAAATGTAAAATTTTTTGAGAAAGAATTTTACGAAGCGATCGAAATCTTACTTAACTATTTTAAAGAAATTCATTCTAAGAGTAATTCAATTACATATTTTAAAAATATTTATATAAATCTAGAAATATGTATATATACACTTATGAGTATTAAGCAATATGATAATCCACACTGGCAGAATTTTCTTGAAAAAATTTATTTTGACTTAGTAAATAACTTAAAGCAACAAGATTATTTAAACAATAAGTCTTTTCAAAAAATTAAAATTCTAGATCAAATCTATAAAGATTCGATTTTAAATTTAAATGTATTAGAACTCTTAAGTTTAATGGATCACAGTTTACTACATATGTATCTTTCAAATTATAGTCATATTGAGATAAGTGAATATTTATCCAACTGACGTAATTAAAAAATATAATTTTAAAAATGACCCTTAAATCTATACTTATATCAGTAATTATGCCATGTTATAATTCTGAGCTTTACATAACAAAAGCTATAGAAAGTATATTAAATCAATCTTTATCAAACATTGAATTTATTATTGTTGATGATGGATCCACTGATTCTACAGTTAATATTGTTAAATCATTTAATGACCCTCGTATTAAGTTTATTCAATTGAAATCTAATAAAGGTAATTACTTTGCTCGTAATATTGGTATTCGTCATGCAATAGGAAAATATATAGCTATGTTTGATTCTGATGACATATCGGAAAATAATAGACTTGAAATTCAATATAAATACCTTGAGAAAAAGAAACACGTGGGAGCAATAGGATCGAATTATAGTTTTATTGATGAAAAAGGGAATCCTCTTGGAAATATGAAGAGAGAATGTAATTATCAGGACTTCAAAATTAAACTACTCGAAAATAACTATATGTTGCAATCTACTATTATGATCAGAAGAAAGCTAATACTTAAATATAATTTGCTTTATAAGTTAAAGTATAAAATAGCATCTGATTATGATTTTGTCGCAAGGTGTAGTCGATACTTCCCAATTTATAATATACCAGATAATTTAATTAGATACAGATTTCATGCAAAACAAATAACTAGCATGAAAATGAAAACACAAAGAAAATACGCAATGATGATAAGAAAGGATATTTTCTTTCAATTCCAGGTTGACGATTTTGAAAGTAATTACGAAATAATAGAGTTGTTATTGATGGATAAAGTCAATAATCAAGAAGAAATACAAAATTGTGCTAAATTCATGAATCAATTATTGATTTGTAATAGCCATCATAAAAATTACAACTCTTTTTTATTGAAAAAATTTTTCTTTGAGAAAATTGCTGCCAATATATTAAGAATTGAAAATTGAAGATAATTTATGGACAAATTTATATCAACATATTTTTTAGAGAATCAGATTCAATTAGATTACAACAAAATTCCCATTTGTTTCAAACCTGTAGAGTTGCATCTTAATGAGAAGTGTTCTGTTAAAAAGCTACAAGAAGTTATAAATCATGCATTAATCACAGGTGAAGATGCAATATTTATTGTAAAAAAAGCAGAATATTTTGACGAAATATCATCAGATATTGACGTGTTTAATGGGATTTATTCAGCTGTAGACTGTGGAATTCACTTTTTACTGATTTCAGGAGATGTGTCCTCTTCAGTGGGAAAAATTAATAATGACATAAGCTATATATGCGAAGTCGATGCTATATATGCATTTGTAATTACAAGAGTATTATTTGAACCTTTAATGAGCATTTCAAGTGACGAAATATCTTTAGAAGATTTGGTTAATCGAGCAATTATAAAAAAAGCTACATTAAACTCTACATTAAGCATGGATTGGGTGCTATCAAATCAAGAACATAAAATTAACATCATAATTCCTTTTAGAAATGTTGAATTATTTATAGAATCCTGCTGTGAGTCTATCCTAAATCAACATTATAATAATTATAACGTTTTCTTAATAGATGACTGTTCTTCTGATAATAGTTTAAATAAAATCCCTAAAAATGAAAAATTCATTGTAATTTCTAATAAAAAAAGAAAATATGCTTTAGAGAATATAATATATGTTCTCAATAATTACTCTTTTAAATCCAATGAGATCATTTTGATTTTAGATGGCGATGATAGTTTTTCTCATGAATTCGTTCTGCCCTTGATAAATAATATTTATTATGCAAAGAGATGTTTGCTTACGTATGGAAGTTTTAAACTTATGAATTCTCACAAAATATTTGGGTCAGCGTATTCTAGAGATGAGTATAGAATCTTACGACAAGCAACTTGGAAAGCCTCTCACCTAAAAACTTTTAAATTTGAATTATTTGATAAGTATAGAAAGATTGACTCAAATTTCTCCCATATGAAAGACAAGTATCAAATCTTTTATTTAATGACTTACGATATTGCTTTGATGTTTCCTTTACTAGAGCTTGCTGGGTTCAATAAAATATTTTTTGTAAAAGAACCTCTCTATCTATATAGATTACATGATAATAATGATAGCGTTGTAGATGGTCAATTGCAATATAATATTGAAATTGAAATAAGGGCTAAGAAAGTTGTTGTTGATACAGAAAACTTTCTTTTGTAACTTGTTGATTTGAAAAACATTAAGTTAAATATGATTTTATTTTTTAAAGCCAAATTTAATTGGACATTTCTGCTGTTGTTGGCTTAAAGTATGTTATGTTTTAGAATGTAAATTGCATATATATCACTTGATAACGAAGATTGGTATAAATGTGTAATGAATTAGTAAAGCTCTGATTTATTTTACAAAATGTAACGAGGCAAGATTTTGTGGAGATTAAATTCTTTATAAATTCGTGTGATTTTATTGAAGCGATAAAATAATTCCGTTCAGTGTAAATAATACAATCGTTTTTTTATTCTTCTTAATAGAAGTAGTTATTTTAGTTGTATAGTAGTAAATAATGGTTTATAAAATAAAATGCTAAAACGCTTCCCTCATTATAGGCAAATGGATCAGATGGATTGCGGAGCTACTTGTTTACGTATTGTATTCAAGTACTATGGACAGTTGATTTCCATCCATAAGATCCGTAAACTGTGCCAAACGACTAAGAATGGAGTTAATTTATTAGGGATTTCAGAGGCTGCTGAGAAATTAGGTTTCCGAACTTATGGTGTGCGTCTTTCTTTAGATCAATTGAAAGAGGTAGAATTGCCTTGTATTCTACATTGGGATCAAAATCATTTTGTCGTATTATACAAAATAACAAAAGGGAAATATTATATATCAGATCCTGCAACTGGATTAATAACTTATACCGAAAAAGAGTTCTCGAAGAACTGGTTTTCTACCAGAGAATTGCATGAAGGTCTGTCCTTGATCTTAAGTCCTGGCCCAGACTTCTACCAAATCGACGAAGAAGAGCCGTCTCTGACATTAGGCTGGAAAAAGATCTTCACCTACTTTTATAAATATAAAAAGCTTTTTATCCAGTTGATATTGGGTATGGTCTTGGGGACAATTCTATCCCTGATCACGCCATTTCTGACTCAGTCTGTTGTGGATATCGGTATAAATACCAAGAATATCAGTTTTATTAATCTTATACTGATAGCGCAATTGATGCTGTTTGTAGGGAGTGTATCGGTATCGTTTATTCGTTCTTGGATCATGCTTCATATTAGTACGCGAATCAATATTTCTATTCTCACGGATTTATTGATAAAGATTATGAAACTCCCGATGAACTTCTTTGATCTGAAGACCCACGGGGACATTATGCAGCGGATGTCTGATCAGCAGCGTATAGAAGGTTTTCTAACAGGTAGTACCTTGAATACCTTATTTTCATTGATCAATATGTTCATATTCGGTACATTATTGGTCATCTATAATAAAACAATTTTTCTTGTATTTCTTGTTGCAACGGTGTTGTACACTTTGTGGATTCTGGCATTCATGAAGTATCGTCGAGAACTGGATCATAAGCGATTCAAATTGTCTTCGGAGGATCAGACCTATATGGTGGAGATGATTCAAAGTATACGTGATATCAAACTTAATAATGCCCAGAAACAAAAGCGATGGGGCTGGGAAGCACTACAGGCTAAACTATTTAAATTTAGAGTAGAAAGTCTAGCCTTATCGCAATACCAATCTATCGGTTCGATGGCGATCAATCAGGCCAAGGGGATATTGATAACCTATATATCGGCTAAATCGGTGATCGATGGTGATATTACCTTGGGGGGGATGATGGCTATCCAATATATTGTTGGTATGGTGAGTAATCCTGTCGAATTGTTATTGGGCTTTATGCAGTCGTACCAGGATGCTAAGATCAGTTTGGAAAGACTGAATGAGATCTATGAAACCGAAGAGGAGGAAGATGTGCAGAAAGAATACTTCACACAACTCCCGGAGGACAAAACGATTGAAATCAGAAACCTTACTTACCGGTATTATGGGGCCGGAAACGATCCTATATTTACAAAACTCAACCTTTCCTTTCCTGCGGGTAAGACGACGGCTATCGTAGGAGCAAGTGGTTCGGGAAAAACAACGATTTTAAAGCTATTGTTACGTTATTATCAGGCGGAAGAGGGCGATATCCATATTGGGAACAAGAAGTTGGATCAGATAAGTTTTAATCTGTGGCGAGATAGCTGCGGTTCAGTACTTCAAGATAATTATATTTTTGCTGATACCATAGAGAATAATATAACCGTCAATGAGGAACATCCAGATGCGGCGAAGATACAGCAAGCAATTCGTATTGCAAATTTGGAAGAGTTTATTGCTGATGAACCTTTTGGTTTAGCGACAAAAATAGGTACTGGAGGAAAGGGGATCAGCCAAGGGCAAAAGCAACGCTTGATGATCGCTCGTGCGGTATATAAGGAGCCAGCATATATTTTCTTGGATGAGGCTACCAATTCCTTGGATGCTAATAACGAAAAGGCTATAGTGGAGCGCTTGAATGAGTTTTTCGAGAACCGTACAGTTATCGTTGTAGCGCACCGCCTTAGCACCGTGAAGAATGCTGATAATATAATCGTCTTGGAGAAAGGGGAAATTGTCGAGCAAGGAACGCACAAAGAGTTGACTGCACTAAGGGGCAAATATTTTGAGTTAGTCAAAAATCAATTAGAGTTAGGGAATTAGTATGGCGAAATTTAGTATACAAGAACAAGATTTACACTCGGAGGATCTGCAAGAAATCATTGCAAAGCCTCCAACGTGGTTGATGAAAAGAGGAATTTCATTTATTCTTCTTACTATCCTGATGATACTAAGTATCTCTGTTTTTATTAAGTATCCAGAGGTGGTCAACACCAACCTAAAGTTTAATACGACTAATGCACCTAAGGTGATGTTGAGTAAGATTAATGGTAATCTAGTCAATATTCTTGTGCAGGAGGGAGCTTGGGTTAGCCAGGATCAGGAGATTGCTTATATGGAAAGTATTGCGGATCATAAGCAGGTGTTATCTATTGTGACGCACCTCAAAAACCTACGGACTAATAAAGAAATGAAACTTGATCTGGATAAATTGGGTTCGCCAGGTGAGTTAGAATTGGGGGAACTTCAGAACAGTTATCAGAATTTTTACTTAGCGTATTTAAATTATCAAGCTGTAAAGGACGGCGGTATATTTGAAAAAAGGAAGCAGTTAATCTATAATGAATTATCTAATGTTAATGAACAAAATGAACGTATACAGAAATCCTATGAACTCCAGCAGCAAGAACTGGCTCTTGCCGAACAAGAATTCAAGCGATATAAAGCTTTGGCCGATAAAAAAATAATTAGTCCACTAGAGCTACAACAAAAGGAAGCAGCACTATTGGCCAAGAAGCAGGCATTACCACAAATTGAAAATAATATTATTTCCAATCGTGGTAATCTGTTGTCAAAAGATAAGGAGCTGTCAGAGATTAATAATCAGATCTTTGAAGAGGAAAAGAAGTTTGTCCAATCATTTAATAGCTTCATCAGTGAGGCTGATAATTGGAAGAAGAAATATGTGATTTCTTCTCCATCGGAAGGGTATCTTATATACGGCGATTTTTTGCAAGTCAATCAATTTGTGAAATCGGGCGATCCACTATTTTATGTGAATACTGCTAAAGATGATTATTATGGAGAGATGCTGATTCCACAAAGTACATCGGCCAAAGTAAGAGAAAAGCAACAGGTGATTATTAAAGTACGCAGTTTCCCTTATCAAGAATATGGCTATCTGAAAGGTGAAATTGATTATATATCTGACATTCCTTTACGAGATAGTGTTTTTTTGACAAAAGTTACCCTTATTCGAACACCGAAAGATTCTATTATAAAACTTAAACCCGGTATCCAAGCAGATGCTGAAATCATCACTGAGGACAAATCAATTTTTTATAGGATATGGAGTAACATAACAAAATCGTTAAAATTTTGAGCTATTTAACAACTTGGTATTTTATATTACTAGTTTAGCATAAATTCCGGCCTCTACTATTATCTAGACTGATCTTTTGCTAATATCTTCAAAATTATTAAGTGCTTTATCTAAATGTCCTTTGTATGAGGTGTCATTAAACTTGGTTTAATTCGTGCATCTTTTCTACCAACACCTGCGTATACTATACAATTAGCATAGATTCCACGCTCTAGTATCATCCTAACTATTATTACTGTTCTATTTGGCTCAACTATTTTAATTGGAATAATTGGAGACATTGTTGTTCTGATATCTAATTTTAGCGAAAGTAAACCAATTTGGAATACGGAACATTATCCGCTAACCACCATCTCCTTATAGGCTCTTTATCAATCAAATCAACAGCTTCTGTCTATTTCGGTGATGCGGGTTCTTCGTCAATCATGGTGAAAGTATGTTAATTAATTACACTTTATGAACTAAACCTTTTTTCTTTTCAAACACAATTCCAACCTTTTCGAGCAAGTTATAGACTTGAGCCTTTTGATATGCTAAGCGTATCCGCCCTACGAACTACATATTTGATTGCCCGATGATTTGTTTATAGTTCTGGGGATATAGCTCCTTGATGTTCTTATGGTTTATTGACATGATATTTTGCAGCGTATATTTCAGCCATTGAAAAGGGTTGACTTCATGTTTCTTACAAATGGCGAAGAAAGAATAAATCATAGCTGACCGTTGCGCCGCTTCGTGGCTCCCCGCAAAGAGATAGTTTTTCCTTCCCAGCTTATGTAAAGTTTTACATAAGCTGGGTTATGACAAGCTAATGGTTATGCGAAGTGTAGCGTGATATACCGCGAGAACTGCCTGCAATTAAGCTTTTATGGAGGACGACTTTGCATAATCATTGATAGTATTTTATTAACCATCATATTGTTAAAAGCTTTTAAGCCAATCCAGTAGGTTGTTGTTTGACAACCAAATCGGTTCTTTTTGGGGCGCCACTGACGTGTAAGCCTTTTCGATTGCCTCTCGTTTTGCCCGTGAGTCAGCCTTGGCGTAAACTTCCGTAGTTTGAACTGATACGTGCCCGAGTATATCCCGGATGTACACCAGGTTTACACCAGCCTGTAACAGATGCATCGCTTTGGAGTGTCGCAATACATGACAACTAATTTTTTCAGGCAAATAAACATTGCTTGTCTTTCTTGCCATCTCAGCATATTTGATCAAAATGTGGTTCACACCAGCACGGGTGAGTTTTTCTCGGCGGCTGTTGAAGAATAAAGGATGTTTATTATTACTCCCTTGTTCAAGTTGATGTTCAGTGATATATAATTTCAATAGCCTTACCTGATCTTCAAGCATGGGAACGATCCGTGTCTTATTTCCTTTACCGGTGATACAGATTGTATTGAGTCCATCGAGCCTCAAACTGGATGGCACTAGGTCAATAACTTCTTGGACCCTTGCACCAGTATCATACATCAACGAAAGCAATGCGAGATCCCGACGACCTTTTGATGTCCTCGTATCTGGTTGTTCCAGCAACGCTTTTATACCTTCGATCGTTAGATAGTTCATCGGAACAGTGACTTTACGTTTCATCGGTATGGATAGTATCTTTTGGCATTCGTACAAATGCTCAGGTTGTTGATACTGTATATAACTGAAAAAAGCGTGAATCGCAGCCAATCTTGCATTTCTGGTCGTATTACTGTTTCGCCGTTCGGCTTGCAACCAATCCAGAAAACCCACAACTGCATGTTGTGTAATGGACTCTAGGATAAGTCGGTTTACCGGTATTCCTTGAGTAGCCATGTAGCCGATGAACAGAACAAAAGTATCGCGATAAGCACAAATCGTGTTCTTACTGGCACCTCGTTCGTGGGCCAAATACCCAGTCAGAAACCCTGACAGATATTTTGAAAAGTCAGTAGGTTTCATAGCCAGTAGCATTTGGAAAAATTTACTGCGTGTGACAAAAAAGGACTGATTGCTGTCCAAAACGTTCATCCAAGCATAATCAACATAGCCTCTATCCACAACCACCACACAGCCCTTAGCAAATGAAATGGTCTTGGCGATTTTAGATTCATGTTGTTTACCATCTGTAATATGCACAAAACTCGGCAT
>NZ_WUQY01000155.1 GCF_009829085.1 Sphingobacterium bovisgrunnientis
CCTTTATATATACATACACACCCACCCACCCACACATACACATATATATTCTCTTGTTCCATGTGTTTATGAAGAGGGTAGATAGTGAATTTGTATTTTACTACATCGCGAGTATTTTCAGGAAATATGGATTCATGGCTTTTGCAGAAAATGTTGTTGTAGCATTATTATTATTATTATTTTTTTTTTTTTGTAAACAATTTGCAAAGATTACAATTTAAACCAAACCACTTCGAAACAATTTAATTAGATTCAAAATAAAAACATTGACGAATCCACTTGGATCTAAACCAAGATAGAGAGGATGGCGGTTAGGTGTCACCTTTTGAGTTTGCTTGATCAACGTAGTTCGTCTGACCACATTTTCTAAAGATGTACTTGATTAATACAAGAACTAACTGATGCCAGTTAGAGGACACCCTG
>NZ_WUQY01000156.1 GCF_009829085.1 Sphingobacterium bovisgrunnientis
CCAAAAGTTGAGTCCCTGAAAAAAAAAAGAAAACGAAGAATGTTAATCTCAATTTTGTTAAGACAACCATGCTAAAATAATCATAACAATAATCAACAAAAAAAAGACAAAAAAGAAACTGAAAATTAAAAGGGATAAACAAAAAACCAAAAAATCAAAGGAGAAAAGGGAAGGAAGGTTACGTGTGCAAAAGAAGAAAAACAAAAAAGCAAAAAACAAAAAAAACAAAAAACAAAAAAACAAAAAAACAAAAAGAAAAAGAAATGTACATTTAATGAAAATGAAAAGTAATAAAAATAAAATAAAATTAAGCGGTCAACGAGAATGTTGACCGCTTAATGCGTGCCTTAGGCAACTTAGGCGTGCCTAGGCGCGTAATAAGTGGTCAACATTCTAATTTTTTTTATTTTTTGTTCTTCATC
>NZ_WUQY01000157.1 GCF_009829085.1 Sphingobacterium bovisgrunnientis
GGTATATTAACCTTAAACCTGTTGAAGTGCGGAAACTAGAACCCCAACTTGCGAACGCCACAAAGGTTGTCCAATCATTTGATAAGTTCTGGTTTGAACGCCACAAATATTAACATGAAATATTTGATAAGTTCATTTTTTTTCATGGAAGATCCATTGGAGAGAAAACTCAACTTTTTATTATCATAACTAACTTTATTACAATGAAATAAAATTCTCATTTATATGAAAACTATGGAAAACCCTAAAAGCACAAAATATCAAGAGTCCAAAAATAATAAAACTTGCCAAAATAAGAAATATAATGAAACTGAAAATTCGCGAAAAAACAAACAACTCGTCTCAGAATTTGCCTATGCGTATCACATCAGTATATTTCGAGCAATTATAAACTGAATAGCCTAGATTATCAAATACTAAA
>NZ_WUQY01000158.1 GCF_009829085.1 Sphingobacterium bovisgrunnientis
ACCAACAAAACAAACGAAAGTTGATTTGGATGCTAGATTAGCCCAAAAAAAATGTTTGACTCTTTTTTTGGAAATTTTTGGATTGAAACTCAAAAATAATTACTGGACAAATGAACACGAAGAACACAAAAAAAAAAAAAAACAAGGACTCACAGAAATAAAAATGATAGATGACTTGAATTCTAGAATTGTGCTCTGATACCAACTGATGTGAACCCGACCAAGAACAGGCTTGGGAACCCACGAACAAGAAGAACAAACCTAAGAAAGCGAGAAATCACGCCGAGCAAAGCTTCAACCTGACCCTTCGTTCGACCCGTACCAAGAACCAAGATTCCACGTGAGGAATCTGACCCGTTGATTACCGGAACTAGAACCGTGCAGTGGGAACGCCACAAAAGGACTGCAATCTCCTTTT
>NZ_WUQY01000159.1 GCF_009829085.1 Sphingobacterium bovisgrunnientis
ATGTAGACTTTTAGAGACTCTCTAAAAGTTATGGTATATTCAATTGAGATTTTTATAAACTTTTAAAAAGTCTCTAAAAGTCACAGTATATTCAATTAAAACTTTTTAGAAGTCTCTATAAGTTTTGGGGTATTCAAATTTTAATGAAAGTCTCCGGAGTACTAGCTTTTAAGCAGAAAATACTCATATAAAATTTTAAAATTTGTCTCTCATTAATCATGAAATTTTTGAAGACCCAAAAAAAAACAAATTCAATATTTCTTTCATTTTTCTTTCTACAAACATTAGATATATGATTAAATTTTATTTTTTCTATTGATTCTCTTTCTCTTATCGTTTATCTCTATTTTTTATGGAAAAAAATTAAATTAGATTCTTGTAACTTTTTTCAGTCATTTTTTTTTTGAAAAATATCTAT
>NZ_WUQY01000160.1 GCF_009829085.1 Sphingobacterium bovisgrunnientis
ATAGTTGCTATGTGTGACCAACAAAACAGCCCAAGACCAGTTAGAAATCTATAGATAATAATGTTTTAAAAATCGATCAAGGCATCTACTCGGAAGAAAAAAAAAAATGGGGGAGGGAGGGGGGGTCAAGGGTTAAACTAAGGTCCTGGAATTGGGTGGAAAATAAAAACATTTTCCTTTTCCACCCTTAAATTTGGTATTTGATTGCATAATTTTTCCATGGAATTCATTTTCACTCCTTTTCTAGATAGAAACATTTAAAGCACATTTTTCATCTTTTATTTTTCCATGAGTATGATGGGAAAATATTTTCCATCTTTTTTTTTTTTACTTTTTGGCAATGAAAACATATTCTAAATTCAATGGTAAAAAAATGTATTCATTTAATTGACAATTTAAATGAAAAATAAAGCCAAAC
>NZ_WUQY01000161.1 GCF_009829085.1 Sphingobacterium bovisgrunnientis
GGAGACTGCTATTCCTCAAGGGATTTCTATTGAAATAAACTTGGCACTTTACGAGCTTGATTGGTCATAAGATTCGACTATATTATGGTTGTCCGTGTATGAATTCTTCGATTGGTGGTAGTAAAAGGTCTAATTTGTGTTTGTGCATTGTACATGTAAAGAATAATTAATGTAGCGTGTAACTGATTGATTCATAATGCTCCGGAAGCTGATGAAACTATTTTAGTAAAATGGAATTGTCTCAATTCCCGGCGGATCGCACCAAAAATTCTAGTTCCTTTTGGATTTCCTTCTTGATCAATCACAACTGCAGCATTGTCATCATATCGTATTATCATACCGCTGTCACGTTTAAGTTCTTTACAGGTACGAACAATTACAGCTCTGACTACTTCTGATTTTTCTAGGGGCATATTT
>NZ_WUQY01000162.1 GCF_009829085.1 Sphingobacterium bovisgrunnientis
TTCCCGCCGCAAAAGTAAAATTTTCGCCATCCCGCCCCTCCCATGCGGTCCCTCCAGTTGCCTTCTCGCTTTCAATCATCGCCGACCCCGCGGACCCCACTATCGCTAACCCGGATCCCTCCGCAGTCGCGACCGTTCCGAACCCTGGACTCACATCAAATACGCTCGGAGCGCAGTTACTGACGGGTGCGACCATACCAGCACTAACGCACCGGATCCCATCAGAACTCCGAAGTTAAGCGTGCTTGGGCGAGAGTAGTACTAGGATGGGTGACCCCCTGGGAAGTCCTCGTGTTGCACCCCTTTTGTACTATCTTTTTTTTTTTTCTTCTTTTTCCTTCCCGCCGCAAAAGTAAAATTTTCGCCATCCCGCCCCTCCCATGCGGTCCCTCCAGTTGCCTTCTCGCTTTCAATC
>NZ_WUQY01000163.1 GCF_009829085.1 Sphingobacterium bovisgrunnientis
ACATATATATTGATTTTAATTATGTACTTAATGTTTTGAATTCTTTGGCCAATTATTCAATTATTTTTTGAATCTATTAATAATCGAGAGGTGAGTTATAGATTTCGACCACATATTAAAATTTGATAATTTAGTATAACGTGTAGAGATACTTATACTAATTATTGCGAATGTTAGATGAATTTTTAGAACTAATATTTCATTTAAATAAAATTGATTCGCATAGAAATATCAGATTGAATTAGTTAAATAGGCTCAATGAGAATTCGAGAGACGTAAATTGAATACAATAAAAAAATTCGATCGAACACTACATTAGATTGTGAATCTTAATTTAAGAATTAAAGGCAACCATTAAGTGAAATTGTTCCACCCTAATATTCACGTATTATTTGAATTCTCAACCATTTTGTGT